>CALMVY010000266.1 GCA_937873245.1 uncultured Arthrobacter sp. | reverse complement strand
CTACGTGCACAATGACGTCTCGCTGGAGGTCCCGTTCGCCGGGAACCTCGTGGACTCCATGATCGACGCGCTGCACGCCGAGGACCCGGGCGCCAAGGTCCTGCCGTACACCCTTTCCGGCGGCACGGACAACAAGTCCCTCAGCCGGCTGGGGATCACGGGCTACGGTTTCGCCCCCCTGCAGCTTCCGGACGAACTGGACTTCACCGGGATGTTCCACGGGGTGGACGAACGCGTCCCCACCGAATCCCTGAAGTTCGGCGCCCGCGTGCTGGATACCCTGCTCACCAACTACTGAGGCCGGAAAGACACTGCCGATGCGCCCTGGAGATACCCTGCCCGATGTCCTGCCCGATGCCCTGCTGGAACGGATCCGAGGCCGCGCCGCCGGCTACGACCGGGACAACGCCTTCTTCCACGAGGATCTTGAGGAGCTGGCTGCGGCAGGCTACCTCAAGATTTTCGTCCCGGCGTCCGACGGCGGGCTGGGGCTCGGGCTCTCAGCGGCGGCGCAGCTGCAGCGGCGGCTGGCGACGGCGGCACCGGCCACCGCGCTGGCCATCAACATGCACCTCGTGTGGACCGGCGTCGCACACGTCTTGGCCGCGCGCGGCGACTCCTCGCTGGACTTCGCCCTCAAGGAGGCCGCGCAGGGCGAGATCTTCGCGTTCGGGAACTCGGAGGCGGGGAACGACTCGGTGCTCTTCGACTCCCGCACCACGGCCGTTCCTGACGCCGGCGGCGGCTACGCGTTCACCGGCCGCAAGATCTTCACGAGCCTCTCACCGGCGTGGACCCGGCTGGGGATTTTCGGCAAGGACACCTCGGCCGCCGACGGCGAGGGGCAGCTGGTCCACGGCTTCATCACCAGGGACACCCCCGGCTACGAAATCCTGGCCGACTGGGACACCCTGGGGATGCGCGCCAGCCAGTCAAACACTACGGTCCTGGACGGTGCGGTAGTGCCGGCCGAGCGGATTTTCCGGAAGCTGCCGGTCGGACCGAACGCGGACCCCCTGATCTTCGCCATCTTCGCCTGCTTCGAGACGCTGCTGGCCGCCGTGTACACGGGCATCGGCGAGCGGGCCCTGGCACTCGCGGTTGAGTCCGTGAAGGGCCGGACGTCGTTCAAGAACGACGGGCGCAGTTATGCCCAGGATCCGGACATCCGCTGGAAAGTCGCAGACGCTGCGATGGCGATGGACGCCCTGTACCCGCAGCTGTCGAGCGTCGCCGCCGACGTCGACGCACTGGCCGAACACGGCAGCCAGTGGTTCCCCAAGCTGGTCGGAGTGAAAGTCAGTGCGACGGAGACGGCCCGCACCGTGGTGGACCTGGCCATCCGGGTCTCCGGGGGCTCCAGCTACTTCCGCGGCTCGGAGCTGGAGCGGCTCTACCGCGACGTGCTGGCAGGAATGTTCCACCCCTCCGACGACGAATCGGCGCACAACACAGTGGCCAACGCGTGGCTGGGGCCGCTCGAGAGACCCTAAACGGTCCGCTGGACCCCAGACCCTAGACGGTCCTTTGGACCCCACACACCTAGACGGTCCTTTGGACCTGCGTCACCCGGCGGCGCAGCCAGAAGCGGCGCCCCCCGCCCAAATACAGCACGCTGCGCTCAAGCTCCCACTTGCCGTACTCCGAGTGCTCCACCAGGCGGCGGCGCGCTTCAGGCAGGGAATCCTCAGGACTAACCGTCAGTACGAGGTACTCGTACTGCCTCACATAGTCCCGTTCCCGCCGGACCGAACTGCTGAGAAAATGTTCCTTCATTGCTCTCCATTTTCTTCCTTTTCCGGCTAACGTGAAGTCATGAGCATCGATCCGCGTGTCGCGCTTCAATCCCTGACGGCTGCCCTGGAAGAACACCTCGCTGCTGCGTCGGCACGCCGGGGAGATGGGGATCCCGCGGTCGAGGCAGCGTTTTTTGCCGTTGCCGATGCCTTTGAAGTCTACGACGACTCGCTCTACGAAGCGTATGGCGAAGTGACGCCGCTTGAGGTAATCGATGACGACAGCGATGAGGACGAGGAAGAAGACGTCGACGACGAGGAAGACCTCGAAATCCTCCAGTAGGTCCGGCTGACTACTCCGCTCAGGCGGGGTTCGACACGTCCTCCAGCGCCTGGGCGATCTGCGGGGGCAGCGGCGCCAGCGTTGAATCCAGGATTTCCTTGAGTTGCACCGGCGTGCGTGCGCCCACAATCGCCGTCGCGACACCGGGCTGGGACAGTAGCCAGCTCAGTGAGACGTCCAGGGACGTCCGTCCCAGGCCCTTCGCCGCCATTGCCACGGCCTCCACCACGCTGGACGCGGCACCCTCCAGGTACGGTTCCACGTAGCCGGCCAGCCGTGAATGGGCCGCCCGCGAATCCGCCGGAATGTTCCCGCGGTACTTCCCGCTCAGCACGCCGCGCCCCACCGGACCCCACGCCATCAGGCCCAGGCCGGCGTCCTCAACGGCGGGAATGAGTTCAGCTTCGGGGGAGCGGTGGAGGAGGGAGTATTCCGACTGGTTCGCCACCAGCGGGAAGCCGGCCACCGCGGCAGCCTTCGCCGTCTGCCAGCCGTTGAAGTTGGACACACCCGCGTACCGGGCGCGGCCCGAGCGCACGGCAAGTTCCAGCGCAGACAAGGTCTCTTCCAGCGGAACGTTGGGGTCCCAGGCATGGGCGAACCAGACGTCCACGTAGTCGGTACCCAGCCGGGCCAGGCTCGCGTCCAGGCCGGAGAGCATCCCGCTGCGGGAGGTGTCGACGCCGCGCCGGCCATCCGAAAATGAAAGTCCCGCCTTGGTGGAGATCACCACCTCGGAGCGGGCCACCACGTCGCCCAGCATCCCGCCCAGCATCGCCTCGGCCTGGCCGTCCCCGTAGGACGCCGCGGTGTCGATCAGGGTCCCGCCGCCATCCATAAAGGTCCGGAGCAGGGCCGAGGCATCCTGCTCATCGGTTTCCCGGGCCCAGGACATGGTGCCGAGGGAAAGGGAGGACACGCGCAACCCACTGTTGCCGACATAACGCTGCTGCATGTCAGCAAGCTTACGGGGATCCGGAATGTTTCATGACGTAGGGTCTATAAACGTGAACTGGTTTGAAGCGGCCTTTTTGGGCCTTGTGCAGGGGCTGACCGAATTCCTCCCGATTTCCTCAAGTGCCCATCTGCGGATTGTGGGCTCCTTCCTCCCGAACGCGGCGGACCCCGGGGCAGCGTTTACAGCCATCACCCAGCTCGGCACGGAAACCGCCGTCGTGGTGTACTTCTGGCGCGACATTGTGCGGATCGTCAAGGCATGGGCCGGATCCCTGGCCGGCAAAGTCTCCCGGCAGGACCCGGATGCCCGGATGGGCTGGCTGGTGATCCTGGGCAGCCTGCCGATCATCGTGCTGGGGCTGCTGTTCCAGGACCAGATCGAGTCGGTGCTCCGCAGCCTCTGGATCGTCGCCACCATGTTGATTGTTTTCGGCATGATCCTCGCGGTCGCCGACGCCATCGGCCGTCAGGACCGCGACCTGACCCAGCTGACCTACAAGCACGGCATCCTCTACGGCCTGGCGCAGGCCATGGCCCTGATCCCCGGCGTATCCCGCTCCGGCGGCACCATCACCGCCGGACTCCTGATGGGCTACACCCGTGAGGCGGCGGCCCGCTATTCCTTCCTCCTGGCCATCCCGGCAGTGTTCGGCAGCGGCCTGTACCAGCTCTACAAAGTGGTCTCCAAGGACGGGATCACCGGGCCCTACAGCCTCCCGGAAACCGCCCTCGCCACGGCCGTCGCGTTTGTGGTGGGGTACATCATCATCGGCTGGTTCCTGAAGTACGTCTCGACGCACAGCTACCGGCTCTTCGTCTGGTACCGGATCCTCCTGGGCCTGGCCCTGTACCTGCTGCTCGGTTTCAACGTCATCAGCGCCTAGCACTAGGCTTGGTCTGTGAAGTCTTGGATCTCCCGCCCCGTTCCCCAGCTGCCGGGCAGCATGCCTGCCCTCCGCCTCTTCGACACCGCCAAGGGCAGTGTCGTCACTCTTGACGCAGCCGGTGAACAGTCCATGTATGTCTGCGGAATCACCCCGTATGACGCCACCCATATGGGCCACGCGGCGAGCTACGTCGCGTTCGACCTGCTCAACCGTGCCTGGCGGGACGGCCGGCAGTCGGTCTCCTACGTGCAGAACGTCACCGACGTCGACGACCCCCTGCTGGAGCGCGCAACGGCGACCGGTGTGGACTGGCGTGACCTGGCCGCCAGCCAGATCGAACTCTTCCAGACCGACATGGAAGCCCTCAACGTGCTGGCCCCGGACCGGTACGTGGGCGCCGTGGAAGCCATTCCGCTGATCGTCCCGGCCATCGAGCTGCTGCTGCAGCGGGGTTTGGCCTACCGCGTGCCCGGCGGTGCCGGCGAGCCTGACGGGGACGTCTATTACGACGTCGAAGCCGCAGGCAAGCACTCTGCCGAGGCCACAGACGCCTGGACCCTTGGCGCCGTCTCCGGGTTGTCCGACGCCGAGATGCTCGAGCTCTTTGCCGAACGTGGCGGCGACCCCGGCCGTGCCGGCAAACGGCAGGCCCTGGACCCCCTGCTCTGGCGGGTTGCCCGAAAGGGCGAACCAAGCTGGCCCGGCGGCGAACTGGGGGAGGGCCGGCCCGGCTGGCACATCGAATGTACGGTCATCGCCCAGAAATACCTGCCCGCCCCCTTTACCGTCCAGGGCGGCGGCTCGGACCTGGTTTTCCCGCACCACGAAATGGGCGCCGGCCACGCCTACTCCCTGTCCGGAGTGCCGCTGGCGCAACACTTCGCCCACGCGGGCATGGTGGGACTCGACGGCGAAAAGATGAGCAAGTCCAAGGGAAACCTGGTCCTCGTCTCCAGGCTCCGCGCCGCCGGCGAGGAACCTGCCGCGATCAGGCTGGCCATCTTGGCCCACCACTACCGCAGCGACTGGTCCTGGACCGACGCCGGGTTCGCCGACGCCAAAGAACGGCTCCGCACCTGGCGGGCCGCCCTCGAAGCTGCCCCCGCCGGCTCAGCCGCCGGGCTGGTATCCCGTATGCGGGACGAACTCTCGAACGACCTCAACGCCCCCGGAGCCGTCGCAGCCGTGGACGACTGGGCCAGGGCGGCCCTGGCGGACGGCCATGACGCGTCACCGTCGGACGCGGCGCTGGTGAGCGACGCCGTCGACGCGCTGCTCGGCGTCGAGCTCTAAGGGTCGGACTGCAGGCCTCCAGCCCTAGGGCTTGTCCTTGCCGCGGCGCTTAAGGTAACGCTCGAACTCCCGGGCGATCGACTCGCCGCTGGCCTCCGGAAGGTCGGCGGTGTCCTTGGCTTCCTCCAGCTGGCGCACGTAGGCGGCGATCTCGGGGTCTTCGGTGGCCAGTTCATCAACGCCGCGCTCCCAGGCGTCCGCCTCCTCGACCAGTTCCTGGGTGTCGAGCGGGATCTGCAGCAGCTCCTCGATCCGGTGCAGCAGCGCCAGCTGGGCCTTGGGTGAGGGCGCCTGCGCCACATAGTGCGGCACGGCGGCCCACAGCGAGACCGTGGGCAGCCCGGCCAGCAGCGCAACCTCCGCCAGGACCCCCACAATCCCCACCGGCCCCTCATACTGCGAGGCCTCGAGGTCCATCCGCTCCCGCAGGGCGGGGTCATCGGTCGAGGAACTCACCGGAATCGGCCGGCTGTGCGGCACGTCGGCAAGAAGGGCGCCGACCAGGATCACATAGTCCACGTGGAGCGCCTCGGCATGGACCAGCAGTTCCGCGGTGTACGCGCGCCACTTATAGGACGGCTCCGTGCCCTGGACGAAGATCACGTCCACATTGGACTCGGGAACACTCGCCTTGAAGATCCGGGTCGAGGGCCACTTTATTTTCCGCTCACCGGTTGCCGTGCGGCGGATCGTGGGCCGGGTGAACTGGAAGTCGTAGTATTCGTCGGCGTCGATTGAACCGACCTTCTTGCCGCCCCAGAGCTTGTTCAGGTAGCGCAAGGCATCGCTCGCAGCCTCCCCGGCGTCGTTCCAGCCTTCGAAGGCCGCGAGCAGCACCGTGACGCGCCGGCCCTCGGGTACGGGCTGCAGCAGCCGTTCCGGCTCGGGCACGTCGCCCGTTTCCGCGGGGTCTACCTCGAAGCTATTCATCCCTTCACCCTACGTCCAAGGACCCGGACCACGCATGGAATGAAGCGCCGGGAATCGCTGGTGCGCGGGTGATATTCGCCGTAGGCGTAGTATCCGGCCCCTTACAGGGCGGCACCGTAGACTGGAAAACATGCGATCCTCAGCTTCCCAGCCCCTCCTCAAAGCCGCGCTCTGGGACATGGATGGCACCATCGTCGACACCGAGCCGTACTGGATCGAAGCCGAACACGCCCTGGTTGCGGCGCACGGCGGACACTGGTCCCATGAGAAGGCCATGCAGCTGGTGGGCCAGTCCCTCGTCTTCTCCGCGGGGATCCTGCAGGAAGCCGGCGTTGCGCTGGAACGCCGCGAAATCATCGACATCCTGACGGAAC
This sequence comes from uncultured Arthrobacter sp., assembly GCA_937873245.1. Lineage (GTDB taxonomy): Bacteria > Actinomycetota > Actinomycetes > Actinomycetales > Micrococcaceae > Arthrobacter. Next base: position 17,254 of record CALMVY010000266.1, on the reverse strand, counting down.
ACGTCATCCGCCAGGTCCGCGTCTCCGTGCCCTGGCGGCCCGGTGCCCGTGAACTGCTCGAAGAGCTCCACACCGCGGGCATCCGCTGTGTCCTGGTGACCATGTCCGAGGCCCCGCTGGCCCGGGAGATCGTGGCCAGCCTGCCCAGGGCCTACTTCGACTTCCTGGTCACCGGCGACACCGTCACGCAGGGCAAGCCACATCCCGAGGCGTACCTCACGGCGGTGGAACTGCTCCAGGAGCAGGACCCCGACCTCGGCCTGCACCACTGCGTCGCGCTGGAGGACTCCAAGCCCGGCGTGGCCGCCGCCGTCGCCTCCGGGGTGCCGACGGTCGCCATCCCGCACATCGCGCCGCTGCCGCACGATCCCCGCCACGCTATGTGGGACACCCTGGAAGGGCGGACCGTGGCAGACCTCGAAGAACTCGTCGCCCTGCGCCACGAGTTCCCGGACGCGACCTTCGGCCTGGCCCGCGGCACCGCACAGGAGCCGGTCCATGACTGACACCAACACCCACGGCCGCAGCGGCCAAGACCCCCAGAAGCAGGCCCGCAAGGAGGGAATCCTGCTGGGGCGCATCGCCGGCATCCCCGTGATCCTCGCCTACTCGTGGTTCATCATTGCGGCGTTCACGGTGATCGTCTTCGGCCCGGTGCTTCAGGCGAACAACCCTTATCTCGGCGTCGGCGCTTACTTCGTGGCGTTCGCCTACGCTGTCCTGCTGCTGATTTCGGTGCTCGTACATGAGCTCGCGCACGCCCTGACTGCGAAGATCTACCGCTGGCCCAGCGAAAAAATCGTCCTCAACCTCTGGGGCGGGCACACCCAGTTCGAGAGCTTTACTGCCTCACCGGGCCGTTCGGTCCTCGTCGCAATGGCGGGCCCGGCGGCGAACTTCGTCCTCGCCGCCGGCGGCTGGCTGGTGCTCACCGTCGGCGACCTCACGGGGGTCGCAAGAATCCTGGCCGACATCTTTATCTGGGCCAATCTGCTGATCGGCATCTTCAACGTCCTCCCGGGGCTGCCGCTGGACGGCGGCCGGCTCGTCGAATCCGCCGTCTGGAAGCTGACCGGGAGCCAGGAAAAGGGCACCGTGGCCGCCGGCTGGGGCGGCCGCATCATCGTGATCGCCCTCGTCGGCTGGTTTGTTGTCCTGCCCCTGCTCAGCGGCGGCGAACCGGACACGTCACTTGTGCTCATCACAATCCTCGTTTGCGGCTTCCTGTGGATGGGGGCCAGCGCCTCGATCCGGCAGGCCCGGTTGCGGAGCCGGCTGCCGGGCGTCGAAGCCGGCGCCCTCGCCGAGCCCGCGGTGGGCCTCCCCGAATCGGCCACCGTCGCCGACGTGCTGGCCCTGGCGCCGGGTTTTGCCGCGGGGGCGGCTCCCGCCGTCGTGCTGTACAGCCCGGACGGACGTCCGTCTGCCGTGGTCGACGCCGGGGCCCTCGCCACGGTTCCCAAGGCAGCCGCCGCCGCCACGCCCCTCACCGCCGTGTCCTATGCCCTCGGCGCGGGCGCCTACGTGCCCGAGTGGTCCAGGGGGCAGGAGCTGATCCAGTACCTGGCCCAACTCGAAGGCCTGGAGTACGCCGTGGTCGACCGGGACGGGACTGTCAAGGGTCTGCTCCGGCAATCCGCCGTGCTGGGCGCCCTCACGGGCAAGGGTCCCGGCACCGGCAAGCGGATGTACGGCCAAAGCCGGTAGAGTTACCTGCCGGTCGTGTATTTCCGGACTGTCTTTCCCGCCAGGGCGCATGGCCCCGGGCGCGAGCCGCCGGGCCGCCGGCACCATCCGCGGCCACACAGCTTTCCAGAAGAGGAACATTTCATGAGCAGCGACACCGCCGCAGGCACCAGCCCTGACGACGCCGGAACAGCCGGCACCGCAGCAACCATTGCGCCCCTTGGCACAGACGCCCCGGCGGCCGGCACCGCAACTGCCGCCGTCCCCGTCGGTTCAGCGCGCCGCCGCGGACCGTTCCGGGAGGGCGAGCGCGTGCAGCTGACCGATGAGCGCGGCCGTATGAACACGATCAGCCTCGAAGCCGGCGGCGCCTTCCACACGCACCGCGGCTTCCTGAACCACGACGAGATCATCGGCAAGCCGGACGGCTCCGTGGTGGTCAACAACGTCGGCCAGCAGTACCAGACGCTGCGGCCCCTGCTCTCGGACTTCGTCCTGTCGATGCCCCGCGGCGCAGCCGTTGTCTACCCCAAGGATGCCGGCCAGATCGTCACCATGGCGGACATCTTCCCCGGCGCCCGCGTCGTGGAGGCCGGCGTCGGCTCCGGCGCACTGTCCATCTCGCTGCTCCGCGCGGTAGGGGACAACGGCTACCTGCACTCATTTGAACGTCGGGAAGAATTCGCCGACATCGCCCGCGGCAATGTCGAGACGATCTTCGGCGGCCCGCACCCGGCCTGGCAGATCTCCCTCGGCGACTTCCAGGAGGAAGTGGTCCGCACCGAAGAGCCCGGCTCCGTGGACCGCGTGGTCCTGGACATGCTTGCCCCGTGGGAATGCCTCGACGCTGTTGCCACCGTGCTGGCACCGGGCGGCGTGTGGATCAACTACGTCGCCACCGTGACGCAGCTCTCCCGGACCGCGGAGGCCATCCGGGCCGACGGCCGCTTCACCGAACCCGACGCCTGGGAATCCATGGTCCGCGGCTGGCACCTGGAGGGTCTGGCGGTCCGCCCGGACCACCGGATGGTCGCCCACACCGGCTTCCTGTTGGTCACCCGGCGGCTGGCCGACGGCGTCACGGGCATTTCCGTGAAGCGCCGCCCGTCCAAGACCGACTTCAACGAAGAGGACGTCAACGCCTGGACCCCGGGGGCCGTGGGGGAGCGCGCCGTCTCGGACAAGAAGCTGCGCCGGGCCGCCCGGGACGCCATGGCCGGAACCAACGTCAAGGACGATCCGGATATTACGAAGTAGTCCGTATTTCGGAAGACTTCAGCGGCACCCGGCTTCTTGGGGCTAATGTCTTAATAGAAGCGTAGGAAGGGGCTGATGCACGATGGAGACTCCGAACACTGATCCGGGCCTGACACCGGCAGAGGACGCGGCAGCAGCCGCGGGACAAACGCAAGCCGCCAGCGACCTGTCCGTGGCCGAGCGGCAGGTCAATATCCTCCGGGACAAGCTCCGGCATATTGACCGCCAGCTCGCCGCCGCCACGCAGAACAACTCCAAGCTCGTCTCCATGCTGGAGACCGCCAAGCAGGAGATCCTCCGGCTGAAGAACGCCCTTGACCAGGAGGGCCAGCCGCCGTACAGCTTCGGCACGGTGCTGCAGCTGAACCCGAAACGCCACCCTTCCGCCGGCAACGGCGGGCAGGCCGCCACCGAAGAATCGGTGGACATCTTCAACGCCGGCCGCAAGATGCGCGTGGGAATCAGCCCGCTGGTCAACATGAACCAGCTCGCTGTCGGCCAGGAGGTCCTCCTCAACGAGGCCCTCCTGGTGGTCGCCGGTCTGGGCTACGAACGGGCCGGGGACCTGGTCACGCTCAAGGAACTCCTCGGCGCGGACCGTGCGCTGGTGGTCGGCCGGGCGGACGAGGAACGCGTCATCCGGCTCTCCGGGCCCCTCCTCGCCCAGAAGCTCCGGGTCGGCGACGCCCTCTCGATCGATTCCCGCACCGGCTACGCCCTCGAGAAGATCCCGCGCTCCGAGGTGGAGAACCTCGTCCTCGAGGAAGTCCCGGACATCACCTACCAGGACATCGGCGGGCTGGGCCCGCAGATCGAGCAGATCCGCGACGCCGTGGAACTCCCGTTCCTGCACCCGGACCTGTACCGCGAACACGGCCTCAAGGCGCCCAAGGGTATCCTGCTCTACGGCCCCCCGGGCTGCGGCAAGACGCTGATTGCCAAAGCCGTCGCCAATTCCCTCGCCGCCCGGGCCGCCGAGCGGACCGGGAAGACGGACATGAAGAGCTACTTCCTGAACATCAAGGGCCCGGAGCTGCTGGACAAGTACGTCGGGGAGACGGAACGGCATATCCGGCTGATCTTCGCCCGTGCCCGGGAGAAGGCCTCCGAGGGCAGCCCCGTAGTGGTGTTCTTCGACGAAATGGACTCGCTGTTCCGCACCCGCGGCACCGGCATCTCCTCGGACGTCGAAACCACCATCGTCCCGCAGCTCCTCAGCGAGATCGACGGCGTGGAGCGGCTCGACAACGTGATCGTGATCGGCGCGTCCAACCGCGAAGACATGATCGACCCGGCGATCCTGCGGCCGGGCCGGCTGGACGTCAAGGTCAAGATCCACCGCCCCGACGCCGAGGCCGCGGCAGACATTTTCAACAAGTACATCACCGCCGACCTGCCGTTCCACGAGTCCGATCTCGCCGAGCACCACGGTGATGTCCAGGCCACCGTGGATGCGATGGTCCAGCGCACCGTCGAGGCCATGTACTCCACCGAAAAGTCCAACGAATACCTCGAGGTCACCTACGCCAACGGCGACACCGAAATGCTCTACTTCAAGGACTTCAACTCCGGTGCGGTGGTGCAAAACGTCGTGGACCGGGCCAAGAAGTACGCCATCAAGGACCTGCTCACCGTGGGCCAGAAGGGCATCCGGATCGACCACCTGCTGCGCGCCGTCGTCGACGAGTTCCGCGAGCACGAGGACATGCCCAACACCACCAATCCGGATGACTGGGCACGGATCTCGGGCAAGAAGGGCGAACGCATCACCTACATCCGCACCATCGTCCAGGGCAAGGCGGGGCAGGAGCCCGGCAAGTCCATCGAGACGATGCCGAGCACGGGCCAGTACCTGTGACGGCAGCGCCCGGCCAGCCGTCCGGCGATTCCGGCGGGCTGCCGGCCGGCGGCGCCATGCGCGTCATGGGGTCGGAGACCGAATACGGCATCCACGCCCCCTCCGCCCCAGGAGCCAATGCCACGATGATGTCCGCCCGGGTGATCCAGGCCTACGCCCAGGTGACCCGGCAGCGCGCCGCCGGCGGAGCCGAAACCCGCTGGGACTACACCGACGAGGAACCGCTGCACGACGCGCGGGGCTGGACGCTTGAGCGCAGCCAGGCCCAGCCCGACCAGCTGACCGACCAGCCTCCCGTCCTCGACGCCGAGGCCGTCGCCCTCGCCTACGGGCGGCAGGAACTGGAGGCCGACGGCGAGGACGAATCCGGCACGCTCCTGATGAACATGGTCCTCGGCAACGGTGCCCGGCTGTACGTCGACCATGCCCACCCGGAGTACTCCAGCCCGGAGGTGACCAACCCGCGCGACGCCGTCGCCTGGGACGCCGCCGGTGACCTCGTTGCCCTGGCGGCGGTGCGCCGGCTGGCGGCCGATCCTGAACTGCCGCCGGTCAACCTGTACAAGAACAACACCGACAACAAGTCGGTGTCCTACGGCTCCCACGAAAACTACCTCATGCCCCGCAACGTGCCGTTCGGGGACATCGTCCGCGGTCTCACGCCGTTCTTCGTCACCCGACAGATTATCTGCGGGGCCGGCCGGGTCGGCATGAAACAGGACGGCTCGCGGCCCGGCTACCAGATCAGCCAGCGGGCAGACTTTTTCGAGACCGAAGTCGGCCTGGAGACCACCATCCGCCGGCCCATCATCAACACCCGCGACGAACCCCACGCAACGGCGGACAAGTACCGGCGGCTGCACGTCATCATCGGTGACGCCAACCTCAGCCAGGCCTCCAACTACCTCAAATTCGGCACCACCGCGATGGTGCTGAGCCTGATCGAGGCCGGCCTGGCACCCAGGCTCGAAATCCATGAGCCGGTCGCCGCGCTGCAGGCCGTCAGCCATGACACCTCCCTCACGGCCACCTTCCGGCTGCTCGACGGGCGGCGGATCACCGCCCTGGACCTGCAGTGGATCTACTACGAAGCGGCCGCGAAGCACGCCCAGGACACCGGCGTCGCCGACGCCGTGGACGGGGACGGCCACACGCATCACGTGCTGGAACGCTGGCAGGCCACGCTGACAGAACTGGGCAGCGACCGGGCGGCGGCCGCGACCTCCGTGGAGTGGCTGGCCAAGCTCTCCCTGCTGGAAGGCTACCGGGAACGCGACGGGCTCGACTGGGGCCACGCGCGGCTGGGCCTCGTGGACCTGCAGTGGGCCGATATCCGGCCCGAGAAGGGCCTCTACTACCGGCTGCTGGCCCGCGACCGCATGCAGCGGATCGTCGACGACGGCCTGATCCAGCGGGCGGTCACCGAGCCGCCGTCGGACACCCGGGCGTTCTTCCGGGGCCGCTGCGTCAGCCGCTTCGGGGCCGACGTGGTCGGCGCCAGCTGGGACTCCGTGATCTTCGATGTGCCCGGCCGCGGCAGGCTCCAGCGGGTCCCCACCCGGGAACCGCTGCGCGGAACCGAGGCCCTCACAGGCGGGCTCTTCGCCCGCCACCGGGAAGCCGGACCGTTCCTCTCCGAGCTGCTGGGACTCCCACCCGGTTCCTAGGGTCAAAGAGTCCCGCAGCGGCCCCGGGCGTGGCAATATGGCTTACAGGAAGTCCCTCGCACAGACGGGACGGACAGAAGGAGAAAGCAATGGCAGGCCAGGAGCAGCAGCAGCCGCAGCCGCGGGACACCGAGGTTGACGAGGACGTCCCCGCCGCCCCGCCGGCCCCGGCGGAGGGACAGGCATCGGCCGCCACCCAGGGCGTCGACGACCTGCTCGATGAGATCGACGGCGTTCTGGAGTCCAACGCCGAAGAGTTCGTCCGGGCGTTCGTCCAAAAGGGTGGCCAGTAGAGCCGCCGGACCGCGGCGGCCCAGGGGTTGCGCCGACACGGGGCTGAGTGCCGGAAGTCGTTGATTCACTACGTTGAGGGAGTGCACCAGTGCAGGAAACCACCGCCAACCAGGTAGCAGCCAACGCCACGTCCTCCTTCACTGAACATCTGCAGCGCCAGCGCCCCGATTTGCTGCCGTTCGGCCGCCAGCTCGCGGCAGGGACGGCGGCCGCTCCACTGCAGGCGCCGCACGGCACCACGATCGTCGCGCTGAGTTATGCCGGCGGGGTGCTGATGGCAGGGGACCGGCGCGCCACCATGGGCAACGTCATCGCCAGCCGGCACATCGAGAAAGTCTTCCCGGCGGACCAGTTCTCGGTGCTCGGCATCGCCGGGACCGCGGGTATCGCCCTCGACATCACCCGGCTCTTCCAGGTCGAACTCGAACACTACGAGAAGATCGAGGGGACACTCCTGAGCCTGGACGGCAAGGCCAACCGTCTTGGTGCCATGATCCGCAGCAACCTGCCCATGGCGATGCAGGGCCTCGCGGTGGTGCCGTTGTTCGCTGGCTTCGACCGTCCGGCCGGCGTCGGGCGGCTCTTCTCGTACGACGTGACCGGCGGCCGGTACGAGGAGCAGGAGCACCACACCGTCGGTTCGGGCTCGATGTTCGCCCGTGGCGCGCTCAAAAAGCTCTGGCGGCCCAACCTCCCCGAGCAGGACGCCATCGCCGTCGCCGTCGAGGCGCTTTATGACGCCGCCGACGACGATTCCGCCACCGGCGGCCCCGACCCTGTCCGGCAGCTCTGGCCGGTGGTCTACATCGTCAACCGAACAGGTGCTTTCCGGGTCCCGGAGCGCCAGCTCGCGGCGATGGCCGGCACCATCATAGAGTCCAGGGCCGTGGCCCAGCGGGAGGCCTGAGATGACCCAGCAGTTTTACGTATCGCCCGAACAACTGATGAAGGACCGCGCGGATTTCGCGCGGAAGGGCATCGCGCGCGGGCGCTCCGTAGTGGTCATCAGCTGCCGGGACGGGATCGCCCTCGTGGCCGAGAACCCGTCACCCTCGCTGCACAAAATCGGGGAGATCTACGACAAGATCGCGTTCGCCGCCGTGGGCAAATACAACGAATTCGAAAGCCTCCGCCAGGCCGGGGTGCGCTACGCCGACGTACGCGGCTACTCCTACGACCGGGAGGACGTCACGGCCAGGGGCCTCGCCAGCGTCTACGCACAAAGCCTGGGGGCGGTCTTCACTGCGGAGCAAAAGCCCTTCGAGGTTGAACTGGCCGTGGCCGAGGTGGGGAACTCCCCGGAGGAGGACCACCTCTACCGGCTGACCTTCGACGGGTCGATCGCCGACGAGAACGGCTTCATCGTGATGGGCGGCCAGGCCGACAAGGTCTCGGAGGCCGTCGCAGCGGGCTGGCAGGGCGAACTCGACTTTGCCGGCGCCATCAGGCTGGCCCTGGCCGGCCTCGTCGCGGACAAGGAAACCACCACGCTGCCGGCGTCGGCTGTGGAGGTGGCTGTCCTGGACCGCGGCTCGGAAACCAGCCGCGGGACACGCCGCGCCTTCCGCCGGCTTGAGGACGCAGACATCACGGCATTGCTGGCTGAGGAGAACTGAGATGGACAAGCGTATATTCGGCATCGAAACCGAGTTCGGGATTTCCTATTCGAGCCCGGAGTCCCGTCCGCTGGCCCCCGAAGAGGTGGCCCGCTACCTGTTCCGCAAGGTGGTCAGCTGGGGGAGGTCCTCCAACGTGTTCCTGACCAACGGCTCCAGGCTGTACCTGGACGTCGGATCCCACCCGGAATACGCCACCGCGGAATGCGACGACCTCGCCCAGCTGATCGCGCACGACCGGGCCGGGGAACTGATCCTGGACGACCTCGTCGACGAAGCGCAGGAACGGCTCGCCGCGGAGGGTTTCAACGGCACCGTTTACCTGTTCAAGAACAACACCGACTCCGCCGGGAACTCCTACGGCAGCCATGAGAACTACCTCATCCCGCGGCGCGGCGAGTTCTCCCGGCTGGCCGAGATCCTGATCCCGTTCCTCGTGACCCGGCAGCTGATCGCCGGTGCCGGCAAGATCCTCAAGACCCCGCACGGAGCCACGTTCGCGTTCTCCCAGCGCGCCGACCACATCTGGGAGGGCGTCTCCTCCGCCACCACGAGGTCCCGCCCCATCATCAACACCCGCGATGAGCCGCACGCCGACGCCGAGTTCTACCGCCGTCTGCACGTGATCGTGGGCGACTCCAACATGTCCGAGACCACGGCGCTGCTCAAGGTCGGAACCGTCGACCTGATCCTGCGGATGATTGAGGCCGGCGTCATCATGCGCGACATGCGGATGGAGAACCCCATCCGCAGCATCCGGGAAATCTCCCATGACCTCAGCGGCCGGGCCCTTGTCCGGCTCGCCAACGGCCGGCAGCTCACTGCCCTGGAAATCCAGCGCGAATACCTCGGCAAGGTCACGGCGTTCGTCGCGGAACAGGGCGCCCACAACGCCCACGTCCCGCTGATCCTGGACCTCTGGGAACGGACACTGGACGCGATCGAAAGCGGCGATACCAGCAAGATCGACACCGAAGTGGACTGGGCCATCAAGAAGAAGCTCATGGACAACTACCGCGAACGGCACAACCTCGGCCTCGACGCGCCCCGGATCGCCCAGCTGGACCTGACCTACCACGACATTTCCCGGACCCGCGGTCTCTACTACCTGCTGCAGTCCCGCGGGGCCGTGCGCCGCGTGGTGGACGATACCGCCGTCAAGGACGCCGTGGACGCACCGCCCCAGACCACCCGCGCGAAGCTCCGCGGCGACTTTGTCCGCCGGGCACAGGAACTGGGACGCGACTACACCGTGGACTGGGTGCATTTGAAGCTCAACGACCGCGCCCACCAGACGCTGTTGTGCAAAGACCCGTTCCGCAGCGTCGATGAGCGCGTGGATGCCTTGCTGAACTCTATGGGCTGATACCCAGCTTTCCACGTTATTCTGGAGGAGTGCCGTTCGCGGCCAACGCTTGCTTTGCCGCTGGCAACTGCCCGGCGACGCGTCCATCCTGCCCCGACGAAAGTTCTTAAGTGCGCCGACTATTAGCAATTCTTCTTCCCGGACTGCTGCTGCTGACTGCCTGCGGCGGCGGCGAGCCTGCCGCCCCGGAACCCACCAGCCAGTCCGCCGGTGAGACCGCCAAGCTGGACTCCGTCAAGCTGACGGAGAACGGCGACAAGAAGGCGCCCGGTGTTGAATTCGCCAAGCCCCTCGAGGTCAAGGAACCCACTGTCAAGGTGGTCACGGAGGGCGGCGGTGACCGCGTCAAGGCGAACCAGATCGCTTCCATCTCCATCGTGGCCCTCAGCGGCAAGGACGGGTCCACCCTGGAGGACACCTTCCCGGGTGACCCGGAAGAGCTCGAGCTGAACGACGAGCTCAAGACCAGCAGCGCCGTCATCTACAACGCTTTCGTCGGCGCCAAGGTGGGCTCCCACCTGGCCCTCGCCGTTCCCGGCGCTGCAGCCGCGGAGGGCGCCGAAGCGCAGCCCACCCAGCTCCTCGTCGTCAAGGTGCTCTCCGCCAAGGACGCCCCGCCGGTCCTGGACAAGCCCGAGGGCGAAACTGTCACGCCGCCGGCAGGACTGCCGACCGTCAAGGACAACGACAAGGGCATCCCGGAAATCTCCGTCGACGGCGTCGCCGCCCCGACCGCACTCGTGTCCCAGGACCTCATCAAGGGCACCGGCCCCGAGGTCAAGGAAACCGACACCCTCACCGTGAACTACGTCGGTGTGGCGATGGCCGACGGCAAGGTCTTCGACTCCAGCTTCGAACGCGGCGAGAAGGCCACCTTCCCCCTCACCGGCGTCATCAAGGGCTGGACCCAGGGCCTGGCCGGCAAGACGGTGGGCTCCCGCGTCCTCCTGGTCATCCCCAAGGACCTTGCCTACCCCGAGGCCACTGCTGACAGTGGCCAGCCTGTAGGCGACCTCGTCTTCGTCGTCGACATCCTCGGCGTCAAGTAACCACCACACCCGCACCACCACCCAAGCCACGAAGGAGCACCCATGTCATTTGGACAGCGCAACATCGACCGCCAGAAGCCGGAAATTGAGTTCCCCGAAGGCGACGTGCCCACCGAGCTGGTCATCACCGACCTGATCGAGGGCGACGGCGCCGAAGCCAAGGCCGGGGACACCGTCTCCACCCACTACGTCGGCGTGGCCTGGTCCACCGGCGAAGAGTTTGACGCCTCCTGGGGCCGCGGCGCACCGCTCGACTTCCGCGTCGGCGTCGGCCAGGTCATCCAGGGCTGGGACCAGGGCCTGCTGGGCATGAAGGTCGGCGGCCGCCGCCGGCTGGAAATCCCCTCCGAGCTGGCCTACGGCCCGCGCGGAGCCGGCGGAGCGATCGGCCCCAACGAGGCCCTGATCTTCGTCGTCGAGCTCGTCGGCGTCCGCTGAGCAGCTAGGACGCTTCGGCTGCCACCTGATGCACAAAGCGCGGTAACAATCGGAAAAGTTCTTCCGGCTGTTGCCGCGCTTTTGTCAATTTCGGGCAGGGACTTTAGTACCCTTGCGGGGTGTCCGCCTCACGTACAGAACGCCTCCTGAACCTGCTCATCGCGCTGCTCAACACCACCTACGGCCTGCGCCGCAGTGAGCTGCGGGAAAAGGTCTACCGCGACAGCACAAGCACCGACGTAGCGTTCGGGCGGATGTTCGAACGCGACAAGGGCGAACTGCGGCACTTCGGCTTCGACGTCGAGACCGTCACGGACAAGGGCTGGGGGTCGGACGATCCGGCGACCACCCGCTACCGGATTGGCAAGGAATCCAACCGGCTTCCCGACGTCGACCTCACGCCGGCAGAGTGCACCGTGCTTATCCTCGCTGCCCAGCTCTGGGAACATGCCGCCCTCGGCTCCGCGGCCGTCAACGCGGTCCGCAAGCTCCAGGCCTCCGGCGGACTGGTCGACGCCGAGCTCCCCGCCGGGGTGCAGCCACGGATCCGTCCCGCCGGCCAGGCCTTCGAAGACCTGGTCACGGCCATGCACGCCCAGCATCCCGTCAGCTTCCGCTACCTCGCCGGCAGCACCGGCAAGGAAGAAGAACGCCTGGTGGAACCGTGGGGCCTCGGCAGCCGCTTCGGCCAGTGGTACCTCGTTGGGCAGGACAGGACCCGCGGGGACAAACGCTTCTTCCGCCTCTCCCGCCTCACGTCCGCAGTGACCGTCCTGGAAAAGGAAAGCTTCACCCCGCCGGCGGACTTCAACGTGCGGTCCGAACTGGCCTCGCTAGCGGAGCTGCCGGTCAGGACCGCGGTCCTGGACGTGCAGGCCGGCAGGCTGCACGGACTCCGTAACCGGGCCCTCAGCGCTCCCGTTCCGGAACCCGGCGCCGGACTGCCCAAGGCGGGCCGCGACCGCCTCAGCGTGCCATACCGGGACGCCGAGACCCTGGCCGAGGAACTCGCCTCCTACGGGCCCCGGGTCCGCGTGGTGTCCCCGCCCGAGCTCGTGATGTCCGTGCGGCGCCGGCTGGCCGCCGCCGAACGGTTCGCCTCGGCCCCCGTCCCGCCGGTCGCCTTCCCGGCCCTTTCCCCGCAGGCTCATTCCCCGCAAGGCGGGGCGCCCCGGCGCGGCCGTAAACGCACCTCCGAGGACCAGCTGGCCCGGATGCTGCAGCTGGTTCCGTTCCTGGTGCACAACCAGGGTCTGCACATCAGCGAGGTGGCCGCGAACTTCGGGATCACCCGCAAAGAACTGGAAGCGGACCTGCGGATCCTGATCTGCTCCGGCCTGCCCGAGGGCTACCCGGACGACCTGCTGGACATCCAATGGGACGACGACCACGTCACCATCACCCAGGACCTCGACCTGAAGCGGCCGGTCCGCTTCACCGTCGAAGAGGCGTGCGCCCTGCTCACCGGGCTGGAAACGCTCAATGGCCTGCCCGAACTTGCCGAAGGCAGCGCGCTGGAATCCGTGACGCTCAAGCTCATGGCCGCGGCGGGGGAGGAGGGGCTCAAGGCGGCAGCCCTGGCCGCCCCCGAGGTGGGGCCCGGCAACGCCGCAGCCCTGGAAACGGCGCGGGAAGCCATCCGGACGGCCGCCCAGCTGCGGCTGCGCTACTTCTCGCCGCTCCGGGATACCGTCTCCGAACGCGATATCGACCCCTTGCGGCTGTATTCGCTGGACAACACCTGGTATCTCGAGGCTTACTGCCATTCCGCGCAGGGCCTTCGAAACTTCCGGCTGGACCGGATCGAGGCCCTGGAACCCAATGGCCTGCCCGCCTCGGAGACGGCGGAGCCCGGTGACAGCTTCCCCGTCAAGCTCTTCACCCCCAACGACGACGACACGGTGGTTCTCGTGGAGCTGACCCGCCGCGGCATAGGCCTCGCCGACGAGTACTACGCGGAGCGGACGGCGGAGCTGCCTGACGGGGGGCTGCTGGCCGAAATCCGTTTCGGCAGCACCGACTGGCTCCCGATGTTTGTAGCCCAGCACGGCGGGACCGCCCGCATCGTGCAGCCAGAGGAGCCGGCGGCGGCCTCCCGCCAGTGGCTGTCCGCCGCCCTCGCCCAATATGAAGACTAGCCAGCACGGCGGCTAGACTACTCAGCATGCCTTGGTGGTCCTGGATCGTAATCTGGATAGCGCTTGTCGCGCTGTCGCTGTTGTTCTTCGTCGTGCTCGGGGTCCGGCTGTACCGGCAGTTCATGGCCACGGTCAAGGAGCTCGGGGAAGCGGGGGAGCGGTTCTCCGCGTTGCCGTCCGGCCCGGTCACCTCCGGTTCAGCCGATGTTCATGTCGGCCTCGTAGGCTCGGACGGCGATGACGCGGGGGACGGAGCAAGGCCCCGGCCTGAGCCAGGATCCGCCGTTTTTGCCTCCCCGGTGCAGATGCGACATGATTACCGCGCATCCAAATTCGCCCGTCAGGAAGCCCGCCGCAGGCGGCGCATCCAGCGCAAGACGGACCGCGGCCAGCCCCAGCGGCTGCGCGACATCGAATTCGAATAGACATAGACGTAGGATGTATTTCAACGAAAGGACTTCCCGCCATGAGGCTTGAAGGCTGGCATCTCATCATCATCATCGTTCTGGCACTGGTGCTTTTCGCTGCACCGAAGCTGCCCGGCATGGCCCGGAGCCTCGGCCAGTCGATGCGCATCTTCAAGTCGGAAGTCCGGGAGATGAAGAAGGACGGCGCCACGGACGCCGCGGACGGCTCCGACCCCGTTGAAGGCCGGGTCGTGAACCACCCGAAGTCCGCCGGCACGGAGACCCGCGCAGGAGACGGAACCGACGTTCCGCCGCCGAACCGCGCCTAACACCGCGTGGCAGTAACCATGAGCCGCCGGTCGAACCCCGAGGGGAGGATGGCGCTCCTCGACCACCTGAAGGAACTGCGGAACCGCCTCTTCAAGTCGGCGATCGCCGTCATCCTGGGTACCGTCGTCGGATTCCTCGTTTACCAGCCCATGCTGGAGGCGCTGATCAAACCGATCAGCGACCTCAACACACATGAGGGCCGGCAGGCCACGTTGAACTTCGACGGCGTCGCGAGTTCCTTCGACCTGATGATCCAGGTGTCCGTCTTCCTGGGCCTGATCGTCGCCAGCCCGGTCTGGCTGTATCAGCTGTGGGCCTTCATCGTCCCCGGGCTGCACAAAAAGGAACGCCGGCTCGCGCTGTCCTTCGTGGCCGCCGCCGTCCCGCTGTTTGTGGGCGGCGTCCTGCTGGCCTGGCTGGTGCTTCCGAACGCGGTACGGGTGCTGACCGATTTCACTCCCTCCGGGGGCTCCAACTTCATCAGCGCCCAGGTGTACCTGTCCTTCGTGCTGCGGCTCCTGCTGGCTTTCGGCATCGCCTTCCTGTTGCCGGTGGTGCTCGTCGGGCTGAACCTGGCCGGAATCGTCAAAGGCAAGCAGCTCGTCAAGAGCTGGCGCATCACCGTGTTCCTCGTCTGCCTCTTCGCCGCCATGGCCGCCCCCGGGGCGGACGCGATGAGCATGTTCTACCTTGCCGGACCCATGCTGCTCCTCTTCTTCGCCGCCATCGGACTGTGCTTGCTCAACGACCGCCGGCGCGAACGGCGCGCCGTCAAACGTGCCGCCGAGACCGAAGCCACCGCAGACCAGGCGACTCCCAGCTCCGAGCTGGAGAATCTGTAGGCCAACGCCCACTAGGCTGGAAGCATGTCCTCACTACCCGGGCCGGAATCGCCGTCTGAACGCTACCGAGCCAGTGCCGAACGGGCCGCAGAAGCCAAGACCTATCTGGGCGGTTTCATCCGGTCGCTCGCGTTCGAACTCGACGACTTCCAGCGCGAGGCGTGCCTGTCCCTGCAGGCCGGCCGCGGTGTCCTGGTGGCCGCGCCCACGGGTGCCGGCAAGACGATCGTAGGGGAGTTCGCCATCTACCTCGCGCTCCAGCGCGGGCTCAAGGCGTTCTACACCACCCCGATCAAGGCCCTGAGCAACCAGAAGTATTCGGAGCTGGCGGACAAGTATGGTGCCGACCGGGTGGGGCTCCTCACCGGTGACACCAGCATCAACGGCGACGCGCCGGTGGTGGTGATGACCACCGAGGTTCTCCGCAACATGCTCTACGCCGACTCCAGCACCCTGGCGGACCTCGGCTTCGTGGTGATGGACGAGGTCCACTACCTGGCGGACCGCTTCCGCGGTGCCGTGTGGGAAGAAGTCATCATCCATCTGCCCAGCGAGGTGCAGGTTGCCTCGCTCAGCGCCACCGTCTCCAACGCCGAAGAGTTCGGCGCCTGGCTGGACACGGTACGCGGACAGACCGACGTCATCGTTTCCGAGCACCGGCCGGTGCCGCTCTGGCAGCACGTGATGGTGGGCCGAAAGATCGTGGACCTCTTCGCCGGCGACACCACCTTCGATGAGATCGCCCCCGCCGTCGGGACCGAGGTGGGCGCCGTGGCCGCCGCCACGGACAAGGCGGGGACCGGCGCGGTTATCACCGAGCGCCCGGGCTTCGAGGTCAACCCCGAACTGCTCTCCATGGCCCGCGCCGAGAGCCAGATGAACTTCCGTGGCCGGTTCGGCCACGGCGGCCGCACCCAGCGGCGCCACCGTAGCCAGCGGGACGACGCCCAGCCTGCCGGCGCGCGCAGCCCGGTGCGGAAGGCCAGCCGCCCCCAGGTCATCGCCAGCCTGGACCGGCAGGACCTGCTCCCGGCGATCACCTTCATCTTTTCCCGCGCCGGCTGCGATGCCGCCGTGGCGCAATGCGTCGCCGCCGGGCTGTGGCTGACCACCGAGCAGGAGCAGCTCGTCATTGCCCGGCGTGTCGACGAGGCGGCGCAGGACATCCCCTCCGACGACCTCGACGTGCTGGGCTTCTGGAGCTGGCGCGACGGGCTGCTCCGCGGACTGGCCGCCCACCACGCCGGGATGTTGCCCACTTTCAAGGAAGTCGTGGAGAAGCTCTTCGTCGACGGGCTGGTCAAGGCCGTTTTCGCGACGGAAACGCTGGCCCTCGGCGTCAATATGCCGGCCCGGTCCGTGGTGCTGGAGAAGCTCGACAAATTCAACGGCGAGGCGCACGTCAACATCACCGCGGGGGAGTACACCCAGCTCACCGGCCGCGCCGGCCGGCGCGGGATCGACGTCGAAGGGCACGCCGTCGTCCTGTGGCAGCCCGGCACGGATCCGGCGTCGGTCGCAGGCCTGGCCTCGCGGCGCACGTACCCGCTGAACTCCAGCTTCCGGCCCACGTACAACATGTCCATCAACCTGCTGGCACAGTTCGGCCGGCCCCGGGCGCGGGAGATCCTCGAGTCCTCCTTCGCCCAGTTCCAGGCCGACCGGTCCGTCGTCGGGCTGGCGAAGCAGGTGCGCAGCCGCGAGGAGTCCCTGGCCGGCTTCAGCAAGGCGATGACGTGCCATCTCGGCGACTTCACCGAGTACTCGCGGATCCGGCGGGCGCTCACCGACATCGAGAAGAATGCGTCCAAGACCAGTTCCCGGGCCAGGAAGACCGTGACCGAGGATTCCCTGAGCCGGCTGCTCCCGGGCGACGTGGTGGATGTTCCCACCGGCCGGGCGCCCGGGCTGGCCGTCGTCCTCAGCTCCGACCACCACTCCCGCGAACCGCGGCCCGCCGTGATGACCCTGGACAACCAGCTGCGCCGGATCGGCACCCAGGACGTGGAAGGTCCGCTGGCCCCGATCACCAGGGTACGGATCCCGAAATCGTTCAATGCCAAGGTCCCCAAGTCGCGGCGGGACCTGGCGTCCTCGGTCCGCAACGCCCTCCGGGAGAACCGGCCCCCGGCCCCGCCGAACCGGAACGACGACTTCGGCCGCGCCGCGGCCCTCCCGGACCAGGAGAAGAAGATCACCGAGCTGCGCCGGGAGCTCCGCGCACACCCCTGCCACGGCTGCAGTGAACGTGAGGACCACGCGCGCTGGTCGGAGCGCTACTGGAAGCTCCGCCAGGAGACCGACGG
>CALMVY010000265.1 GCA_937873245.1 uncultured Arthrobacter sp. | reverse complement strand
CCGCTTTGGGATGCAGCGACAACGGCACGCGCCGTTTCTACGGCCCGACGTCGGCAGTGGACCCTATCGGGTGATGGGCGGTGGGGCCAGCGGGAGCAGCGCCGCTCCGGCTGCTGTGGTGTCGGCGGACATTTCCCAGACCCTCCGCAGGGCGCAGAACTTCCACCAGTGATGCTTCAGGACTTCCGGGTTGGCGCGCAGCGGGCGGACTTCCGTCTGGCCGACCGCAACCGCGAGCAGGATCGGGGATTCGCCGTGTTGCCAGGCCTCCCACTCCCCCGCAACCGGGTCCACGAGGCTTTCCTCGGCCTTCATTCCGGCCACGAGTTGCATGACTACCTTGTCGTCCAGTGGTTTGACGGTGCCGTCGCGGCTGGTGCCCTTGGTCTTGTAATCGATGAGGCACGTCCGGCCGTTGATCCTTGCAACAAGGTCCAGGGTGCCGGCGTAGCCGACGGTCTTGTTCCAGACGGTAATTTCCGGCGCGATCGGTTCCACCTGGAAGAGTTCCCACCACTCGTCGAAGCGGGCCGCGAAGGCCTCTTCGCCGTTGGCGGCGAGGGCTTCGCGGGTCTCCTTCATCTGGTGCGGACGGCCCAAGGCACGCAAGGCGACCTGCTCGCAGTAGTTGTGCACCCGGTCCCCGCGCTTCGCGGCGTCGTCGCGGTAGGTCTCCGCCGCCTTCGCGGCGCGGCTCACTGCCTGGCGCATCTTGGCCGGGCTGCCCAGGATGCCTGGCAGCGTCGGATCCTGGGCGAGGCTGTTGGCGCCCATGTACCCAAACCAGCCGTCCAGGCCGTGGGGCTGCTGGCCGATAACCGTGGTGATGGAGGGGACGGAGAACTGCTCCGAGGTGGAGCGGGCATACATCCGGCCGTAGTCCGTGGCGTGGGCAAGAAGAGGGGCGGTCATGGCAGGACTCTTTCACGGGGCTCTGACAGTGGGGAAAATTGCGGGCCAACTGTACTAACAACAATGGCCCGCCCCGCTCGGTGAGCGGAACGGACCATTTCTTGGGTGGGCGATACTGGGTTCGAACCAGTGACCTCTTCGGTGTGAACGAAGCGCGCTACCACTGCGCCAATCGCCCCAATGCCATTGAATGCTAGCCCACCCTGGCGGAATTTAGAAATCGGAGCGCCTGGGCGCCCTTGTGTCACCACTTGCGTCCTCCGCGAGCACGCTCAACAACTCCGGCAGCCCGCCAGCGCGGCAGCGGCGGCACAAAAATGGCAGCCGAATTACAGGGCTGTAATTAGCAAGAACCCCTAGAACTCAAGGATGCAGCTGTCCCGGCACCCGCCGCCGTCGTCCCGATTTGTAAGTTCCCTGAACCTCCTATAGAGTTCTTACTCGTTGGAACGCGAGGAAATGCCGATTGCGGCGGGGAATTGCAGACAATAATGCGGACGTAGCTCAGCTGGTAGAGCACCACCTTGCCAAGGTGGATGTCGCGAGTTCGAATCTCGTCGTCCGCTCTCTTCATGACAACTCCACTCCGGATCCTTCCGGTTGCGGGCGATTGGCGCAGCGGTAGCGCGCTTCCCTGACACGGAAGAGGTCACTGGTTCGATCCCAGTATCGCCCACCATGAGAGCAGCTCCCCCGGAGCTGCTCTTTTTTGTGCGCTATGCCGCTAACCCCCTCCGGGTCCTTCTCCCCTGTTCTCCCACAACGGATTCTTTTACCCTGTGGGCGGACACCCTTGGCTCCCCCGCCACCTCCCGCTAGGGTAGAAACCGCTAGGAGCGATCTGGCTCCGCGACCGAAGGGAGGTGCCCGTGGGTTTACTTGACGATCTAAAGGGCAAGGCTCAGAAAGTAATTGGTGGCAACGAACAAGCCATCAAGGACGGCATCGAAAAGGCCGGCGATTTCGTCGACGCCAAGACCGGCGGAAAGCACGCCGGCAAGATCGATTCCGTGCAGCGAGGCGCTTCCGACTTCGTGGACAAGGCGAACGACCGGCCGAACACGCCGCCGGTCGCCAATCAGACTCCCGTCGCCGGTGAGCCCCCCGTTACCGGGGAACCCCGCCAGCCTGGCCTCTGACCCAGATACGTCAGCGAGGTGCCGGTCCCGCCGAGAGGTGGCACCGGCACCTCCGGCGTTTAACGACGCCTAACGGCCTCCAAGAACGCTTAAAGAAGCAACGCGGGGTCACCTTTCGTCCATCCGGCGCCTCAGGATGGGCTGTAAGTGACCCCGCGTTGCGTTAAGTGATTGGAACGTCCGTCAGGAGGGTTCGTGGTTCTGGCCCTCGCGAGCCAGGGCGGTGAGCCGCGAGACGGCGCGGAAGTACTTCTTCATGTATCCGCCGGTCATCATTTCCTCGGTGAAGAGCTGGTCGAACGGCACTCCGCTGGCCAGGATCGGCACGTCCTTGTCGTACAGCCGGTCCGCGAGCACCACAAAGCGCAGCGCGACGGCCTGCTCCGTAATGGTGTGGACGTTTTTCCAGACCACTCCCTCGATCCCGTCGAGCAACTGCCGGTAACGGCTCGGATGGACGCCGGCAAGGTGGTCGATCAGCGTGCTGAACTCATCGCGCGCCACCGTCTTGCCGTGGAATTCATTCTGCATGTGGTGCGTCAGCTGCTCGTTCGGCAGCGGCTGCGGCGCAGCGGGAAGGCCGCGGTGGCGGAAGTCCTCGCCGTCGATCCGGACGACGTCGAACTGGTCCGCCAGGACCTGGATTTCCCTGGCGAAGTCGACGGCGGCAAAGCGGCCGTCGCCCAGGGAGCCCGGCAGGGTGTTGGAGGTAGCCGCGAGCTTGACGCCGGCGTCGGCCAGTTCGCGCATGAGCCGGGACATCAGCACGGTGTCGCCCGGATCATCGAGCTCGAACTCGTCGATGCACACCAGCTTGTAGTGGCTCAGGGCGTCGACGGTCTTGCGGAAGGACAGCGCCCCCACCAGGTTGGTGTATTCAACGAACGTGCCAAAAGCCTTTGGCCCGGGGGCGGCGTGCCACAGCGAGGCGAGCAGGTGCGTCTTGCCGACGCCGAAGCCGCCGTCGAGGTAGATCCCGGCCCGTGAGGTGTCCTTCTTGCCGAAGAGGCGCTTGAAGAGTCCGTCGCCGTCGCGGGCACCGACATTTGCCGCGAATCCCTCCAGCGCCCTGACCGCGGCGGCCTGGCTGGGCTGGGACGGATCCGGCCGGTAGCTGGAAAACGAAACCTCACCGAAGCGCGGCGAAGGATAAAAACCGTTGAGGAGTTCATCCACTGAAACTGCCGGGGTGCGGGCGGCGAGCTGTTCGATCTGTACCAAGGTGGTCCGTTCTGCTGGTCTCTTGTCCCCAGAAAGAATACCGGCAATGTTCGGTCTCCCCGACGGGAGGCATGGTCGGTCCGCCGTCGGGCGGCGTGAACGGGAGGGCTTCACGTGACGAAGGCCATATTTCCGAGTGTGAACCCGGTGGAACAATCCCGGCGGGGCGTGGTTAGTGTTGGAGAAGGCCCGGCGCCGTATTTCGATCCTCCACGGCCCGGCCTCCTGACCGTTTCAGTGAAAGGCCATTAAATGCCCTACCCCGTTGAGCAGAACGAGAAGTTCGCCGCCTACGCCCACCCCGAACGGCTCGTGTCCACCGAGTGGCTGGCTGCCGCGATCGACTCCGGAGCGCTCCAGGACGGCAAGCTCGTGGTGGTGGAATCCGACGAGGACGTGCTGCTGTACGAGACCGGCCACATCCCCGGTGCCGTGAAGATCGACTGGCACACGGACCTGAACGACGAAGTAACCCGCGACTACGTGGACGGCGCTGCGTTCGCCGCCCTCGCCGCGGCCAAGGGAATCTCCCGTGACAGCACCGTGGTCATTTACGGCGACAAGTCCAACTGGTGGGCGGCCTACGCCCTGTGGGTCTTTACGCTGTTCGGCCACGAGGACGTCCGGCTGCTCGACGGCGGCCGGGACAAGTGGATCGCCGAAGGCCGGGCCATCACTACGGACAAGGCGGCCACCACGCCCGGTGAGTACCCCGTCGTCGAACGCAACGACGCCCCGATCCGCGCCTTCAAGGAGGACGTGCTGGCCCACTTCGGCAAGCCGCTGATCGACGTCCGCTCCGCCGAGGAGTACACGGGCCAGCGCACGCACATGCCGGCCTACCCCGAGGAAGGCGCCCTGCGCGGCGGCCACATCCCTACGGCAGCCTCCGTCCCGTGGGCCCGCGCGGCTGCCGAGGACGGCACCTACCGGACCCGGCCCGAACTCGAGGCGCTGTACCTCGGCGAGGCCGGGCTCAAGGAAGGCGACGACGTCGTGGCGTACTGCCGCATCGGCGAGCGTTCCAGCCACACGTGGTTCGCGCTCAAGTACCTGCTGGGCTTCGACACGGTCCGCAACTACGACGGTTCCTGGACCGAATGGGGCAACGCCGTCCGCGTCCCGATCGTCAAGGGCACCGAACGCGGCACGGTGCCGGCCGCCAGGTAGCCCCGCGTGCGCTTCCGCCGGCAAGGACACAATCGCCGCGCGTGCGTAAGCTGGAAGTGATGAATACTTCTGCACTCCCCACCGCACTGGCGGAAATTGTTGACGACTTCCAGGCCGTGACCGAGCCCGAACGGCTCCAGCTATTGCTCGAGTTCTCCCGCGAGCTTCCGGAACTCCCGGAACGGCTCAAGGACCACCCGGAGCTGATGGAGCAGGTGGTCGAGTGCCAGTCGCCGCTGTTCCTGACGATTGAAACGGAAAAGTCCGACGGCGGCGCATCCGAAAGCGTCCGGCTCTTCTTCAAGGCGCCGCCCGAGGCCCCCACCACCCGCGGCTTCGCAGGCGTGCTGCACGAGGGCCTCGACGGGCTGAGCCCGGCGGAGATCCTGGCAGTGCCGGACGACATGCCGGAGCTGCTGGGCCTCACCCGGGCCATCACTCCGCTGCGGATGCGCGGGATGACGGCAATGCTGGGGCGCATCAAGCACAAGGTTGCTGCCCTCCCGCAGCAGCCCTGACGGCACCGGACACCCAGGCACCGGATCCTCAGGCACCCCGAGACCGAGCAGATATGGCACGCAAGCAGGCATCACAGGGAACCCCGGCCACCGCAGCATTGGCGGCCGCCGGGGTTCCCTTCGTCGCCCACCCCTACAGCCACGACCCTGCGGCCGCCAGCTACGGGCTGGAAGCGGCGGAGGTGCTCGGCGTCGATCCGGCGCGGGTGTTCAAGACCCTGATGGTCGACGTCGACGGCCGGCTCGCCGTCGGCGTCGTGCCGGTGAGCGGGAACCTGGACCTCAAGGCGATGGCTTCGGCGCTGGGCGGCAAGAAGGCGGCGATGGCGGATCCGGCGGCGGCCGAGCGCCGCACGGGCTACGTGCTGGGCGGCATCTCGCCGCTGGGCCAGCGGCAGCCCTCCCCCACCGTGGTGGATGACAGCGCCCTGGGCCTGGACACGATCCTGGTGTCGGGCGGGCGGCGCGGCCTCGACATCGAACTGAGCCCGGCGGAACTGATCCGCCTCACCGGGGCGCGCACGGCACGGATCGGGACCGTCCGGAACTGACCGGGATCCCGAAGCACCGGGAGTGCAAAGGACGCTCCGAGTGTGCAGCGCGGCGCACCGAGTGTGCAGCACGCGGCAATGTTTTCGAGGAACATTGCCGTTAAATGCCGACTCGGCGCGACAGGTGCCGGGGAAGTGCGTGCCTAGGAATCAGGTGCCTAGGAATCAGGTGCCTTCAAATCAGGTGCCTCGGGATTCGGCTGGCCGGGGTTTGAGCGGGGCGCGAGCTGCTGCCCCAGCCAGGCCGCGACCAGGCGCTCCCAGCGCTCCGGATCCACATTCCACTCCTTGGTGTGCCGGGCACGGTCGAAGGTCTCGAAGGTGACCATCTCCGGGTTCTTCTCGGCCAGGGCCGCGGAGGGGCCGTAGGGGACGTATTCGTCATCGACGCTGTGGATGATCAGCGTCGGCGTCCGGAGCTCGACGGCGCGGGACACCCAGTCCATCGCTTTCAGGTCCACCGGCGCGGCGAGCCCGGTCAGCCGCCGGCCCAGTTTGTGGCTCATCATCAGCTGCCCGTACCGGCCCACCGCCGACGGGATCCGGTTGAGTTCGGCGTGGTGTGCCAGCACGTTGACCCAGTTGATGACGGGCGCGTCCAGCACCATGGCCCGGATCAGTGGGTGGTAGCGGGACAAATCGGCGGTCTGGAGGCAGATGGCCCCGCCCATGGACCAGCCGAAAAGCACCACTTCACGGGCACCATGCTCCAGCGCAAACCCGATGGCCGATTCGACGTCGCGCCATTCGGTGGAGCCAAGGCCATAGCGCCCGTCCTGTGCCGAAGGCGCCAGGCCGTCATTGCGGTAGGAGATCAACAGGCTGGACATGCCCAGTTCCCGGGCGGTCCGGACCGCCCGCAGGCATTCCTGTCGGCTCGCGCCGCGGCCGTGCACCATGATGGCCCAGACGCCCGACTCCTGCGGGGCCCGGACGAGCCAGGCCGGAGCGGTCCCGCCGTCGACGTCGATCTCCACGTCTTCCGACGGCAGGCCGATGCCGGCCGGGTCCGGGTGGGCGGCTCCGCTCCAGTAGCCGCGGCGCGCAGTGCTGAGGTCGCCGCTGTAGACGGCTTCGACTTCGCGCTGCACCGTACGCTCGGCGGGCGAGTAGGACACGATCCGGCCGATCCGGGCGTGCCCCCGGCCGCCGTCGAAGAAGAATCCGTAGACACCTTCGACCGTGGCATCGGGCGTCGCCGCGAGGATGAGTTGCAGCCCGCGGTCGCCCCGGATCACCGCGAGCACTTCCTGGTCCTCCTCCCGGACCCGGGCGGGGGTGATCACGCGGCGGGCGAAATAGAGGGCAAGGGCGGAGGACCCGGCTGCCAGCAGGCCGGCTGCGGCGCTGCCGCCGATGAGCCCGCCCAAGGCCCACTTGGCACTGCCCGGGACGGATACTTCGGCGGCGGAGTTCGCGACGGCGCGGGCCGCCTTCCCACGGGCGGTGGAGATCCGCTGCGGGTCCGGCAGGAGGCGTGAGGAGGAAGCCATGGCACCATTCTTACTGAACTCCCCGCCCGGAGTGGCATCCGGGCCGCCCGGGCCCGCCGCCGGCGGGTCCCCCGGCGGCCAGCGCCGGCCGCGGGGCCGCCGTTCAGCGCGACGGAACGGCCCGGGCGGGCGTTCCCGCCGCAATCCGTGCGGGCGCACCGGCGCGCGACTAGGCTGGGGGCATGAGTGATCCAATCGTCATTTTGACAGAAGAGCCCCTCGGCGCGGACGACCGCGTCAACATCGAGACCCTGATCGCCGGCGGTGATGCGCCTCTGGTGGTCCTGGTTCCGGCCAGCACTGAGCGGCACCTCCTGGTGGATTTCCTGGAGAACCTGTCCTTGCTGGAAATCTCCAAGGCCTTCCGTGAACTGACGGCACACTCCGATCCCGCCGAAGAACGCGCCGAGGCCGCCGCGACCTTGGCGGCGTCGCTGGCGGCGCTGGCCGGGCTCGGCAGCGGCGTGACCGGCGAAATCGTTGAGGGTAAGGCAGTCGACGGGATGGTCGCCAGGGTCCGGGAACTCGGCGCCGGACAGGCCGTCGTCATCACCCGCCCGCACGCCGTCGCGGACACTTTCCATACCGACTGGGCCACGAAGGCCCAGGACAAGCTGGGCCTTCCGGTCCTGCATCTGTACGCCGGATCGGGATTTATCGGGGACTCCTGAGCGTTAGTCCAACTATGAGCATCTTCAGTAACAGGCCCAAAGTCTCGCCCGTTGCCGCCCCCGCGGGGACCGCGCCCGAAAGTGAGTCCGCCCAGGCCGACAGCCCGCCCGTTGAAAAGTCGACTGCCGAAAAGTCCCCTGTTGAAAAATCCGATGAGCAGTGGCGCCAGGAACTGTCCCCGGAAGAGTACCGGGTGCTCCGCCAGGCCGGAACCGAGCGGCCCTACACCGGGGAGTACTGGGATACCCACACCACCGGCGTCTATCAGTGCCGCGCCTGCGGCACCGAGCTGTTCACCAGCCAGGAGAAGTTCGATTCGCACTGCGGCTGGCCCTCCTTCTGGGCACCGCTCGCGGAAGGCACGGTCAAGTACATCCACGACCGCACCCTGGGGATGGAACGCGTCGAGGTCCGCTGCGCCACGTGTGACTCCCACCTCGGCCATGTGTTCGAGGGCGAGGGCTACGGAACCCCGACCGACCAGCGCTATTGCATCAATTCCGTGTCACTGAAGCTGGTCACCGCGGACGACGCCGGCCAGTAGCCCCGGGCGTCCGGCTGGACAACGCAGACTGGACAAAGCAAAGGGCCCCCTCCGTCACCGCATCAGCGGCTGTCGCGGGGGCCCTTCGCCGTCCAGCCGGGATAAGGCAGCCACGCCGCCGCTGGAGCTGGTGGGGCCCGCACAGCCCACTTGGCCCAGACTTTCTTATGCTCAAGCCAATTTTGCATTAGGGATTCTGATTGCTTGCTACGCTCGATCTAGACACTGAAGAGCGACGCTCCCAGTCAATAGAAAGGCGCCTGCTGCGATGACCACCACCGCTATCACCACCACTGCCCCGATCTCGGCCAGCTCCCCGGAGTGGCTCCGGCTCAAGGCGGCCGCCACCGCCCTGCAGGCGCTCCAGATCCAGGACGGCTCCGTCCCGGAGGCTTCCAACCTTGAGGCGGCCAGCGGGTATGTCCGCACCATCTCGGCGGCCATCCAGGCATTGGCGCCGGCTTTCCCGCACGACGCCGACTACCTTGACCTCCTCGTCACCGACTTCGGCCGCTGGGCGGACGGAGGCTTCGGCGTGCCCGACTTCCTCGACTCCCTGCAGGCGTTCCAGCCGCAGCAGCACCGGGTGAACGGACTGCAGCACCTGGTGGTCTTCCCCATGTACACGCAGAACGGCAGCAGCAACCGCCTGGTCGAGGCCGTGCTGATCGAGGTCATCTGGCCCGAGTTCGTCGCCGGCCTGGAGGAAGGCGAATACTCGAACAAGCTCTTCGTCCCCATCCGCTTCCTTGACTTCACCCCCGGCTACAACACCAACTCCGCGGTGCTGTTCCCGGAGACCGTCGCGGTCCGCGAGACCCCGACGTTCACGTGGGGCGCCATCTTCGCCGACCGCGAGGCCGCCCGCTTCCGCCGTGTGCTCCGGGCCGCCGCCGACATCACCTCCCTGCAGCTTCCCGAGGACGCAGCCGCGCTCCTGGAGGACCAAAAGCTGACGCAGGAAACGTTCGTGATGTGGGACCTCATCCACGACCGCACCCACATGCGCGGCGACCTGCCCTTCGACCCGTTCATGATCAAGCAGCGCATGCCGTACTTCCTCTACTCCCTCGAGGAACTGCGCTGCGACCTCACCGCCTTCCGCGAATCCGTGAAGATCGAAAAGGATGAGGACGCCGACCCGGAGGCCCGCCGGCACGCCAAGCTGGTCCAGTACGCCGTGATTTTCGACCGGATCTTCCGCTTCGCCATCACCGGCAGCCGGGTCCGCAACTACGACGGCCTCGGCGGCCAGCTGCTGTTCGCCTGGATGCACCAGCACCACGTCCTGCACTGGACCGACAGCAAGCTCAGCATCGACTGGGACGAAGCCGCCGACGTCGTGGTTGAACTCGGCGCGAAGATCGAGGAGCTCTACTGGCGCTCGATCGACCGCCCGAAGATGGCCCACTGGCTCGCCGCCTACGAGCTGATCTCCGGCACCGTCACCCCCAACCCGGCGTCCGTCTGGGCCAAGGGTCCGGACGCACTGCCGCTGGCCGGCCCGCCGCGCGGCCTCACCGACCAGGTGCTCGACGACGAGTTCCCGCTCTCCATGTTCTACGAGGCTCTCGAGAAGAAGATGCGCGCCGTCATCGAATCCACGGCCGGCATCACGGGTACGTCAAGCACTGCAATGAACGCCGGATGAGCGCCGGACGCACCCTGAACGTGGTGGTCACGGGCGGCAGCGGCCCTTCGGGGATCGCCGCCGCCCGCGCCCTGCACAACGCCGGGCACAATGTCTTCACTGTGGGCTCCGACGGGCCCCGGATCGAGGCGGCCGCCGCCGACGCCGGCAGCGGTGTCACGCCGCTCGTCTGCGACCTCGCTGACCTCGCGGCCGTCCGGTCGCTGCGCGCCACCGTGCATGCCGCGCTGGCCGGAACGGGCGGAACGGGCGGAGCGGTCGACGGCGTCATCCACCTTGTCGGCGGCTGGCGCGGCGCCAAGGGCATCACGGACCAGAGCGACGAGGACTGGGACTTCCTGGAACGCGGAGCCATCACCACGGTACGGAACGTCACGCGGGTCTTCTATGACGACCTCGCCGCCTCCGACGCCGGTCGCTTCGCCATGGTCTCCTCAACTGCCGTGAGCAAGCCGACGGCGGGCGGCGCCAGCTATGTGGCCGCCAAGGCGGCCGCCGAAGCCTGGACCCTGGCGGTCGCCGACGGATTCCACCGCGGTCAGGCGGGCCGCAAGCAGGATCCCGGCAGTGACGCCGGCAGCGGGGAAAAGCACACAACGGGTGAACAGCACAGCGCCGCCGTCATCTTCGTCGTGAAGGCCCTCGTGGACGCCGGCATGCGGGCGAAATCCCCGGAACGGACCTTCCCCGGCTTCACCGACGTCGAGGACCTGGCCGCTGCCGCCGTCGGGCTCTTCACCTCCCCCGCGGCGGAACTGAACGGCCGGCGGCTGCTGCTGGGTCCAGAAATCGAACGCTGACCCGAAACGCTGAGCCCCAGCACCGCACTTAGCCGTTGGGCCCGGACCTCCTTAGACTGAAAGCGTGAGCAAACCGATGACAAGCACAGTTGAAACTGCCCCTGCCAGCACTGCAGCGCGGCTCCACGATCCTTCCGTCCGCGGCTTTGCCTCGGACAACTACTCGGGCGTCCACCCCGAGGTGCTGACAGCCCTGGCCGCGGCCAACGAGGGCCACCAGGTCTCCTACGGCGAGGACGACTACACCGCCCGGCTGCAGCAGCTGATGGAGGAGCACTTCGGCGAAGGGATCGAATGCTTCCCGGTCTTCAACGGCACCGGCGCGAATGTGCTGTCGCTGCAGTCCCTGCTGCCGCGCTGGGGCGCCGTGGTCTGCGCCTCGACCGCCCACATCAACATGGACGAAAACGGTGCGCCGGAGCGGATCGGCGGCATCAAGCTGCTCCAGGTCCCGACGGCGGACGGCAAGCTCACGCCCGAGCTGATCGACAAGGAGGCCTGGGGCTGGGGCGACGAGCACCGCGCCCAGCCGCTGGCCGTGTCCATCACCCAGACCACCGAACTCGGCACCTGCTACACGCCGGAGGAAGTCCGGGCCATCGCGGAGCATGTCCACTCCAAGGGCATGAAGCTGCACATGGACGGCGCCCGGCTGGCCAACGCCGCCGCCCACCTGAATGTGCCGCTGCGGGCCTTCACCCGCGACGCCGGCGTGGACATCCTCTCCTTCGGCGGCACCAAGAACGGCCTGCTCTTCGGCGAGGTCGTGATCGCCCTGAACCCGGCGGCAGCGCAGGGGCTGATCTACCTGCGCAAGATGAACATGCAGCTGGCCTCCAAGATGCGGTTCATGTCCGCCCAGTTCATCGCCCTGCTCGAGGGTGACCTCTGGCTGCGCTCCGCCTCGCACGCCAACGCGATGGCGGCGCGGCTGCGTGCCGGCGTCGAGTCCATCCCCGGCGTCGAACTCAGCCAGAAGACCGAGTCCAACGGCGTGTTCGCCATCCTGCCGGCCGGCGTGGCCGACCGGCTGCGCACGTCCTTCCGTTTCTACGACTGGAACGAGGCGGCCCGCGAGGTCCGCTGGATGTGCTCCTTCGACACCACCGAGGATGACGTTGATTCCTTCGTCGCCGCCATCAAGCACGAGCTCGCTGCCGGCTGATTCGGGCGGCGCACCCGCCGCCGTCTCCCGGCCCGGCGAAAGCCGGACCCGGCAGCGGCGGCGAGCCTGCCGGGCTGGAGACCGCCCCTTGCATAATCTTCCATTGTGAACGCACTCGACCAGGTTCCGGCAGATTTCCTTTTTGCCTTGGGAACCCTTCGGCAGGCACGAACCCGCAGTGAACTGCGCCTCGAGGAGATCCCGGCCCCCGCGCGGCTGGCACCGTTCGCCGTCGCGCTCGGGGCGGAAGTTGTCGCCCCGGGGGAACCCTCCGGCGCCGTCCACGGCCCGGCAGCCGCAGCCCTGGCACGGGCGTCCGGAACTGACGACGTCGAGCTGGCGACCGGCCGCTTCATCCTGCTGCACGACCCCGACGGCTCCGCCGTCTGGGAGGGCGAGTTCCGGGTGGTCACCTACATCCGTGCCCAGCTGGAACCGGAAATGGGCAACGACGAGATGCTCGGCTCCGTCGCCTGGACCTGGCTCGTCGAAGCCCTGCAAAACCACGCCGCACCCTACCGCTCGGCCGGCGGGACGGCCACGCGGGTGCTGTCCGAAAGCTTCGGAACCCTCTCGGAACGCCCCAATTCGATCGACATTGAACTCCGGGCATCCTGGACGCCGGCCACACCCGACATCACCTCCCACCTGGAGGCCTGGTCCGACATGGTGTGCACCTTCGCGGGCCTTCCACCGCTGCCCGAAGGGGTCACGCCGCTGCCGCGCTGGCGCCGCGGCCAGGCCTGAGATGCGGTCGGCGCACCGGGGCAATCCGCCCGGTTTTGGCGAATGCGCGGCCCACAACACCGTGTTGTCGCTAAACTGAAGTCATCATGACCCCTCATATTCCGGAAATCACCACCGCGGGCGCGGCTGCCAACACAGTACCCAGCACAGCAGAGGCCGCGGACGCCCCAGCCCACATCGCGGTGGACGGCTTCGACAGCCTGGTCCCAGAGGTCATCGACCTCGATGCCCCCCGCGACGGCGTTCCGCTCGTCATTGAAACCCAGTCCGGCCTGGAACGCTGCGCCGCGGCCCTCGCCGCAGGCCACGGCCCCGCGGGCGTCGACGCCGAACGCGCCTCCGGTTTCCGCTACGGCCAGCGCGCCTTCCTGGTCCAGATCCGCCGTGAAGGCTCCGGCACCTGGCTGATCGATCCGGAACCTTTCGGGAACCTAAGCATCATCAACGACGCCCTGCGCGGGGTGGAGTGGATCCTGCACGCGGCCAGCCAGGACCTGCCCTGCCTGTCCGAACTCGGCATGTGGCCGGACAAACTCTTTGACACCGAGCTCGCCGCCCGCCTCGCCGGACTTCCGCGGGTGGGCCTCGCCGCGGTGATCGAACAGCTCCTGGGCTTTGGCCTCGCGAAGGAACACTCCGCCGCCGACTGGTCCACCCGGCCGCTGCCGGAGCCCTGGCTGCGCTACGCCGCGCTCGACGTCGAGGTCCTCACCGAACTGCGCGAGGAACTCATCGAACTCCTCGTCGCCGACGGCAAGCTGGACTACGCCGAACAGGAATTCGCCGCCATCCTCGAGGCCGGCCAGGCGCCGCCGCGCGTGGACCCGTGGCGCAAGACGTCCGGGCTGCACCAGATCCGCGACCGCCGCCAGCTGGCCGCTGTCCGCGAACTGTGGCTCGAGCGCGACTCGCTGGCGCAGAAGCGCGACGTCGCTCCCGGGAGGCTCATCCCCGATTCCGCCCTCGTCGCCGCCGCCAAGGCCATGCCCACCACGGTGCCCCAGCTGCTGGGCACCAAGGGCTTCCACGGCCGGGCAGCCCAGCGCGAGGCGCCGCGGTGGCTGCGCTGCATCAGCACCGCCCGGGCCCTCGAGGAACTCCCGCCCCTGCACCTGCCCACCAACGCTCCCCCTCCGCCGCGCGTGTGGGCGGACCGGGACCCGGAGGCCGCCGCGAGGCTCGCAACGGCGCGCCCCCTGCTGCAGGCCAAGGCCGAGGAACTGAACATGCCCGTGGAGAACCTGCTGACGCCGGATTATCTCCGCCGCGTCTCCTGGCGTCCGCCGGCCGAGACCAGCGAGGAAGGCATCGCCGAGGAACTGGCGAACCTTGGGGCACGCCAGTGGCAGGTGGAACTCGTCGCGCCGCTGATCGCTGAGGCCTTCCAGGATCCGCAACCCCTCCCGCCCAGGGACGCCAAACCCGTGCCGGCCACGGCGCCCGTTGCTGCGCCCGTGCCGGCACCGGACACGGCACCCTAGCCCGCTCCGAGACACGGCGCCGGACTCCTTGCCAGCTATGTTACTGGCGAGTAACATGTTGTCTGATGTCGCCCGGATCCGTGCTGCCCTTGCGCTTCTGCGCCCCCTGCACGGAACCGGCACCCATGTCTCGATGAGGAGTACCACGTGAGCCAAGCCAGCAGCATCGGAAGAAACCGTTCCATCCGGGACGTCGTCTTCGTCGACGGCGTCCGCACCCCCTTCGGCCGCGCCGGCGAGAAGGGCATTTATGCGGGAACCCGGGCCGATGACCTCGTGGTCAAGTGCATCCGCGAACTGATGCGCCGCAACCCGTCCCTGCCCGCGGAGCGGATCGACGAAGTGGCCATCGCCGCGACGACGCAGACCGGCGACCAGGGACTGACCATCGGCCGCACCGCCGCCCTGCTGGCCGGACTGCCGCGGACCGTGCCGGGCTTTGCGATCGACCGGATGTGCGCCGGCGCCATGACGGCCGTGACGACGACGGCGAGCGGCATCGGCTTCGGTGCCTACGACGTCGTCATCGCCGGCGGCGTCGAGCACATGGGCAACCACCCGATGGGCGCCGGTGCGGACCCCAACCCGCGGTTCATGTCCGAACGGATCGTGGACCCGGCCGCCCTGAACATGGGCAACACCGCCGAAAACCTGCACGACCGCTTCCCCGCCATCACCAAGGACCGCACGGACGCCTACGCCGTTGCCTCGCAGGACAAGCTGGCGGCCGCTTACGCCAAGGACCAGATCCAGCCGGACCTGGTGCCCGTTGCGACCATGAAGCCGGGCCAGGGCTGGACCGTGAACACGGTGGACGAGCCGCCGCGGCCGGGCACCTCTGTAGAGGACCTCGCCTCGCTGAAGACCCCGTTCCGCGCCCACGGCCGGGTCACTGCCGGCAACGCCGCCGGCCTCAACGACGGCGCCACCGCCGCGCTGCTGGCCTCCGCCGACGCCGCCGAGGAACTGGGCCTGCCGGTCAAGATGCGCCTGGTCAGCTACGCCTTCGCCGGCGTCGAACCCGAGGTCATGGGCATCGGCCCGGTCCCGGCCACGGAGAAGGCCCTCAAGAACGCCGGCCTGGGTATCGAGGACATCGGCCTGTTCGAAATCAACGAGGCCTTCGCCGTGCAGGTGCTCAGCTTCCTGGACCACTTCGGCATCGCCGACGACGACCCCCGGGTCAACCGCTACGGCGGGGCGATCGCCGTCGGGCACCCGCTCGCCTCCTCCGGCGTCCGGCTGATGAACCAGCTGGCCCGCCAGTTCGAGGAGGACCCCACGGTCCGCTTCGGCATGACCACCATGTGCATCGGCCTGGGCATGGGCGCCACCGTGATCTGGGAAAACCCGCACCACGCCGATTACGGCACTCCCTTTGACAAGACCACCGCAGGCTACACCACCACGACTGGAGCCGCAGCATGAGCGCCGCCGATTTCCGCAAGCTTGCCGACCTTTTCCCGAACGAGACGGTCACCCACTCCTACGTCCAGGACATCGAGCTGCCGGCCGTCAACGGCACCAGCCCCGGCACCTTCGCCCTGGTCACACTGGACAACGGCCTGGACCACTCCAAGCCCACCACCCTGGGCCCCAACACGCTGATTGAGCTCGGCACCGTCCTGGAGGGCCTCAAGGAGCGGGCCGCCCGCGGCGAGATCGTGGGCGTCGGCGTCACCGGCAAGCCCTACTTCCTCGTCGCCGGCGCGGACCTGTCCACGG
The DNA here is from genome assembly GCA_937873245.1 of uncultured Arthrobacter sp. Lineage (GTDB taxonomy): Bacteria > Actinomycetota > Actinomycetes > Actinomycetales > Micrococcaceae > Arthrobacter. The sequence continues at coordinate 19,965 of CALMVY010000265.1, read as the reverse complement.
TGAAGTCCGTCAGCGGCCGCGAACAGGGCCTCTGGATGGCCCAGCTCGGCCACGACGTCTACGCCACGCTGGCGGACCTCGGTGTCCCCAGCTTCGCGTTCATCAACGGCCTCGCCCTGGGCGGCGGGCTGGAGATCGCGCTGCAGTCCACCTACCGGACGGTGTCCACCGGAGCCGGGGCGCTGGCCCTGCCGGAGGCCTTCATCGGGCTGATCCCGGGCTGGGGCGGCGTCTACATCCTGCCGCGGCTCATCGGCCCGGAAAACGCCCTGAAGGTGATGATCGAGAACCCCCTGAGCAACAACCGCACGCTCACCGGGCCGCAGGCGTTCAAGCTGGGCGTGGCCGACGCCATGTTCGAGCCGGCGGACTTCGTCGAGCAGTCCGTCGCATGGGCCGCACAGGTCATTGCCGGCGCCGTGACCCCGGAGCGCGCCAACGCCGTCGACCCCGCTGATCCGGAGGTCGCCGCCCGCTGGGCCGGCGCCGTCGCGGCGGGCCGCGCCTTCGTTGAGGCCAAGACCTCCAACGCCTCCCCCGCACCGGCCAAGGTCCTGGAGGTCATGGAGGCCACCCGCACACTGACGCAGGCCCAGTCCGCGGAGCTGGAATGCGAGACCCTCGCGGACCTCATGCAGACCGACGAATTCCGCTCCACGGTCTACGCCTTCCTGGACCTCGTGCAGCGCCGCTCCAAGCGCCCCGCCGGCGCCCCGGACCGCAAGCTCGCGCGCCCGGTGACAAAGGTCGGCGTCGTGGGCGCCGGCCTGATGGCCAGCCAGCTGGCCCTGCTCTTCGCCCGCCAGCTCAAGGTGCCCGTCGTGATGACGGATATTGACCAGGCCCGCGTGGACAAGGGTGTGGGCTACGTGCACGCCGAGGTGGACAAGCTGCTGCAGAAGGGCAGGATCAGCCCCGATGCCGCCAACCGGACCCGGGCGCTGGTCACCGGATCGGTGTCCAAGGAAGCCTTCGCGGACGCCGACTTCGTGATCGAGGCGGTCTTCGAGGAGCTCAACGTCAAGAAGCAGGTCTTCAAGGAGGTGGAGGCGATCGTTTCCCCGGAGTGCATCCTCGCCACCAACACCTCCTCGCTGTCCGTCACCGCGATGGCCGAGGACCTGGAGCACCCGGAACGGCTGGTCGGCTTCCACTTCTTCAACCCCGTGGCCGTGATGCCGCTGCTGGAAATCGTCCGCGCCCCGAAGACGGACGACGCCGTGCTGGCCACCGCGTTCGAGCTCGCCAAGGGGCTCAAAAAGTCCGCCGTGCTTGTCAAGGACGCCCCGGCGTTCGTGGTGAACCGCCTCCTCCTGCGCCTCATGGGCGAAGTGACGGCGGCCTTCGACGAGGGCACCCCGGCCGACGTAGCGGACAACGCGCTGCGCCCGATGGGCCTGCCGATGACGCCGTTTGTCCTCGGTGCCATGGTGGGACTGCCGGTCGCGCAGCACGTCCAGGAATCACTCCACGCCGCGTTCGGGGACCGCTTCCCGGTCTCGCAGAACCTGCAGACGCTGATCGACAACGGGGTGAAATCCATCTGGGATCCGGCCTCGGTGCAGGCCGGCAAGCCCGTGATCCCGGCCGAGACCCTGGCGCTGATGTCCTTCGGCAGCACACCTTCCACGGGCGAGGAGGTCCTGCGCCGCACGCAGGACGCCCTGGCCGAGGAGATCGGACTCATGCTGGCCGAAGGCGTGGTGGCCGGGCCGGAGGACATTGACCTCTGCATGATCCTCGGTGCCGGCTGGCCGATGTTCCTCGGCGGCATCACCCCGTACCTTGACCGGGTGGGTGCCTCCGAACGGGTCAACGGCAGGAAGTTCCTGGCCCCCGGCGTGGCGTCCGAGCCTGCCTAAAGCAGCGCCAGGCAGCGGCGGCGGGCTTCAGACTTCCTGGAGCCCGCCGCCGCTGAGGTTTAAGACCCGGTGCGCGGTGGCGCGGGCGTAGGCGGCATCGTGGGTGACCAGCACGACGGCGGCGCCCCGCGCGGCGGAGTCCTCGATGGCCCGGTGCAGGAACTCCAGTCCGTGCCGGTCCAGCCCCACCGTCGGCTCATCCAGGGCGAGGACGGCGGGTTCGCGGGCCAGGACGGTAGCCAGCGCGAGCAGCCGCTGCTTCGAGGCCGGCAGTTCCGCCGGGTGCGTCTCCGCATCCGCGGACAGGCCGACGGCGGCCAGTGCCGCCTGCGCCCTGGCGCCGGCCTCCTTGCCAAACAGCCTCCGAAGGCCGAAGCCGACCTCCCGCAGCACCGTCCGCTCAAACAGCTGGTCCCGGGGATGCTGGAAGAGCAGCCCTACCGATGAGGCCACGCGGCCGGCCGGGAGACCGGCAATGCTCTGTCCCTGCACGCGCACCTCCCCCGCTGTCGGGCGGAGCAGGCCGTTCAGGTGGCGCAACAGCGTTGACTTGCCGGCCCCGTTCCGCCCGGTGATGGCAATAATCTCGCCGGCTGTCACGGCCAGGCCCAGATTCCGCAGCAACGGCTCCCCACCTGTTCCGCCAGCCCGGGGGAAACTGAACCCCACGCCCTCCAGCTCAAACACCGGAGCGGCTTCCGGCTGCGGCCCGGTGTCCCGGACGGCGACCGGGGACGGGGTGGCCGCGTGGGTGACCGTCGGAATCACGGTCCCGGTCCGGGCGAGTTCCCCGGACCGGATCAGCTCCCGGGGCGGGCCGCAGGCGGTGACGGTGCCGCCGTCGAGGACAAGCCAGTGCGAGGCCGAACGGGCCAGGCCGTCGGCTTCCTGGCTCAGCACCACGACGGCGGTACCGTCGCCGGTAAGCCTGCCGATGAGGTCCCGGACGTGGAGGACGCCGGCAGCGTCCAGGGAAGCCAGCGGCTCGTCGAGCACCAGCACCCCGGGGGCCTGGATGACGGCGCAGGCGATGGCCAGCCGGCGCAGTTCCCCGCCGGAAAGCGTCGCAGGGTCCCGGTCCAGGAGGGCGGCCAGGCCGGTGAGCTCCGCGACGCGGGCGACCTGCCGGAGGATGTCCGGCCGCGCGGTGCCGCGGTTTTCGAGGCCAAAGGCGAGCTCCTCGGCCACGGTGGAGCGGACCGTGGTGAGCATGGCGGCCGCATCCTGCGGGACGTAACCCACCCGGTCCGACCAGGCGGAGGGATTGATCCGGGGGTCTTCGTGGCTGCCGCTGAACTCCAGCACCTCGCCGGCCTGCGCGAGCGAACCGGTGAGCGTTCCGGAGTGTCCGGGCCGGAGCCAGCCTGCCAGCAGTTTCCCCAGGGTGGTCTTGCCGCTGCCGGAACCGCCCAGGACGGCCGTCAGCGTGCCGGGCCGGACGTTGAATTCGATGTCGCGCAGTGCTGCGGCGGTCTCGCCGTGAAAGCTGAAGGTGGCGATCCGTGCGGCCAGCACGGCGTCGGTCCCGAGGGTGGCGGCGGAGTCGCGGGGTGTCATGGGAGCCCCGCTGCCGGCCATGAGGTACCGAGCCGGAGTGCCACGGCGACGGCGGCGAGCAGCAGCAGGGCGGCCCTTAACCGGCGCTGCACGGGCGGGTCCGCGAGCTCCCGGTAGGCGGTCCGGGGTCCCGGGCTGCCAAATCCGCGGGCGTCGAGGGCCTGGGCCCGGCTTCCGGATTCCTCGATAAGGCCCAGCACCAGCGGGACCATTTGCACCCGTACGGCAGCGAGCCGGGACAGCACGCTGCCGCCCACCACCAGCCCGCGGGCCTCCTGCGCCGCCCGGATGGCTTCGATACGGCCGGCCATGGCGGGCAGGAGCGTCAGCGCCGAGGCCAGGACGAAGCCGACTTGCGGGGGCAGTCCCCGCGCTGCCAGCGCGGCGACAAGATCGGGGGCGCTGACGGTGAACGAGAAGAGCAGCAGGACCAGCACGCAGGCGCCCGTCCGGGTGCCCGCCTCCAGGGCGAAGGCCAGTCCTTCCACCGTAACCCGGGCGGGACCCAAGGCCGCCAGGACGGTGCGTCCCTCCGGGAAGAACAGCCCGTGCAGCATCAGCAGCGACAGCCCCAGGGGCAGCAGGACCGCCGCCGCCGCGGCGAGCACCCGGCGGCCGACGCCGGCACGCCAGGCCAGCACGGCGGCCGCAAAGGCCACCGCCAGGGACAGCGGCCAGAGGCCGGCCGCCGTCGTGATCACTGCGGTGCAGCCGGCCGCCGTCAGCGACGTCAGCGGGTGGAGGGTGGAGGCCATGCTTCGGGGCGTCCGCTTCAGGCTTCCGGAGTTCCCGGCCCCTTGCCGGCGAGCACCCGGAACTTGCGGACGAAGGGGAACTGGAAGGTGGTGCGCCGCGGCAGCGCGTAGACCAGCAGGGCGGCGATGGCGAAGACGATGGCCTTGTCCATCGGGTCCGAGATCAGTGCCTGCTTGGTGATGGCGGCGAGCAGGGTGTCGCCCATCGCGCGGAACGCGCTGACCACCGCGCCGGTGCCGAGGCCCGCGGTGCCGCCGAAGACGAAGGCCGCGATCGGGGCGGAGACGACGCCGGCCAGGATCCCGGTGGCGAAGCCGGCGACGGGTGCCAGGTAGAAGCGGCGGAACAGTCCGCCCCGGGCGGCCAGGCCGGCCAGGAAACCGATCAGCGCCGCCCCGGCGGCGAACGGCAGCACGGTCGGATTGAAGAAGGACCACACGATGGTGCTGAGGGCGCCCGTCGCGGCACCTGCGGCCGGGCCGGCGAGGACGGCGATCAGGACGGTGCCGATCGCGTCAAGGTAGAACGGCAGCCCGGTGGTGCCCATGAGCTGGCCCAGGACGACGTTCAGGACCAGGGCCACCGGCATCAGCACGAGCGTGGACGTGGGGAGGACCGGGAGCGCCGCGGCGATCAGCAGGACGGCGCCGAGCAGGAAGCCGCCGAGGGCCACCAGCGCCGCGAAGCTGGCCGGGCCGCTGGCGATGTCGGCGGGCTGGGTGAGGACCAGGAAGAGGTAGGTGGCCACGATCGCGGCGGCACCGGCGAGTTCCAGCAGGCGCCGGTTGCGCCGTGCCTTAGTTCTGCCGGCGGCCGAGCCGGCGGCGGAGCCGGGGCCGGTGGCAGGGAGGGTCAGGGACTGCTGTGACATGGGGATGGTCCTTTAGTGGGGGCTGCAACATCCGCCTCATGTCACCTCGGCGCAGCTACCATCCTAACCAGTGGCGGGAGTCCCGGCGGACATGGTCCTCCGCGCCAGTGCGCCCACGGAGGAAATCAGCTCCTCGAAGCACTGCTGCGGGTCGTTGGAGGAGACGATCCGCGCATTGGGGGGCAGGCCCCAGAGTCCGCGGAAGTCCGCCACCGTGGTGCCGACCAGCAGCGGCGAGACGGTCTCGACGTCGACCGTGGCCAGGCGGGCGGTGAACGGGGTGCGCCCGACGGCGGCGCACGCCGCGAACGCGTCATGCATGTGCGCCACGTAGCCCTGGTCGTAGAGCCGGTGAAACTCCATGTAGAACCTGATCGCGTCGGACAGGCAGGCCACGAGTTTGCTGGCCGAGGTGCTGCGGAGGCCCTCCGGCTGCTCCGGCAGGACCAGTTCCGGCCCGGCCCCGGACGCCTCCCCAAGGCGCCGGAGGTGGTCGGGAAGCATCTCGATCCGCTCCGTCGTTTCCAGCGCGCACACCAGCGGCAGCTTGTCCTCCGGCAGGCCGCGGTACGCGGCGAAGACCTCCTTGGCCGCGTGCGGGTCCACCGAGACGTTCCATTCCGCCGTCGGCGTGGTGTTGCCCTGGTAGTAGAAGCTCCCGCCCATGATGACCAGGCCCTTAAGCAGCCGCGGGAGTTCCGGTTCACGGCGCAGGGCCAACGCGAAGTTGGTCAGCGGTCCGGTGATGAGCCCGGTGATCTCTCCCGGGTTCGCCCGCACTTCGTCCACCCAGACGTCGACGGCGTGGCGCGGCGAGATCTGCTGGGCAGGCGCGGGCAGCTCGGCGTGGCCGATCCCCTGCGGCCCGTGGGTCTCCTCGGTGGTGACCAGCGGAATTTCCAGCGGCACCTCGGCGCCGAGGGCCACCTCGACGCCCTTCCGGCCGCACAGCTCCAGCAGCGCCAGGTTGTTGAGCGCCACCTGGCGGGCACCGACGTTCCCGGCGGTACATGTGATCGCCTGCAGGTGCACCTCCGGGCGGGACAGCAGGTAGACCAGGGCCAGGGCGTCGTCGATGCCGGTGTCCACGTCCATCAGGATTCTCTGGCGTGCAGCGGGCACGTCAGGCAGGGCCCCCGGGATGGAGGCCGTTGAGGCCAGATCCATCTAGAACAGCGCGACCTTCGGCGTCCGCGGGAAGAGGTCGTTGAGCTCAGCACGTTCCGCCGCGCTCGGGATCCAGGCCACAGCGGCGGCGTTCTGCCGCACCTGCTCAGGCCGGGTGGCGCCGGCGATGACGCTGCTGACCGAGGGCTGGGCCGCGAGCCAGGAGAACGCCACCTGGATCTCGTTCAGGCCGCGTTCGGCCGCGAAGTCGCTGAACGCGCCCAGCTGGTCCCAGTCGGCGTCGTGGACCAGGTTGGTGCGGGTGTGGCTGAGGCGCGAGCCTTCGGGCGCGGTGTCCTTGGCGTACTTGCCGGTCAGCAGGCCGTTGGCGAGCGGGAAGTACGGCAGCACGCCCAGGCCGTAGGCTTCGGCGGCCGGGGTGACCTCGAGTTCGGCGCGGCGGTCCAGCAGGTTGTAGTGGTTCTGGCTGGAGATGAAACGCGCTCCGCCGCGGGCCCGGGCCACGAATTCTGCCTCGGCGATCTGCCAGCCGGCGCGGTTGGAGTGGCCGATATAGCGGACCTTGCCGCTGGTGACGAGCTCATCGAGGGCGTCGAGGGTCTCCTCGATCGGGGTCAGCGGGTCCGGGGTGTGGAACTGGTAGAGGTCGATCCAGTCCGTGCCGAGCCGGCGCAGGGAAGCCTCCGCGGCCTTGATGATGTAGCGGCGGGAGCCACGGGCGCCAAAGTCGTTGCCGTTGGCCCCGCGCATGTCCATGCCAAACTTCGTGCCGATGACGGCGTCATCGCGGCGGCCCTGCAGGGCCTTGCCGAGCATCGTCTCGCTGAGGCCCGGTTCCTTGCCGTAGGTGTCCGCGACGTCGAAGAAGGTGATTCCGGCGTCCAGGGCGGCGTGCACGACGGCGTCGGTCCCCTCCTGCGACTCGGTGGCCGTATTGGCCCGGCCCAGGTTGTTGCAGCCGAGTCCAACGGCAGAGACGGTCAGTCCGGAATTTCCCACGCGGCGGTATTCAGTCATGGGGTTCAGCCTATAACGGCCCGGCGCGGCTCCCGGGCAGGGCCGGCGGGACTGTCGTGGCGGCAGGCAGCCGTCAGGCAAGAGTCATCCTGCGGGCAGCTCCAGCCCTCGTTCGTCGAGGGCATCCTCGATCTGGGCGAGGGTCCGCGGGCAGATGCCGTGCATCCCGGCGAGCCGGCGCCGGCCAAGCTGCACGAGGTGTTCGAGGGTTTCCACCCCCGCGTGCGCGAGCGACTTGCGTGCCGGAGCGGCCAGCCCCGCCGGGAGCGGAGTGCTGCCTGGTTGAGAGGATTTGCGCGTCATAGCGTTGCCTTTCAGTCGGTTGCCCCCAAACTGATGCGAGCCGTGTCCGGCTCCTTGCAGGTGTTGCCTAGAGCGTGAAGCTGTTGGCCGGCTTCGGTGAGTGCTTGAGCTTGAAGGACGTCTCGCCGAAGGCTGCGGCGCCGATGCTCAGCTTGGTGAAGTCAAGGTCCTCGCCACGGATGCAGACCTTGATGGCGTTGACCGTCTTGTTGACGTCCGGGGTGAGGCAGAAAATGTTCAGCTTGGCGTCGGAAAACTCGCTGCGGTCCACGGTACCCAGACCCCGCCAGGCGAGGTGGCTGATCAGGGCGTCTTTGGCCTTTTCCTCGAGGTACCGGTCCCGGGCGGTCCCGTCCTTGGTCTTCAGGGCGTACTGGGCCACCACCCAGAATTGCTCCTCCTCCGGAATATCGGCGTACCCGTCCTCGGCGCACTGCACCGCGAAGGCGTCCATGAGCCGCTCCGCGGTCTCTGCGTCGGCGGCGTCGGTCTCCTCCGTTGTGCTCTGGTGCCCGACGACACCGTGATTCATGACGAATTCGTTGAACTCCTCGTCGATCCAGGCTTCCCTGAACTGCAGGGTGCCCTCGTCGTCCCGCTTGTAGACCCGGATAATTCCGCTCATGCCCGTCCTCTCCTGAACCATTCGCGGTCTGTGCCGTCGAACGGTGGCTGTTGCGCCTTGACGGCCTGGTAAAGCTGATCCGACGCGGCGGTGATCCGGTCCACCACGTCTGCGGGGTAGTCCATCTCGATCCGGTGCTCGGCAAACTCGTCCTCATCGTCCACGTACACTCCGCGGTCCACGGTCCGGATCACGTCCAGGTCCATGTCGATCAGGTGGAACTCGGTGACCCCCGGCCGGATCGGGATCCAGCCGTGGTCCGTCGCCAGGTCCACGTAGATCTGGACCCCCGCGGGGTGGGCTTCATCGTAGAAGGTGGCCACGTACTCGCCGGAGCGCGGGACCAGCAGCACGGCGTCGGATTCGGCGTAGAACGCCGCGCCCGGTCGGGAGCAGAACTCATTGGTTCCCTGGAAGATCCACCAGCCGTGGGCGTCCTCGCCGAGATAGGTCCCGGGCACCACCCAGTGGGCCTTGCCGTTCCATTTCCGGTTCCGGGAGACCACCAGGTCGCCCGGCGCCAGGCCGTCGGGGGTCCTCACAGAATCGGCAGGCTGCCCGTGCTGGGGTGTTCCTGGCCCGGGAGGGGGCGGGCGAACGGCACCTTGGTGCCCAGGACCTGCGCCACGACGTCGTGCGTGATCTGCTGCGCGGTCAGCCCGACCCGCTCGAGTACCTGGCTGCGGGAACCGTGGTCCAGGAACTCCACCGGGAGACCGACTTCGTTGAGGGCGGTGTCCACGCCGGCGGCCCGCATTTCCTGCCGGATCCGGGATCCGACGCCGCCGGCGCGGACACCGTCCTCGATGCAGATGACGAGGCGGTGGTGCGAGGCGAGGGCGATGACGGATGGAGGGACCGGGAGGACCCAGCGCGGATCCACCACGGTGGAGCTGATCCCCTGCGCGCCGAGACGGTTCGAGACGTCCAGGGCGAGCTCGGACATCGCACCGACGCTGACGATCAGCACGTCGTTGTCGCTGGAGCCGGCAGGGCGGCGCGCCAGCACGTCCACTCCGTCGCTGAGTCGCTCGACTGCCTCCACCTCGGCCCCCACAGTGCCTTTGGAGTAGCGGATCACGCTGGGCGCGTCCTCGATGGCGACCGCTTCGCGCAGTTCCTCACGGAGCCGGGTGGCGTCGCGGGGCGCGGCGAGGTGCAGCCCGGGCACGATCTGGACCATGGCCATGTCCCACATGCCGTGGTGGCTGGCGCCGTCGGGCCCGGTCACGCCGGCCCGGTCCAGGACGATGGTGACGCCGGCCTTATGCAGGGCCACGTCCATGAGGAGCTGGTCGAAGGCGCGGTTCAGGAACGTCGCGTAGACCGCGACGACGGGGTGCAGCCCGCCGAACGCCATGCCGGCGGCCGAGGTGAGGGCGTGCTGTTCGGCGATGCCGACGTCGAATACCCGCTCCGGGTGCCTTGCCGCGAATTTGTGCAGCCCGACGGGGATGAGCATGGCGCCGGTGATGCCGACGATGTCCTGGCGCTCATCCGCGATGTCGGCGATCTCGTCGGCGAAGACGGACGTCCAGGACTTCGCGCCGCCGGCCTCGGTGGGTTCGCCGGTTTCCGGGTCGATGATCCCGACCGCGTGGAACTGGTCGGCTTCATGGGCGCGGGCGGGCGCGTAGCCGTGGCCCTTCTCCGTCATGGCGTGCACGATCACGGGACCGGCGTAGTTCTTCGCAGTGGACAGGGCGAGCTCCATGGCCTGGAGGTTGTGGCCGTCCACGGGTCCGATGTACTTCATCCCGAGGTCCTCGAACATGCCCTGCGGGGCCCACCAGTCCTTGGCGCCCTTCTTCATGGCGTGCAGGCTGCGGTAGGTGAACTGGCCCGCCGGTCCGCCGTTCTGCAGCTTCCTCCGCCACCAGTCCAGGGTGCCTTCGTAGCCGGGTGCGGCGCGGAAGGAATCGATCGTGGGGCGCAGCGAGGCGAGGTAGTCCGCGAACCCGCCCACCGTGGGGGCGTAGGAGCGGCCGTTGTCGTTCACAACGATCACGACGCGCCGTTTTTTGTCCGCGGCGATGTTGTTGATGGCCTCCCAGGCCATGCCGCCGGTGAGGGCACCGTCGCCCACGACGGCGATCACGTAGCGGTCGCCGTCGCCGGTCAGCTGCCGGGCACGGGAGATCCCGTCCGCCCAGGAGAGCGAGGAGGAGGCGTGCGAGCTTGCGACGATGTCGTGCTCGGATTCGGCCCGGTCCGGATAGCCGGACAGGCCGCCTTGCTGGCGCAGGGTGCTGAAGTCCTGCCGTCCGGTGAGGAGCTTGTGCACGTACGACTGGTGGCCGGTGTCGAAGACGATGCTGTCGCGGGGGGAATCGAAGATCCGGTGGACCGCAATGGTGAGTTCGACGACGCCGAGGTTCGGGCCCAGGTGCCCGCCCGTCTGGGACACGTTGCCGATCAGGAATTCCCTGACCTCGGCTGCCAGCTGATCCAGCTGCGCCTCGGACAACTTGCTCAGGTCCTGCGGATTCCGGATGGTCTCCAAGATTCCCAACGGCCCCTCCTTCGGGTGGTAGACATGCCTTTTAACTCTAACGCCTCCGGAGTACCCCCGGCGCCGGAACGGGAAAGCCCCGGCCCGTCGGTGACGGGCCGGGGCTTTCCCGTTGGCTGCTGAGCCTCCGCTGGCTAGCGGAGACAATCTCCGCTAGCTAGCGGAGATCTGGCGCAGCACGTACTGCAGGATGCCGCCGTTGCGGTAGTAGTCCGCCTCGCCCGGGGTGTCGATGCGCAGGACCGCATCGAAGGACGTGACGGTTCCGTCAACCGCAGTGGCCGTGACCTTGAGCGTCTTGGGCGTGGTGCCCTCGTTCAGGGCGGTGACGCCCTCAACCGCGAAGGTCTCCGTGCCGGTCAGCCCAAGGCTGTCAGCGTTCTGTCCGGCCGGGTACTGCAGCGGCAGGACGCCCATGCCGATCAGGTTGGAGCGGTGGATGCGCTCGTAGCTTTCGGCTACGACAGCCTTGACGCCCAGGAGCGCGGTGCCCTTGGCTGCCCAGTCACGGGATGAGCCGGAGCCGTACTCCTTGCCGGCCAGGACAACCAGCGGGATGCCGGCGGCCTGGTAGTTCTGCGCGGCATCGTAGACGTAGGCCTGCGGGCCGTCGGCCTGGGTGAAGTCGCGGGTGAAGCCACCCTCGACGCCGTCCAGGATCTGGTTCTTGATCCGGATGTTCGCGAACGTTCCGCGGATCATGACCTCGTGGTTGCCACGGCGTGAGCCGTAGGAGTTGAAGTCCTTGCGCTCCACACCGTTGGCCAGCAGGTACTGCCCGGCCGGGGTGTCGGACTTGAAGGAACCTGCCGGTGAGATGTGGTCCGTGGTGACGGAGTCGCCAAGCTTCAGCAGCACGCGTGCGCCGGTGATGTCCTTGACGGGCTCCGGCTGCGCCTTCATGCCATCGAAGTACGGGGGCTTCCGGACGTACGTGGACTTCGGATCCCAGGCGAAAGTGTCGCCGGCCGGGGTGGAGAGTGCCTTCCAGCGGTCGTCGCCGTCGAAGACGCCCTCGTAGCCGCGGGCGAACATGTCCTTGTCGATCGAGGAGTCGATGACCTGCTGGACCTCGACCGGGTTCGGCCAGATGTCCTTCAGGAAGACGTCGTTGCCGGCCTCATCCTGGCCCAGGGCATCGTTGTCGAAGTCGAAGTCCATGGTCCCGGCCAGGGCGTAGGCGATGACCAGCGGCGGGGAGGCCAGGTAGTTCATCTTTACGTCCGGGTTGATCCGGCCTTCGAAGTTGCGGTTGCCGGACAGCACGGCGGTGACGGAAAGGTCGTTGGCCTGGATGGCCTCGGAAATTTCGGCGTCGAGCGGGCCGGAGTTGCCGATGCAGGTCGCGCAGCCGTAGCCGACGATGTAGAAGCCAAGCTTCTCCAGGTACGGCGTGAGGCCTGACTTGTTGTAGTAGTCGGTGACAACCTTGGAACCGGGAGCCACGGAGGTCTTGACCCACGGCTTGGCGGTCAGGCCCTTGTCGACGGCGTTGCGGGCCAGCAGTGCTGCGGCCAGCATCACGGACGGGTTGGACGTGTTGGTGCAGGATGTGATCGAGGCGATCGACACCGCACCGTGGTCCAGCTCGAACTCGCGGCCGTCCGCGGTCTTGACGCTGACCGGGTTGGACGGGCGTCCGTTGGACTTCGGCCCGTGCGCGTGCGGGGCTTCGTCGGTCAGGTGCGTTCCCGTGGCGGTGAACGACGGCGCGTCCGAAGCGGGGAAGCTTTCGTCGATTGCCTCGTCGAGGCTTCCGCCGGCCAGCTCTTCCTTCACGTAGTTGCGCAGGTCCTGGCGGAACTGGTCTTTGGACTCGGTGAGGATGATGCGGTCCTGCGGGCGCTTCGGGCCGGAGATCGACGGAACCACCGTTGACAGGTCCAGCTCGAGGTACTCGGAGAACTTGATCTCGCGGGAGGGGTCGTGCCAGAGGCCCTGTTCCTTCGCGTAGGACTCCACGAGGGCCACGTTCTCCTCGGACCGGCCGGTGAGGCGCAGGTAGTCGAGGGTGACGTCGTCGATCGGGAACATGGCAGCCGTGGAGCCGAACTCCGGGCTCATGTTGCCGATGGTGGCGCGGTTGGCCAGCGGCACGGCCGCGACGCCTTCGCCGTAGAACTCCACGAACTTGCCGACCACACCGTGCTTGCGCAGCTGTTCGGTGATGGTCAGGACGACGTCGGTGGCGGTCGCGCCGGCCGGGATGGACCCGGTCAGCTTGAAGCCCACGACGCGCGGGATCAGCATGGAGACGGGCTGGCCGAGCATGGCTGCCTCGGCTTCGATGCCGCCCACGCCCCAGCCCAGCACGCCCAGGCCGTTGACCATCGTGGTGTGGCTGTCGGTGCCGACGCAGGTGTCCGGGTAGGCCCGGAGGGCTCCGTCAACTTCGCGGGTCATAACGGTGCGGGCCAGGTACTCGATGTTGACCTGGTGCACGATGCCGGTTCCCGGCGGAACGACCTTGAAGTCGTCGAACGCGGTCTGGCCCCAACGCAGGAACTGGTACCGCTCGCCGTTGCGCTGGTACTCGATCTCCATGTTGCGCTCCAGTGCGCCGGAGTTGCCGAAGGCGTCGATCTGCACGGAGTGGTCGATCACCATTTCGGCAGGTGCCAGGGGGTTGACCCGCTTGGGGTCGCCGCCGAGTTCCTTGACTGCTTCACGCATGGTGGCAAGGTCCACAACGCAGGGCACGCCAGTGAAGTCCTGCATGATCACGCGCGCCGGCGTGAACTGGATTTCAGTGTCGGGCTCGGCGCTGGGGTCCCAGCCGGCCAGTGCTCGGACGTGATCGGCCGTAATGTTGGCGCCGTCCTCGGTCCTCAACAGGTTTTCAAGCAATACCTTGAGGCTGAACGGAAGGTTTTCTGCACCTTCAACGGAGTTCAACCGGAAAATTTCGTATTCGGTACCGGCTACATTAAGTTTGCCTTTTGAACCGAAGCTGTCCACAATGCTCATCGCAGGACTCCTCTCGCAACAGTTTCATCTTTGTCGCGCCGCAGACCCCTTGCTAGTTAGGGGGTCCTAACTAGTGCCAGCCCTTGCTCGCACAAGGATCAGTACAGGGTGCAGGAGGTCAGCCGTGATTACGGAGCGCGACGTCGGACTACTCCGCCCATCCTAGTGGCCTCAGCCCCGGGGAGTCAGCAGCGCCACAGTCTCCATGTGGTGGGTGTGCGGGTACAGGTCGAAGGCGCGCAGCCCGTTCAGTTCCCAGCCGGACTGCTGGAAGTAGCCCACATCGCGGGCAAAGGACGCCGGATCGCAGGATACATAGGCGACGGCCCGGGGGGCCGCTTCCACCAGCTGGTTCACGACGGTCTTGCCCGCGCCGGCCCGGGGCGGGTCCAGCAGGACGGCGTCGAACGTGCGTGCTTTCTCGCGCAGGACCCGTTCCACCCGGCCCTGGACGATCTCGACCTGGGATGCGTCATGGAGGTTCTTGCGGGCGTCACGGCTGGTGCCGGGCGATCCTTCGACGGACAGGACGGACCCGGTGACGCCCACGGCGTCCGCGAGCGGCGCGGTGAACAGCCCCGCCCCCGCGTACAGGTCCGCCACAGCGGCGCCGGCGTCCAGGAAGCCGCCGTCGTGCAGGAAGCCGGTGACCGCGCCCACGAGGGTGTCCGGTGCGTCCCGGTGGATCTGCCAGAAACCGTCGCCGGTGACGCGGTAATCGTGTCCTGCAGCGCTCTCCTGCACGTACGTGCGTCCACGCAGCCGCAGGACCTCGCCCTTGACCGGATCGAAGCTGGCCACCGAGACGTCCTCGGGCAGCTGGGCGAGGACCGCGCTGAGCCGCTTCGCCCGGGTTCCCGCGGCCGGGACCAGGAGCACCAGCGGGCGGGAGCCGTTGGCCGGCGCGGCCACCTCGATACGTTCGATGCCCTGCAGGTCGATGTCCCAGAGCCGGAGCGCGTTGATGGCATCGGCTGCCAGCGGCATTTCCCCGACGGGGAGGATCGTGTCGGAACGGTGTGCGTGCATGCCGAGCTTTCCGGCCGGCGTCACCGCGAACCCCGCGCGGGTCCGCCAGGCGAGGCCCGCCGCCGCGGGTGTTCCGGGCTCCCCCACCGCTTCCACGGTGATGGGGCGTTCGACGCCGGCCAGGCGGCGCAGCTGTTCGGCCAGCACCTCGCCCTTGAGGCTGCGCTGGCGCTCCAGGGAGATGTGGCCGAGTTCGGCGCCGCCCACGGGCGGGTGGCGGTGCGACCAGGATCGTACGGAATCCGCCAGGTCCCAGAAGTGTTCCACTCGGTCGGGGGAAGCGGCGAGGACCTCCACGACGTCGCCGCGCCAGAACTTGGCGTCCGGGCCGGACTCCGTGAGGCGGACCCGGACCTTTTCGCCCGGGATGCCGTGGCGGACGAACACCACGCGTCCTTCATGCCGGGCCACGCAGTGCCCGCCGTGGGCGACCGGGCCGACGTCGACGGTCAGTTCGGTGGCGGATTGCGTCTGGGTCTCGGAACTCATTGGATGTCCTGCAGTCTCTTGGCTTCTTCGGATGATTTCAGCTGCCACGGCACACTGGCCACCATGACGCCCGGCTCGAAGTGCAGCCGGGTCTTGATGCGCAGTGCCGTCTGGTTGTGGACCAGTTGCTCCCACCACTTGCCCACGACGTATTCGGGGATGTAGACGACAATCAGGTCGCGGGGCGAATCGCGGCGCATGTTCTTGATGTACTCCATGATGGGCGTCACCGTTTCGCGGAACGGACTGGCCAGCACCGTCAACGGTACCGGGATTTCCAGCTTCTCCCAGTCCGCGACCGTTTGTTCGGTCTCTTCGGCGCTGATGTCCACGGTGATGGCGTCCAGCCGTGAGGGCCGGGACGCGCGGGCGTAGGCCAGCGCCCGGAGCACCGGCTTGCGGACGTGCGAGACGAGCAGCACGGCGTGGACGCGGGTGGGAAGGGCGCGCGGGGAGGTGTCCTCGTCCACCGCGAGTTCCTTGGCCACGTTGTCGTAGTGCGCCCGGATGCTCCACATGATCAGGAACAGCACGAACATGGCCAGCAGCGCGATCCAGGCGCCCTGCTGGAACTTGGTGACGAGGACGATCACCAGAACCAGCGCGGTCATGCCGAAACCGATGGTGTTGATGGTGCGGGACTTGACCATCCGCCTCTTGATGGCCGGGTCCTTGGCGAGTTTCAGCTCCCGGCCCCAGTGCCGGATCATGCCGAGCTGGCTGGTCGTGAAGGAGATGAAGACGCCCACGATGTAGAGCTGGATGAGCTTGGTGACGTCGGCGTTGAACGCGATGATCAGCACGAGGGCGCCGGCGGCCAGCGCCAGGACGCCGTTGCTGAAGGCCAGCCGGTCCCCCCGGGTGCGCAGCTGGCGGGGCAGGTAGCCGTCCTGGGCCAGGATCGAGCCCAGGACCGGGAACCCGTTGAACGCCGTGTTGGACGCGAACACGAGGATCACCCCGGTGGCGGCAACCACGATGAAAAAGAAGATGGACCCGACGCCGAAGATCGTCTGGGCGAGCTGGCTGATCGCCGGGCTCTGGATGTACCCCTCGGGCGGCGGCTGGCCGTTCAGCAGGAACTCCGTGGCCGGGTCCAGCACGATGTGCACCTTCGTGGCGTTGGCCAGGTAGATGATCCCGGCCAGCATGGTAGCGGCGATCACGCCCAGCAGCAGCAGTGTCGTGGCGGCGTTTTTGCTCTTGGGCTTCTTGAAGTTGGGCACGCCGTTGCTGATGGCCTCAATGCCGGTCAGCGCCGCGGCGCCGGAGGAGAACGCACGGAGCAGCAGGAACGCGCCGGCGAGGCCGATAAGGCCTTCGTCGAAGCCCGGCGCGGGAACAATCGTGAAGGCTGCCGAGGGCGCCTCGCCCAGCTGGCCGGTGGCGGCCTGGAAGACGCCGACGGCGGTCATGCCGAGGATGGAGGCCATAAAGATGTAGGTCGGCAGGGCGAACAGTGTGCCGGCTTCCTTGATGCCGCGCAGGTTCACGAGGGCCAGGATCACGACGCCGATCGCCGCGATGCCCGCCTGCTGGCCGTGCAGCGAGGGCACGGCGGTGGTCAGGTAGGTGGCGGCGGAGGACATCGACACCGCGACGGTCAGCACGTAGTCGACCAGCAGTGCGGAGGCGACAGTGAGGCCTGCGTACTTGCCCAGGTTCTCGTTCGCGATCTCGTAGTCGCCGCCGCCGGAGGGGTAGGCATGCACGTTCTGCCGGTAGGAGGCGACCACCGTCAGGAGCACCACCATGACGGCCAGGCCCACCCAGGGCGAGAACGCCACGGCACTGACGCCGGCCAGCGCCAGCGTCAGGAGGATTTCGTCCGGCGCATACGCCACGGAGGACAGCGCATCGGAGGCGAAAACGGGCAGGGCAATCCGCTTGGGAAGCAGGGTGTGGGCCAGGTTGTCGTTCCGGAACGGCCTGCCTACCAGCACCCGCTTCACGGCATTGAAAATTGTCGGCACCACACAAAGCTAGTCCCAATCGGACGCGATGTCATGACGGCGGCCGTCCCGGCCCGCCGGGCCCATCCCTGCGGGCGGCCGGGCCCGTTGCCGGGCCCCTGCCGCACCGGTCGCTGCGGCGGCCGCGGGCTGGCTCCGCGCGCGGCGGCGGCCGGTATTGTTTTACGCAGCAGCAGTCAAAGGAACAACAGGAGGCACGGTTGGCGCACTTCGTGATCATGGGTTGCGGGCGGGTGGGGGCAACCCTCGCGCACACCCTCGAGGACGCTGGCCATTCCGTGGCCATCATCGACCAGGACGACCGCGCCTTCCGGCGGCTCCGGGCGGGTTTCACGGGCCGCAAGGTCACCGGCGTCGGCTTTGACCGGGAGACCCTGAAGCAGGCCGGCGTCACGGACGCCTATGCCTTCGCGGCCGTGTCCAGTGGCGACAATTCCAACATCCTTGCCACCCGGGTGGCCCGCGAAACCTTCCACGTCCCCCACGTTGTCGCCCGGATCTACGATCCGGGCCGCGCGGAGATCTACCAGCGCCTGGGCATCCCCACGGTCGCCGCCGTGCGCTGGAGCGCCGACCAGGTGCTCCGGCGGATCCTGCCCGAGCAGCACCTTGCCGGCGACTTCCGGGATCCCTCCGGCCGGCTCGTGCTGGCCGAGGTGGACCTGGACCCGGAGTGGATCGGCCACCCGGTGACCTTGATCGAAAAGGCCGCCGGCATCCGAGTCGCCTATCTGACCCGCTTCGGCGAGGGCATGCTGCCCGTGGCCGGCACCCTCTACCAGGACGGCGACACCGTGCATGCCATGCTCGGCGTCGACCGCAGCACCGAAGTCGCCCACATTCTTGCCAAGCCCCCCGCCAAGGAGTCCTAAGTGAAAGTCGTCATTGTCGGGGCGGGAAGCGTCGGTTCCTCGATCGCGCGCGAACTGCTGGCCCACAAACACGAGATCCTGCTGATCGACCTGAAACCCGAGGTGATCGGGCGCAGCGGCCTGCGCGGCGCGCACTGGCTGGTCGGCGATGCCTGCGAGCTGAGCACCCTGCAGGACGCGAAACTGGAGGACGCCGACGTCGTGGTCTCCGCGACCGGCGACGACAAGGTGAACCTGGTGGTCTCGCTGCTCGCGAAGACCGAATTCGGCGTCGGACGGACGGTGGGCCGGGTCAACAACCCCAAGAACGACTGGATGTTCGACGACTCCTGGGGCGTCGACGTCGCGGTCAACACCCCGCAGCTCATGACCGCGCTCGTTGAGGAGGCGGTGGAGATCGGCGACCTGGTGCGCCTGCTGACCCTGCAGACCGGGGTGTCGTCCCTGGTCGAGTTCACGGTCCCCCACGATTCACATGTGATCGGGCTGACGGTGGGCAGCATCGACTGGCCTGAGGATTCGACCCTCGTGGCGATCCTGCGGGACCAGGCGCCCATCACCCCGAGCCGCGACGACGTGATCGACGGCGGCGACGAGCTGTTCTTCGTGACCACGATCGCGGCCGAGGATCAGCTGCGCGCCCTGCTGTCGGCCGAGCCGGCGGGCGATGACGAACACGTTGACGACCAGCCGGCCGCCACCGCGGACGACGGCTTCGACGGCTGACCCGGTTGCGCTGTCAGTTTGAGTGGCTATCACACCCCGATAGCCACTCCAACTGAAAGCTCAACTGGTTTTGGCGGCCGGCGCGGGCCGGGTCAGCAGCCAGGCGACCCAGATGCCCAGGATGTACAGCGGCGCGCCCATCAGGAGCCGCGTCGTGGCGAGGGCAGCGAAGCCGGCGTCGCCCATGAAGTACAGCGGGACCTGGACCAGCAGCCGAAGGGCCAGCACCGCGATGATCACCCAGGTGCCGATCTGGTAGGCCTTGACCCTGGCAGGGTTCTTCCGCCAGTCCAGGCCTTCGTTCCGGATGAACCCGAAGATCAGCCCGGCAAAGGGCCAGCGGACGGCAATCGAGATGGCCATGGCCACGATGTAGCCGGCGTTGGTGAAGAAGCCGAGGACGTAGAAGTCCTCGGCCTTGCCGGTGCTGTTGGCAAGCCACGCGGAAAGCCCGACGCCGGCAACCCCCGCCAGCGCCTGCGTCAGCGGTTTGCGCTGCACCAGCCGCGCGACCGTGAACGCAGCGGCCACGGCCAGCGCAAAGACCAGGGCCAGGGGCAGCTCCCGGGTGATCGTGAATGCGACCAAAAACACCAGTCCGGGGAGGATGCTCTCCGCAATGCCCTGGATCCCGCCGGCGCTTTTGAGCACGTCGATGTTGCCGTTGCTGGAACGGTGCAGCCCGGCCTTGGCCGCGTAGCCTTCGGCGAGCTGTGCCACTGTCGGCTGGTCCGCTGACGGCTGGTCTTGGGTCGGCTGGCCTTGTGTCGGCTGGTAGGCGGCGGGCTGCTCAACCGGGTCCTGCCCGGCCGTGCCCTGCCCAACCGTGCCCTCCCCGGCCGGGCCGTGCCCCACTGCTGTCTCGGGTTTCTCGGGCAAGGTCATTGCTCCTCCTGGCGGGACAGTATTTCGTAGCGGGGGTTGAACATGGTGGGCAGGCCGTCACGCACGGTGACCATCCCCTGCAGGCGCAGTTCCGTGCCGGCGTCGACCCCGGGAATGCGGCGGCGTCCCAGCCAGACCACCCGGAGCCGGTCCTTGGGACCGGAAGGCCGCTGGCGCCGGGCGCCCGTGGCGGACCGGGCAGCGCCGGCCGCGGCTGATCCTGGGGGGACCACCGCGGCTCCGCGCGTCTCGATGCCGGACGTCCTGGTACCGGGTGTCTTGGCACGGGGCGCGTCGTGGTCGACGACGACCGCGGTGAAGGCTGCAACCTGGCTTGCCGGGGCGTAGGTCACCGACTCGATATAGCCGTGGCGCACCACGCGGCCGCGCACC
>CALMVY010000264.1 GCA_937873245.1 uncultured Arthrobacter sp. | reverse complement strand
GGGAACCGCCAGGTTGCGTCGTCCGGCAGCAGCCAGTTCGACGCCGGCCAGTCCGACGCCGGGGCTTTCGCCGGCGCTCCCGCGGGTGCCGGCGCCGCGGCGGACGCCGCAACGCACCGCCGTCGTACTGCTGGAGCGTCCACCTCCGTTCCCGCTGCCTTCGCCGGGCACGACGACCAGGTGCGGGCCGGGGTGCTGCGTGATCCGCTGACCTCGCTGCCCAACGGCACGCTGTTCAACGAGCGGCTCGCCGCGGCGCTGCGCCGCCCGGACCCGGTGGACGTGCTGCTGCTGAACGTGGATGACTTCAAGAACCTCAACGACATGCTGGGCCGCTCCTCGGCGGACGAGCTGCTGATGGAGGTCGCGAGCCGGCTGCGCAACTGCGTGCGGCCGCACGACACCGTGGCCCGGCTCGGCGGCGACGAGTTCGTGGTGCTCCTGACCGAATGCCTCAACGCGGACGCGGTGGCCAAGCGGATCGCCGAGTCACTGTATGAGCCGCTGCGGGTGGGCGGCTCCCTGGTCCGGCCGGGCGTGAGCATGGGCCTGGCCTCCAGGACCTCCCGGACGCTGGACGGCGCGGAGCTGCTCCGGCAGGCGGACGCGGCCATGACGGCGGCGAAGACCGGGGGCAAGAACACCTGGCTGCGGTTCCGGCCCGAGATGCTGACCACCGTGGCCGCCAAGGCGGAGGGCCAGGCCGGGCTGCGGCAGGCGGTGGAGCTGGGCCAGATCTCGGTGCACTACCAGCCTGTGGTGTCCCCCGGGCTCGGGGCCGTGGTGCAGTTCGAGGCGTTTGCGCGCTGGGAACGTCACGGCCGGCTGGTCCCGCCCAACCAGTTCCTGCCCGTGGCCGAGCAGAGCGGACTGATTCGCGAGATCGGCGACGAGGTCATGCGCCGGGCCTGCGCGGAGATCCGGCCCTGGCTGGCAGGCGACGCCGCGTACAGCGTCGCGGTGAACGTCTCCGGCCTGCAGTTCCAGAACCGTGACTTCGCCACCGACGTGCTGGCGATTGTTGCCTCCACCGGGGTGGATCCGCGCCAGCTCATGCTCGAGCTGACAGAGAGTGTGTTCTTTGAGTCGGACTCGGATGTGCTGCGCCAACTGCGCCAGTTGCGGGAGGCCGGCGTGCGGATCGCGATGGACGACTTCGGCACCGGCTACGCCTCCCTGGGCCGGCTCAAGGAGCTGCCGCTGGACAAGGTCAAGATCGACCGCTCCTTTGTGGCAATGATCAAGACCGGCCAGGAGCAGCTCCCGTTCTTCGGCACCATGATCAACGCCGCGCATGCCCTGGGCCTGAAGGTCACCGCCGAAGGCATCGAGACGCCGGCCCAGGCCCGGTACCTCATGGACCGCGGCTGCGATTCCCTGCAGGGCTACCTGTTCGCCAAGCCGGCCCCGGCCAGCGATCTGGCCGGGACGATGGAGAGCGCCCTGACGGCCATCGACAAGGTCGACGCCGGGCGGTAAGTCCCGCGACGCTCCCGCAGGTCCGGCAGGCATGGGCGCGACGCTCCCGCACATCCGGCAGGTATGGGCCCCAACGCTCCTGCCCAGTTACACCGCCTTGGACCATCCAGGCAGTCCGGTGCGCCGCGTCCTGCCGCGGATTTCCTGCGGGTCCTCCCGAGTAACTGGGCAGGAAGGTCGCCACCGGCCGGTATCGCAGGCGGCCGAAGGACGGGCGGCTATCGTGGACGCCTTGCAGCCGGCACCGTACGGGAGACCTTGCTGAAACCCGCACAGTTACCGGTGGGGGTCAGCCGCGAAGATCGAGCTCGTCGAGGTCGGCGCCCACCATGGCTGCGCTGCGGTCCCACAGCTCCCGGGCGAGCTCCGGGTCGTACGCCTGCTTGTTGGCCTTCGCCAGCGCCCGCTTGGCGTAGTAGGCGCCGGAGACCCAGTCCTGCCCTGGTGTGGCCGTGGCGAGCCACACGAGCGTGTCTGCGCCTTGTTCGGGGCTCAGCATGAACCGGTTGAGGAAACTCCGGTACAGGAACCGGAACGGGCTGGTGGTGTCCGCGGCGAAGTTGGTGGCCACCACGCCGGGGTGGAAGGCAGCCGTCGAGATCCCGGCCGCCTGGTAGCGGTTGTTCAGCTCGGCGGTAAAGAGGATGTTCTCGAGCTTGGCGTTGCCGTAGGCGAGGTTAGCGGAGTACTTGTTCGCGGTCTCGAGGTCGTCGAGGTCCAGCCTGCCGTAGAGCGAGTTCGCCGCGCTGGAGGTGTTGATGACGGTGGCCTGGCTGGCGGTGAGCACGTCCATCAGTTCGATGGTGAGCAGGAACGGGGCCAGGTGGTTGATCTGGAAGGTCTTCTCGTGGCCGTCCACGGTGAGCTCACGCTGGCCCATGATGCCGCCGGCGTTGTTGGCCAGGACGTCGATCCGCGGGTACTTCCCCTTCAGCTGCGCCGCGAGTTGGCGCACCTGTGCGAGGTCTGCGAAGTCGCTGACGAAATAGTCCGCGCCGATCTCTTTGGCGATCCGCGCGGTCTTCTCCGCGGAACGCCCGACGACGACCACGCGCTCCCCCTGTTTGCTCAAGGTCCGCGCGGCGGACGCGCCGATGCCGTCGCTGGCGCCGGTGATAACAATGGTCCGTGCGGTCATGAAGGAGTCCTTTGAGCGGAAGCGGTAATCAGGCTGCTGTCGGAAATCGAGCCTACCGAACCCAACGTCGACGGGATGGCTGGCGTTCCCTCGGGAATACGGCCTTAAATGCGGGAGGACCCCCAACGTGGTTGGGGGTCCTCGACCTTAATGATGTTCCGGCGGTGACCTACTCTCCCAC
>CALMVY010000263.1 GCA_937873245.1 uncultured Arthrobacter sp. | reverse complement strand
CAGGCCGGCGAGGATGGTGTAGCCCGCGTAGGCCCACCACGTGCGATACCACGGCGGCAGGATCGTGAACGCGTAGGCGCCCTCGTCGCTCACCTGCCCGGCGAGATTGCGCGCCCGCACGCGGAACCGGAAGTCGCCGAAGCCGAGGTTGGTGTAGTCGCGCCGCGCCTCGCCGGTACTGGCGACCAGGGTGTCGACCGCGCGCGCCGATTCCTCCTGGCGCGACAGGTAAGCCTGGATGTCGGACTGCAGCGCCAGCCTTGTGGCCAGCGGCGCGCCCGGTGCCCCGGACGCCCGGATGGCGTTCGGCGGACCGGACCTGTCCGACGTCGAGCCCGGCCAGCCAGGTGCCACCGGAGGCTCCGGTTCGGCCCGGACGACGGCGTCCCGCGTCAGCCGCCTGCTCTCGCCGCAGCCACCCCTCCCGGAACCCGTGCGCGCCGCGGTGCTGGCTGCCTGCCTGCTGCTGTTGGCCGTTCCGACGGCCCTGCTGATCGTCCCCGGCCTGCTCGGCTGAGTCCTTCGGCGCCGGCCGCCGTCGAAGGCTTACGGCGTCGCAGGCTGACCGCAAAGAGTGCTGCCGGGCCTGGATCCGCGGACACCAACGGCAGATGCCGGGCCGCCCCGACCGGGGGCGGTGCGGCCCGGCACCACGTGCGATGCAGTTGCCCGGCGGCTACTTGAGCAGCTTGTTGGCCTTGTATTCGAGGTCCACGTTGCCGGCCCCGTTGCCCTTGGACGTGCCGTTGACCGCCGAGGTGGTCATGGCAAAGGTCAGCGTGGAGTGGGCGATCGCGTCCGCCATTTCCTCGAGGACACCGGTGTCGATGTTGTCGGTATCGTCGCAGGCAGCGTGGTAGCACGGGTCATAGGCCGCTCCGGCGGTGCCGCCGAAGATCTCCGCCTCTTCGACCGACTTGATACCTTCCGCGCCGGTGAACAAGCCGCCGGCCGGAATGCCGTTGTTGATGAACCCGAAGTAGTCGGACCGGCCGTCGAACGCCGTCGGAGCAGCGGGCAGGTCCTGGGACTTGAAGTAGTCCAGGAAGACCTTCTCCACCAGCGCGGACCCGTTGGGACCCTTCTCCCCGAACGCCGAGCCGTCACCGTCGTAGACGAAGCGGACGAAGTTCTTTGAGCCCACCATGTCGAAGTTGAGGTTGACGGCGTGTTCCTTGATTTGGCGTGCCGTCAGCTGGGAGACGTAGTGCTCGGACCCGATCAGGCCGTCCTCTTCCCCGCCCCAAAAAGCGAAGCGGACCCTGTTGGTCGGTTCAATCCCCAACTCGGCCATCTGCAGCGCCGTCTCCAGGACCGCGGCGGTTCCGGAGCCGTTGTCGTTGATGCCGGGGCCCTCGGACACGGAGTCCGGGTGCGCCCCCACCACTACTGTCCGGTCGGCCCGGCCGGCTGGGCTGTCCGCCAGGATGTTGAAGGTGCTGATCGGAGTCACATCGGCATCAACGGCGAGGCGCATCCTAACGCCGCTGAGCCCGGCGAGTTCGGCTCCGGTGGCGTAGCTGGTACTGACCACGGGGATGCCGGCCTGCGGGAGGTCCAGCGTGCCCCCGAACAGGCCGAGGCGGTCATCCCCCGGGACCACGTTGCCCTGGTTGAAGATGATGACCCCCAAAGCCCCGGCGTCGGCGGCGTTGTCCGCCTTGATCCGGAAGCTGCAGGTGCCGCGCTGGATCAGGGCGATGTTTCCCCTCATGGAAGCGTCAAAATCCTCCGCTTCGCAGCCGCTGGTCGAGGCGTGGTCGCCGGCCAGATTCAGGTCGACGGGGATCAGGTCAGCCGTGACGTCGCCCGAGCCCGAGTAGGACATGTCCAGGAAGCCCTCCTCATCGCCATAGGCGTAGGTCTCCGGACTTGGTGACACCCGTTGCAGGGCAGCCGACGTGAAGTCGTAGCGGTCGTAGGTGAAGTGCTGGCGCTCCACATCGTAACCGGCTGCCTCGAGCTTCCCTTCAATGTACTGGGCAGATGCCTCGTAGCCTGACGTCCCTGCCGCGCGGTTGCCGTCATTGGCAGTCGCGATGGCCTGCAGGGCTGCGAGATGTTCCGTGATGTTCCCGGCCGTCACCGCGGAACGCAGGGCGCCCGAGTCGGTTCCGGTTGCTGCAAGGGCCGGCGGCGCGAAGCTGACCGCCAGCCCGATCGTGGCGGCGATGGCCGCGCGCTGGATATTCCGAGTTTGCCTCATAGGGGTCTCCTGGATTGCTGCGGAATCCAGCCCCGGGCGTCATTGCCCGGGGCCGTGAGACGACACTATCGGAAGGAGGCATAACGGGTTAGACGGTCTTTTGGCACTGGCGTCCCGCCGATACCGGGAGGACAATGCCGGCCAGCTCGCGTCGCTCCAGGCGGGTGTCAGGCGTCGATGCGCTCCCGGTCCAGGCTCGCCGCACCGGCGATGATGAAGTCCTTGCGGGGCGCGACGTCGGAGCCCATCAGCAGGTCAAAGGTCTCCTCTGCCTGCTTGGCGTTGTCGATGCCGACCTTGCGCAGGGTGCGGTGCCGCGGGTCCATCGTGGTCTCGGCCAGCTGCTCCGCGTCCATCTCACCCAGGCCCTTGTAGCGCTGGATCGGTTCCTTGTACCGCTTACCCTCCTTGGCGAGCCTCGCCAGCAGCACGTGAAGTTCCGCCTCCGAGTACGTGTAGATCATCTCGTTGGCTTTCTGGCCGGCGTTGATAACCTCCACCCGGTGCAGCGGCGGGACCGCGGCGAAGACCCGTCCCTCCTCGATCATGGGCCGCATGTAGCGGAAGAACAGCGTCAGCAGGAGCGTGCGGATGTGGGCGCCGTCGACGTCGGCGTCGGTCATCAGGATGACCTTGCCGTACCGGGCGGCGCTGATGTCGAAGCTCCGGCCGGAGCCCGCCCCCACCACCTGGATGAGGGCAGCGCATTCGGCGTTGGAGAGCATGTCGCCCACCGATGCCTTCTGGACGTTGAGGATCTTGCCGCGGATGGGCAACAGCGCCTGGAAATCGGAAGAGCGCGCCAGCTTGGCGGTCCCGAGCGCCGAGTCACCTTCGACGATGAACAGTTCGGAGCGGGCGACGTCGTCCGTGCGGCAGTCCGCGAGCTTGGTCGGCATGGAGGACGTCTCCAGGGCGTTCTTCCGGCGCTGGGTCTCCTTGTGGACGCGGGCGGAGATGCGCGACTTCATCTCGCTGACGACCTTTTCCAGCAGCAGCGCCGACTGGGCCTTGTCGTTGCGGTTGGACGAGGTCAGCTTGGCGTTGATCTCCTGCTCCACCACTTTGGCCACGATGGCCCGCACGGCGGAGGTGCCCAGGATTTCCTTGGTCTGTCCTTCGAACTGCGGTTCCGCAAGCCTGACCGTGAGGACGGCGGTGAGCCCCGCGAAGATGTCGTCCTTTTCGATCTTGTCGTTGCCGGCCTTGAGCTTGCGGGCATTGGTTTCGACCGCCTTGCGGAAGGTCTTCAGGAGCGCCTGTTCAAAGCCGGCCTGGTGGGTTCCGCCTTTGGGCGTGGAGATGATGTTAACGAAAGTGCGGACGGTGCTGTCGTAGCCGATGCCCCACCGGAGGGCGACGTCCACCTCGCAGTCCCGCTCCACCTCGGTCAGGTGGCTGTGGCCCTTGTCGTCCAGGACCGGCACGGTTTCCTTGAACTTGCCGGCGCCGTGGAGCCGCCAGATGTCCGTGACGGCGGGGTCCGCGGCGAGGAACTCGACGAACTCGGAGATGCCGCCGTCGTGGTGGAACACTTCCTCGTGCGGGCCCGACTCGCCCGGGGTGCCGGGGAGCTTGCGCTCGTCCCGGACGGTGATTTTCAGGCCGGGGACCAGGAACGACGTCTGCCGGGCGCGGGCGGCGAGTTCGTCGTAGGAGAACTTGGCGTCCGGGGTGAAGATCTGCCGGTCCGCCCAGTAGCGGATCCGGGTGCCGGTGACGCCGCGCTTGGCCTTGCCCACGACATCCAGGACGGAACCGTCGATGAAGGGCTCGAACACGGCGGCCGGGTCCGGCCTGGTGCCGGTGTCCTTGAAGCGCCCGGGCTCGCCCCGGCGGAAACACATCCGGTAGGTCTTGCCGCCGCGGTCGACGTCGACGTCGAGACGGGCCGAGAGCGCGTTCACGACGGAGGCGCCGACGCCGTGGAGGCCGCCCGAGGCGGTGTAGGAGCCGCCGCCGAATTTGCCGCCGGCGTGCAGTTTGGTGAAGACGACCTCGACGCCGCTCAGCCCGGTTTTCGGTTCGATGTCCACCGGAACACCGCGGCCGTCATCGTGGATCTCCACGGAGTTGTCCGCGTGCAGGATGATTTTGATGTCGTGGCCGAAGCCGGCGAGGGCCTCGTCGACGGAGTTGTCGATAATTTCCCAGAGGCAGTGCATGAGTCCGCGGGAGTCGGTGGAACCGATGTACATGCCCGGGCGCTTGCGGACGGCTTCGAGGCCTTCCAGCACGGAGAGATGCCGGGCGGTGTAATCAGAACTTGGTGCCACGGGGCGGAAACTCCTTCAGGAACGGGACCGTCGCCATAGGACGGGCAAAGCTGTTTGGCGCTCTTCCTAGGGTAGTCGGAGTGCCGGTGTCCGGCGTGCTGCCACTCCCCCGGCGGCCCGGCGTATGGGAACCCGTTACCGAGACGTGATACGCGCACAGCGAAAGTGGGCCATCCCAGCCATGGTTTCGCTGCGAATGCTGGTTATATAGGTATACCGATCTACCAAGGAGGCCGAACATGACAACAGCAGTTGCGGACCGCACACTCACCACCGTCGACCGGTGCGATCGTTGCGGAGCACAGGCGTATGTCCGGGTTGTTCTCGGCGCCTCCGGGGGTGAGCTTCTTTTCTGCGGCCACCACGCCCGAGCCGTAGAACCGACGCTCAGGCCGCTCAGTTCCGACTGGCACGACGAGACGGCACGTCTTCACGAGAAGCCGCCGGTTCCGGTCGACTAGAGTCCGGTCGCTTAGACCACATGAGAAAGAGCCCTTCCGATTCCGGAGGGGCTCTTTCCGCGTTGACTCTTCCCTTAAAGAACAACGCGGGGTCACTTCCCGCCCATTCCTCCGTTGAGGACGGGCCGGAAGTGACCCCGCGTTGTTTGGTGTGTTCCTAGTCCAGGTAGTCCCGGAGGACCTGGGACCGCGACGGGTGCCGCAGCTTGGACATGGTCTTGGATTCGATCTGGCGGATCCGCTCACGCGTCACGCCGTAGACCTTGCCGATTTCGTCTAAAGTCTTCGGCTGTCCGTCGGTCAGGCCGAAGCGCATCGCGACCACGCCGGCCTCCCGCTCGGAGAGGGTGTCCAGCACCGAGTGCAGCTGTTCCTGCAGCAAGGTGAAGCTCACGGCGTCGGCCGGGACCACGGCCTCGGAGTCCTCGATGAGGTCACCGAATTCCGAGTCGCCGTCCTCGCCCAGCGGGGTGTGCAGGGAGATCGGCTCGCGGCCGTACTTCTGGACTTCGACGACCTTTTCGGGCGTCATGTCCAGTTCGAGCGCCAGCTCTTCCGGGGTGGGTTCGCGGCCGAGGTCCTGCAGCATCTGGCGCTGCACGCGGGCCAGCTTGTTGATGACTTCCACCATGTGCACCGGGATGCGGATGGTGCGGGCCTGGTCGGCCATGGCGCGGGTGATGGCCTGCCGGATCCACCAGGTGGCGTACGTGGAGAACTTGAAGCCCTTGGTGTAGTCGAACTTCTCGACAGCACGGATCAGGCCCAGGTTGCCTTCCTGGATCAGGTCCAGGAAGAGCATCCCGCGGCCCGTGTAGCGCTTGGCCAGCGAGACTACGAGGCGGAGGTTGGCCTCCAGCAGGTGGTTCTTGGCACGCTTGCCGTCGTGGATGACGAATTCGAGCTCACGCTTGAGCTTCGGATCCATGGACCCGTCGTCGGCGGCGATCTTTTCCTCGGCGAAGAGTCCGGCCTCGATGCGCAGGGCGAGGTCCACTTCCTGCTCGGCGTTCAGCAGGGCGACCTTGCCGATCTGCTTCAGGTAGTCCTTGACGGGGTCCGCGGTGGCGCCGGCGGACATAACCTGCTGCACAGGCGCGTCGTCGTCGTCGGCGTCGGAGTAGACAAAGCCGGATCCGGTGGCGGCTGCTGCGGCCTTGCCCGGGATCTCCTCGCCGTCTTCACCGAGCTCAACGGCCTCGACAACGACATCGTCGAGGTCAACCTCGACATCGTCGTCGGCGTCGTCGTCGCCGTTCGCGGCTTTGCCGGCGGCCTGCGCCGCGGCTTTAGCGCCGGGCTTGGGCCCGCGCTTCTTGGGTTCAGGCTTGGCGACTGCCGATGCGGTGCCGTCACCTTCGGCCAAGGCTGCATCTTTGACAGCCTTGTTGGCTGCGCGCGTGGCAGCGCGCTTGGCGCTCGTCGCCGCCTTCTTCTCCTCAGGGGACAATTCGGCCTGGTCGGCGGGTTCCTTCTTCGCGGAAGACGGGGTCACAGAAAACCTTTCTAGCGGCGGTCTGTGGAATCACCATACGGGCAACACCACTATGACCCTGTCAAGTCCGTGTTTTCCATCAGGTGCAATCACGACCAGCAGAGCCACTAAGTAGAACTCCTGGGGCGACCGTAATGTTCCCTGTTTCCAAGGTTGACTACAAGCACTCAATACACGGACCCAACCGGGTCTCGGCATCCATTGTCTCACGATTTTCAGAATCGACGCGGACCGTCGCCGATCGTCCCGCTGCCGGGCTGCCATGCCACCGGCCTGCGATCTCCTGCGGCCGGGGCCGCGGCGCCTCGCCAGCCGGGGCGGCGCAGCGGGCCAAGACCGCCGGGGACACCTCGCCGCCACGGCGGCTGCGTCAGGCCACGTCCGGTGTGAACCTCTGCCAGGCTGTCTCCCTCCTGCCCGCCCAGCCGCAGAGCGTCCCGCGGCCTGCCAGCTCGTCCAGCAGTAACGCAAGGCGGTAGCCCGGGTGCTCCTGGTCCGCGCGGCTGAACAAAGCGTGGGCGTAGGAGCCCTTTCCCCGGCACCACTCAATCCAGCCCCGCCCGGTCAGCGCGGCGGCTCCGGCCTCACCGCCGGCCGTACCAATCTGCTCAAGAACCCGCTCGAGACTCGCCATCGCAGTCCAGTCGGGCACCGGCGGCGCCAGGCCCAGCAGGACCTCCCCGTAACCTGCCACGCCGGGCGGTTGTTGCTTCACAAAAGCACTGCCGCGGCCGGCTCCCCGGCGCCGCGGCTCCCGGGGCGGGAATCCGTCCAGCGGCGGCAACGGAACAGCCGCCCGCACCCCCGGCGGGCGGGATGCGGGCAGCGAACCGCCCCTCCCGGTGGCGGACTTCCCGGTGGCGGACTTCCCCGTAGCGGGCTTCCCCGTGGCGGACTTCCCGGCGCCCGGCGCACGCGGGTCCGACGCCCCCGGGCCCGCGGCACCCGTGTCCGGTGCGCCGGCGTCGAACATACCGAACTCCTCGGCGCCGCGCTCGGCAGCCTCCGGCCCGGCTGCCGCCATCACCAGCACGGCGTCGCGCCAGGGCAGAACGCAGAGGGAGGCCCTCAGGTAGCCGGTGAGCGCAGCCGGCAGTTTCGGCAGCGGCGCCGCGGCGTTCAGCACCCGCGACCACACGTCCAGGACCTGACCGAACTGCACGCTGTCCCGGGTGCGCGGCGAGAACAGCTCCGCCCAGTCCTGCTGGGACTTCAACACCGCGGGATCCGCCGGGCCCGCCGGCGTCAGGAGACCGTCGCCAGGGGCCGCACCGACAGAACTGCCACGGAAAACCATCTCGGCATTGAGGCGGCTGTTCCGGATCTCGTCCACCGGACGGCCGGGCGGTGCGCAGCATGACGGGTCGACGCAATAGGCATTGCGCCAGTAGTCCGCGCCGACGAGCCAGGCATCCCGGACCGGCATGCCGGCGTCGGCCAGCTCACCTTCAAGCTCCGCGAGGAGTTCCGCCCAGGGTGCGCCGTCCGGGTCGGCGTCAGAGTCGGTGAAGAAAGCGAGCAGCGAGCCGTCCGCCTCGTCGTCGGCCTCAAGATAGGACACCACGGAACGGGCAAAGACTCCCGGACCGGCGGAACCCGGCGCCTCAGGGCTTTCGGGATTGGGCAGGTCCACCCGCAGCGTGGCTCCGAGCCGCTTGCCCTGCATGGTCATGGCCACGAGGCTGCTGGACGGCCAGTAGCCAAGGGAATGCGGTATGAACCCGAGGATGTCTTCCGGGCCGGTGATTCTCAAGTGATCGGGAGCTGTCATGAAGCCAGCTTGGCCGGGCCGCCGGACCCCCGTTAGTGCCCGCGTGTCCTATGTGGATAACCAGGAGAAACAACCGGGTGGACAAACCAGGATGGAGCACCCCACGGGGCAAGGCCCAGTCCCGCGAACAGGCAGTCCCCGCGATCAGGCAGTCTCCGCGATCAGGGCGTCCGGCGCCGCTCCGCGCTGAGCCGGCGCTGTTCGGCAAGGGCCGCCAGCAAGGGCGGCACCACGACGCCCTGGGCCGCCATCTGCCGCCGGACTTTCCGCCGGATGACCAGGATGGCTGCGGCCCCGCCTCCCAGCAGGAGGAACTGCACGCTCAGGGCGATCCGGAACGGATCGAGCCCGTACAGCTCGCCCCGGGAGAATCCGGTGGCGTAGAGGACGTCGAGGACCAGCCCGGTCAGGTAGATGGCAATGAGGGCGGCGATGAAGCCGCCCACATTCACGATCCCGGTGGCGGTCCCGATCCGGTGCGCCGGGTTGAACGTGCGGGCGAAGTCGAAGCCGATCATGGAACCGGGCCCGCCGACGGCGAGTACCACCACGAGCCCGGCCAGCAGCCACAAGGGGGAACGCCCCGGAATGACCAGCACAGCCGCCCAGGCCGCGGCCGTGGCAGCAGAGATCAGCAGCACCATGGTGGACCGCCGCAACGGGTGCCGCGCGACGAAGCTGCCCATCAGCGGACCGGCGGCAATCGCTGCGGCCACGTACAGCGTCATGAGCCCCGACACCGTGGGCGTGTCCAGGCCCTGCGCGGAGATCAGGAACGGGTAGCCCCAGGTCATCGCGAACACGGTGCCGCTGAACTGGACGGTGAAGTGGCTCCACAGCCCCAGCCTGGTGCCGGGCTGGCGCCAGGCATGGGACAGCGAAACCCCGGTGGCGCGCAGCCCGCTGGACGGTTCCGGTGCGGGGTGGCCGGGCGGCAGGTCCTGGAGCAGGACCAGCACCAGGACCAGGGCGAGGGCAGACATGGCCGCCAGCGTGAGGAAGGCGGGGGTCCAGCCGGCCAGATGCAGGATCATGGCGAACGGCA
This sequence comes from uncultured Arthrobacter sp., assembly GCA_937873245.1. Lineage (GTDB taxonomy): Bacteria > Actinomycetota > Actinomycetes > Actinomycetales > Micrococcaceae > Arthrobacter. Next base: position 7,520 of record CALMVY010000263.1, on the reverse strand, counting down.
CCACGGAAAAGAGCTGGCCGAGCTGGCCGGACATTCCGGTCAGCTGGGTGAGCAGCGGGACACGGGCCGGGGCGAACCAGATCGGGAGTAGCCGGATCACGGAGATGAAGGTCATCGCGTCCCCTGCGCCCACCAGCACGCGGCCCAGCACGCCGCCGGGGATGTTCTCGGCGAACGCCAGCTGGAGCTGCCCCAGCCCCATCAGCAGTGCGCCTCCGGCGATCATGGCCCGGGATCCGAAACGGTCTACGAGGATGCCGACCGGAATCTGCAGGGCTGCGTAGACGAGGAGCTGCAGCACGGTGAAGAAGGAGATTTCGGCAGCACTGGCCTGGAAACGTTCCGTGGCCTCCAGGCCCACCACGCCGAAGGAGGTGCGCTGGCTGACCGCCACGAGGTACGCGAAGACCCCGATGATCCAGATCAGCCAGGCCCGCGGTGAAGTCACTCCCCCATTATGCCCAGCGGGTCCAACAAATAGTATTTATTCGCCGGGTTCTTTACGGGCGAGGTAGGCCTCCACTGCGGCGCCGAGGGCATCCGCGTTGGGCAGCTGGTCGTTCTCGTCGGCGAGCAGGGAACGCCGGACGGTTCCTTCGGCGTTCTCGTCGTACCGGGTTTCGAGCCGGGAAACCACCTGCTGCACGTCCTCCGACGCGTCGATCTGCTCGGCAATCTGGCGTCCGACGTCCCGGCCGGCTTCACGGAGCCGGTCGGTGGGCAGCATGAGCGAGGTGGCCGCGCCGAGGTATTCCAGGCCGGCGACGGCGGCCGTCGGGTATTCGGCTTCGGCAAGGTAGTGCGGAACATGCATGACATAGCCGGCAACGTTGCGCCCGGCTTCCGTCAGCCGCAGCTCCAGGAGATGGCCGACGGCGGCAGGAACCTCGACTGTGGGCCGCCAGACCGAGATTCCCTCAATGAGGTCGGGCCTGTTGCCGTGCACCGTCACTCCCACCGGACGCGTGTGCGGCACGGGCATCGGGATCGAGTGGATCCAGGTGACGAGGTTGACGTCCAGTTCCTCGACGATGCCCACGACGGCGCGCGCGAACCGCTCCCATTGCAGGTCCGGTTCGAATCCGGCCAGGAGCAGGAACGGGCTGCCGAGTCCGTCCACCAGCCGGTACAGTGCCAGCCTCGGCGCCTGGTAGTCCTGCAGATGGTCCTCGACGAAGCTGATCTGCGGGCGCCGCGTCCGGTAGTCCATCAGCTGGTCGGCGTCGAACTCGGCCACCATCTCCGCATCCAGGGTGTCCAGCAGTTCGGCGGTGATCTGCTTGACGACATGCCCGGCATCGGCGAACCCGGTAAATCCCATAACGAGGTTCAGTCCGCGCAGTTCGGGGCTGTGGAACAGCGCGTCATCACGCAGGTAAAGCGTTTCGGGGTCCAGCAAGGAGCCGGAAATCCGTTCAATCACGGCATGTTCCTTTCGTCGTAGTCAGTGGGAGCGGCCGGCAAGGCCCCGGCGGGGCGGCGGCGCTGTTACCGGTTACAACACGCTGCGGTGCGGGGGCATTCCTGATCGAAGTGTGCTCCAGCTCTCATTCAATTGAACACCCGCGCCGGGGAGAGACTACGATCGGAGCTGGCCTTATGACGGCTTGGAGACACCATGTTTTTGTCCCGAATGGTCCCGTCTCAATCCGACAGTGGCTTAGGTTCCATGGCAGGGCGCCGAACATGCAGTTCCTGCCGCAAAAACTCAGAGAATTGAGGACTGTCCTCGTGGTCAAGAATACCGAAGTGAAACTCAGTGCAATCGCAGGGGATCTGAAGAAGTCCCCCAGCGACGCCCTCGTCATCGGCGTGGGGCAGGGCACGGACGGCCCCGTCCTGCTCAGCAACCCCCTGACTGCCAAGGCCGCCGAGGCCCTGGCGGAATCACTGAGTGTTCTTGGCATCACCGGCGCAGCCGACCAGGCCCACCGCCTCCCGGGCCTGGCCGAAGCCGGGGCGAAGGTCCTGGTGCTCGCCGGCGTCGGCAAGGTCTCCGCAACGCAGCCGCTCACCGAGGAGGCCCTCCGCCGCGCCGCCGGCTCGGCCGTCCGCCAGCTGGCCGGCGTCAGCACCGTCGCACTGGCCCTCCCGACGTCGTCCCTGGGCGATGTCGCCGCCGTCGCCGAGGGTGCCGCGATGGGCGCGTACTCGTTCACCGAGTACCGCTCCTCCAAGGACGGGCTGAAGGATCCGGTGAAGAACGTCGTCATCGTCACCGACCTCGCCGCGGACAAGGGCCTCAAGACGGTCCTGGACCGCGCCGCGCTGATCGGCAAGGCCGTGAACGCGACCCGTTCGCTGGTCAACCAGCCGCCGAGCCACCTCTACCCCGAGTCCTTCGCGGAAGCGGCCAAGGAGCTCTCGAAGGGCCTGCCCGTCAAGGTAACCGTCTGGGACGAGAAGCGCCTCGAAAAGGAAGGTTTCGGCGGCATCCTCGGCGTCGGCAAGGGCTCCACCCGGCAGCCGCGCCTGGTCAAGGTCGAATACTCCCCCGCCAGGGCCACCGCCAAGATTGCCCTCGTGGGCAAGGGCATCACGTTCGACACCGGCGGCATCTCGCTCAAGCCGCACCTGGGCATGGGTGACATGAAGTCGGACATGGCGGGCGCCGCCGTCGTCCTCAACACCGTGCTGGCCCTCGCCGGCCTGGGCCTGCCCGTCAAGGCGACCGCCTGGCTGTGCATCGCCGAGAACATGCCGTCCGGGGCGGCCCAGCGCCCCGCCGACGTTATGACCATCTTCGGCGGCAAGACCGTGGAGGTCCTCAACACCGACGCCGAGGGCCGGCTGGTCATGGCCGACGGCATCGTCGCCGCGAGCCAGGAATACCCGGACGCGATTATCGACGTCGCCACCCTGACCGGCGCGCAGCTGATCGCCCTGGGCGACCGCACCGCCGGTGTGATGGGCTCCGACTCCGTCACCGGCCCGCTCAAGGCCGCCGCGGACCGCGCCGGCGAGCTGGTCTGGCCGATGCCGCTCCCCGAGGAGCTGCGCCCCAGCCTCGACTCACAGGTCGCGGACATCGCCAACATCGGCGAACGCCACGGCGGCATGATGACGGCAGCCGTCTTCCTGCGCGAATTCGTCGGCAAGGGCAAGGACGGCGAGCAGATCCCCTGGGCCCACATCGACATCGCGGGCCCGTCCTTCAACAACGGCAGCCCGTACGGCTACAACCACAAGCAGGGCACCGGCTGCACCGTGCGCACGCTCGTGGCCTATGTCGAGGACATCCTGGCCAAAACCGCCTAAGGGCAGACCTCCAGGCGTCCGCGCGGCTTTGTAGCCGGGGCTGATCCCCCGGCCACAAAGGCGCGTGACACTGGACACAAGCGCTCCACAAACGCCACGGCAAGGTGGAGCATGGATGAGTGGTTCGCTAAGGTGAACTCCGGTAGTCACAAATGAAAGGGAACTCCCCTGCTGGCATAATCACGGCAGGGAAGTTCCAAGACCAGATGATGCGTACTCTCGTGTCATCGTTCACGCGAGGGAGCGTTTTAGTGGCCGATCAGGCAACTGCGCAAGAATTCGACATCCTGGTACTCGGCGGCGGCAGCGGCGGCTACGCCACCGCCCTGCGTGCCGTTCAGCTCGGCCTCACCGTCGGCCTCATCGAAAAGGGCAAACTCGGCGGCACGTGCCTGCACAACGGCTGTATCCCCACCAAGGCCCTGCTGCACTCCGCAGAACTGGCCGACCACGCCCGTGACTCGGCGAAGTACGGCGTCAACGTCACCCTCGACAGCATCGACATCACCGCTGTCAACGCCTACAAAGACGGCATCGTCGCCGGCAAGTTCAAGGGCCTGCAGGGCCTCATCAAGGGCAAAAAGGGCATCACCGTCATCGAGGGCGAAGGCAAGCTCCAGGGCACCGACACCATCGTTGTGAACGGCACCGCGTACAAGGGCAAGAACATCGTCCTCGCGACCGGCTCCTACTCGCGGACCCTGCCGGGCCTGGAAATCGGCGGCAAGGTGATCACCTCCGACGAAGCCCTCACCATGGATTTCATCCCCAAGAGCGCGATCATCCTCGGCGGCGGCGTCATCGGCGTCGAATTCGCCTCCGTCTGGAAGTCGTTCGGCGTTGACGTTACCGTCATCGAGGGCCTGCCGTCGCTGGTCCCGAACGAGGACGCCACGATCGTCAAGGCCTTCGAGCGCGCCTTCAAGAAGCGCGGCATCAAGTTCTCCACCGGCACCTTCTTCCAGGGCGTCGAGCAGAACAACGACGGCGTCAAGGTCACCCTGGTGGACGGCAAGACCTACGAAGCCGACCTCCTGCTCGTCGCCGTCGGCCGCGGCCCGGTCACGGCCAACCTCGGCTACGAAGAGGCCGGCCTGACCATTGACCGCGGCTTCGTCATCACCAACGAGCGCCTGCACACCGGCGTCGGCAACGTCTACGCCGTCGGCGACATCGTCCCCGGCGTCCAGCTCGCGCACCGCGGCTACCAGCAGGGCATCTTCGTCGCCGAAGAAATCGCCGGCCTCAAGCCCGTCATCGTCGAAGACGTCAACATTCCCAAGGTCACCTACGCGGAACCCGAAATCGCCACGGTTGGCTACACGGAGAAGGCCGCCAAGGCCAAGTTCGGTGACGACCAGATCCAGACCCAGGAATACAACCTCGCCGGCAACGGCAAGAGTTCCATCCTGGGCACGTCCGGCCTGGTCAAGCTGGTCCGCCAGAAGGACGGCCCGGTCATCGGCGTCCACATGATCGGCGCCCGCATGGGCGAGCAGATCGGCGAAGCCCAGCTGATCGTGAACTGGGAAGCCTACCCGGAGGACGTGGCCCAGCTGGTCCACGCACACCCGACCCAGAACGAGTCCCTGGGCGAGGCACACCTGGCCCTGGCCGGCAAGCCCCTTCACGGCTAGCAGTTCCGCCCGCACCACCGCAAGACCATTGTGCTTAGTGCACCCGGCCCGAAATGCCGGGTGCACTAAGCTCAACCAAGGCAGCAATCATCCGCACTAAAGATCAATAAGGAGAACGGGGACGACATGTCTGAATCCGTTAACTTGCCCGCCCTCGGTGAGAGTGTCACCGAAGGAACCGTCACCCGCTGGCTCAAGCAGGTAGGTGACCGGGTAGAAGTGGACGAGCCGCTGCTCGAGGTTTCCACCGACAAAGTAGACACCGAGATCCCCTCTCCGATCGCCGGCGTGATCGAGGAAATCCTCGTGGCCGAAGACGAGACCGCTGAAGTTGGCGCACCGCTGGTGCGCATTGGCGACGGCTCGGGTTCCGGCGCGGCTGCAGCCCCGGCCGCCGAAGAAGCACCCGCCGAAGAAGCACCGGCGGAAGAAGCCCCGGCCGAGTCCCCGTCCGCTGCCGAGGCGCCTGCTCCTGAAGCCGAAGCCCCCGCACCGGCCGCCGAGGCCGCTCCGGCCGGCGAAGGCCACGAAGTCACCCTCCCCGCCCTGGGCGAGAGCGTCACCGAAGGCACCGTGACCCGCTGGCTCAAGAGCATCGGCGACACCGTCGAGGTCGACGAGCCGCTGCTTGAGGTCTCCACCGACAAGGTCGACACCGAAATTCCGTCGCCGGTGGCCGGCACCCTGCAGGAAATCCGTGTCGCCGAGGATGAAACGGCCGAGGTCGGCTCCGTCCTCGCCGTGATCGGCTCCGGCGCTGCCGCCCCTGCCGCGGCACCGGCACCGGAAGCCCCGAAGGAAGCAGCAGCGAAGGAGGAGGCTCCGAAGCAGGAAGCTGCTCCGGCTGAGGCCCCCAAGCAGGAAGTTGCTCCGGCTGAAGCTCCCAAGCAGGAAGCCCCCAAGCAGGAAGCTCCCGCAGCCCCGGCCAAGGAAGCGGCTCCGGCCGCTGCTGCCGCGGAGTCCGGCTACGTCACCCCGCTGGTCCGCAAGCTCGCCAACCAGCAGGGCGTGGACATCTCCTCCCTCAGCGGCACCGGCGTCGGCGGCCGCATCCGTAAGCAGGACGTGCTGGCAGCAGCAGAAGCCAAGGCGGCCCCGGCTCCCGCCGCCGCTGCGCCGGCAGCTTCGGCGGCCCCCGCCGCGCGTCCGTCCGCTGATCAGTCCTCGCTGCGCGGCACCGTGCAGAAGGCACCGCGGATCCGCCAGGTCATTGCCCGCCGCATGCGTGAGTCGCTGGACATCTCCACCCAGCTGACCCAGGTGCATGAGGTGGACATGACCAAGGTCGCGAAGCTGCGCGCCAAGGCCAAGAACTCCTTCCAGGCCCAGAACGGCTCCAAGCTGACCTTCCTGCCCTTCATCGCCAAGGCCGTTGCCGAGGCCCTGAAGCAGCACCCCAAGGTGAACGCCTCCTACGACGAGGACAAGCAGGAAATCACCTACCACAACGCCGAGCACCTGGCGATTGCGGTGGACACGGACAAGGGCCTGCTGGTTCCGGTCATCGCCGACGCCGGCAACCTGAACCTGGCCGGCCTGGCCGGCAAGATCGCCGACGTCGCCGGCCGCACCCGCGACGGCAAGATCGGCCCCGACGAGCTGTCCGGCGGAACCTTCAGCATCACCAACATCGGTTCCGTGGGCGCCCTGTTCGACAACCCGATCACCAACCAGCCGCAGGTTGCCATCCTCGGCACCGGCGCGATCGTCAAGCGCGCCGTGGTGGTCGCCGATGAGAACGGCGACGACTCGATCGCCATCCGTTCGATGATGTACCTCTCCCTGACGTACGACCACCGCCTGGTGGACGGCGCCGACGCAGGACGCTTCCTGCAGACGCTGAAGGCACGCCTGGAGGAAGGCGCCTTCGAAGCCGACCTCGGACTGTAGCCTCCGGGAACTCTCCGGACACACGGGGCGACGGCGGTGCGGGAACCGGTGGGAAACCACCGGAATCCGCGCCGCCGTCGCCCTTTTTCGTCCTTAAGGCGTCCGCATCGGGACTGTTTCCGGAACGGGCGGGTCTTACTACGGCGCGTAGAAACTTCTGGCTAGACTGATGCCATGAATATCGTCTATAACTTCGTGGTCTTCCTGCACATCGTCGGCGCCGCCATGATCGTGGGCATCTGGATCGGCCAGATGAAGAAGCCCACCGTCCACCCCCGCCAGTTCGACGGCGCGATGCTGCAGCTCCTCACCGGCATCGCCCTGATGGGACTCATCCCGGCCCTGGACATGGACGCCAACTACGCCAAACTTGGCCTCAAGCTGGCCGTGGCCGTGGCCGTGGGCGTCCTGGCCTTCATCGGCCGCCGCAAGTACAAGAAGGGCGAGGACGTCGGCAAGGGCCTGGCCCACGCGGTTGGCGGGCTGGCCCTGCTCAACGTGGCCATCGCCACGCTCTGGCAGTAGGCCCCAGCGAACACAGCGACGGCGGCGTACCCCCACGGGGTGCGCCGCCGTCGTCGTTCTGCGGAAGCGCCGAGGTGAACGGCGTCGAAGAGGCTCAGCTGGAGCCACACGAACTGTTCGAAGCGCGAGGACACCGCGGTGCCCAGCAGCGACGCCCAAAACCCGGCCAGCCGCTCGGCGTCCGTGGCGTTGTCCACGATCGTGGCGATG
>CALMVY010000262.1 GCA_937873245.1 uncultured Arthrobacter sp. | reverse complement strand
CTCTTGCCCGCAGCGGCCGTTCCGAACCAGCGACCGGCCACAGACCAGCCGTGCCGCAAATACCCCCGCGGGGTACTTGCGGTCATACCCCCATGGGGTATACGTTTGGGCTTATGAACGAGCCCGAGGTCCCAGTCCCCTTCATGGAATCCGCTGATGCTGGACTGCATCAGCAGCACGGCTACTCCCCCCACAAGGAGGCCTACCTCCTGCGCCTCAAACGGATTGAGGGCCAGGTGCGCGGCATCGCCCGGATGGTCGATGAGGACAAATACTGCATCGACATCCTCACCCAGGTCGCGGCCGTCACCAAGGCCCTGCACGCCGTCAGCCTCGGATTGGTGGAGGAGCACATCGGCCACTGCGTCGTTGGCGCCGCCTCCGAACCGGACGCGGCACTGCGGGCAGAAGCCATCGACCTCAAAGTCAAGGAGGCCACCGATGCCATCGGGCGCCTGCTGCGGTAGCGGCAACACAATCCACCACACGATCGGGCTGATGAACCAGCCGTCCACCCACCAGGAGCAAGCCATGAGCACCGTTTCCACCACCGTCAACGTTTCCGGCATGACCTGCGGCCACTGCGTGTCCTCCGTCAGCGAAGAGCTCGAGACCCTCGCCGGCGTCGAGAAGGTCGACGTCGACCTCAACTCCGGTGGGATCTCCACCGTCACCATCACCTCGACCGGAGCCCTGTCCACGTCCGAGATCGGCGAAGCCGTGGCCGAGGCAGGCTACCTGGTGGTTGCCAACGAGGCCTGAGCCCCGCCCGCCCGGACACCGCCGCAGCAGCGGACAGCACGCAGCACCAGAACAGACAGGGAACCCCGTGAGTACAGAGCAACTGCTGGACCAGCCCGGACTACGGGTGGTCGAGCTCGACATCGACGGCATGACCTGCGCCTCCTGCGTCAGCCGCGTCGAACGCAAGCTCGAAAAGCTCGACGGCGTCACCGCCACCGTCAACCTGCCCCTGGAATCCGCCAGCGTCACAGTCCCGGCGGCCATCACCGACACCCAAATCACCGCCACAGTGGAGGCGGCCGGCTACAAGGCCACAATCCGCTCCCCCAGGTACCCGAGCGCGACCGCAGCGCCCGTCGGCGTAATGACACCCGTTGAAAGCGTCGGTGAGACTGACAGCAGCGTCGCCGCCGGGGGCATGCGGAAGGGTGCATCTGGTGACGCGTCCACGAGCGGCGCCGCCGGGGGCACGCGGAAGCGTGCGTCTAAGGGAGGAACGACCGAGCACGCGGAGCGTGTCTCCGGTGGAGCCGCGGTTGGTGACCACCCGGCGTCGGCCGCCGCAGCCAAGCTCCGCCCGCGGCTGATCGTCGCGGCCGTCCTCACCATCCCGGTGTTCCTGATTTCGATGTTCCCGGCCTTCCAGTTCCCCGGCTGGGGCTGGGTGGCAGGAGTGCTGGCCCTGCCCGTGGTCACATGGGCTGCGTGGCCGTTCCACCGGGCCGCCGCCATCAACGCCCGGCATTTCGCCTCCACGATGGACACCCTCGTCTCCATCGGCGTGACCGCGGCCTATGTGTTCTCTGCGTGGCAGCTTTTTATGGACCCGCAGATGACGGCGCACCCGGGGATGGAGGGCATGGGCTCCGGGGGGCTCTACTTCGAGGTTGCCGCCGTCGTCACCACCTTCCTGCTCCTCGGCCGGTACCTGGAGGCCAACGCCAAACAGAAGGCCGGAGACGCCCTCAAGGCCCTGCTGAACCTAGGCGCCAAGGATGCCACGGTCCTCAGGGACGGCCGGGAGCAGCAGATGCCGGCCGATCAGCTGGCGGTCGGTGACGTCATCGTGGTCCGCCCCGGCGAGAAAATCGCGACCGACGGCATCGTCGTCGAAGGGTCGTCCGCCGTCGACGCCTCGCTGGTCACGGGCGAATCCGTGCCCGTTGAAGTCGGCCCGGACAGCCCGGTCACGGGCGCCACCATCAACACTTCCGGCCGGCTGCTGGTACGTGCCACCCGCGTCGGCGCCGAAACGACCCTGGCACAGATGGGCCGGCTGGTCTCCCAGGCGCAGACCGGCAAGGCGCCCATTGCCCGCCTCGCGGACCGGATCAGCTCGGTGTTCGTCCCCGTGGTCCTGGCCATCGCCGCGCTGACCTTTGGCGCCTGGCTGCTGGCGGCCGGACCGGCCATCAGCGACGCCGAACTACGGGCCGCCTTCACGGCCGCCGTCGCAGTACTGGTCATCGCCTGCCCCTGCGCCCTGGGCCTGGCCACCCCAGTGGGACTGCTCACCGGAACCGGCCGCGGCGCGCAGCTGGGCATCCTGATCAAGGGCCCGCAGGTCCTTGAGGACACCCGGACTGTCGACACCATACTCCTGGACAAGACCGGCACCGTGACCACAGGCCACCTGGCCGTCAGCGGCACCGCGGCGTTCGGAGCCGTCACCCCGGCAGAGGTCCTGCGGCTGGCCGGAGCGGTCGAGGACGCCTCCGAACACCCGATCGCCCGCGCCGTGGCCGCCGCCGCACTTTCGGCGGAACGCGGAAACGCCGGCACCGGCAACGACGCCGGCGCACTGCCCGCCGTCGTCGACTTCCGTTCCGCGCCCGGCGGCGGAGTCCAGGGAACCGTCGAGGGCCGGCTCGTCACGGCAGGCCGGACGGGCTGGCTGCAGGAGAACGGCATCGCCGCAACTCCCGCGCAGCTGGAGGCCTTCAGCAAGGCCGAAGGCTCCGGCGCCACCGCGGTCTGGGTCGCCGTGGACGGGGAGCCGGCCGGCATCATCAGCCTGCGCGACACCGTCAAGCCGGGCTCTGCTGCCGCCATCTCACGGCTCCGCGGGCTCGGGCTCCGGCCGATCCTCTTGACCGGGGATAACGCCGCGGTGGCCGCGCAGGTGGCTGCCGCCGTCGGAATCGCTCCGGAGGACGTATTTGCCGGAGTACTGCCGGCGGGGAAGGTCGAGGCGGTGCGGAAGCTGCAGGCCGCCGGCGCCACTGTCGCCATGGCGGGCGACGGTGTGAACGACGCTGCGGCGCTGGCGCAGGCGGACCTCGGCATTGCCATGGGCTCCGGCACTGATGTGGCGATCGAGGCGGCCGACCTGACGGTCATGGGCAACGATCTCGGCCAGGTCGCGCAGGCAATCGAGCTGTCCCGCCGCACGCTGGCGACCATCAAGACCAACCTCTTTTGGGCGTTCTTCTACAACGCGGTCGGGATCCCGGTGGCGGCCCTGGGCCTGCTCAACCCGATGATCGCCGGCGCGGCGATGGCCGCCAGCTCGGTGCTGGTGGTGGCCAACTCGCTGCGGCTGCGCAGTTTCGGCAAATAGCCGTCCCTTCGCGGGATGCCCTCAGGCCGCGCCGTAGCGGACAGCAGCCCTGGCCTTGGCCTTGGCGGCTTCCTCCCCGCGGTCCTTTGCCGGGGCGTGGGTCACCAGGGAGTCGAGCAGGTGCTGCGTGGCGTGCGCAATCTCATGCACGGCCCGGTTGAAGGCCTCTTCGTTGGCCTTGGACGGCTTGGTGCTGCCGCTGATCTTGCGCACGTACTGCAGCGCCGCGGCTTCCACCTCGGCGGTGGTGGCGTGGGGTTCAAAATTGTGGAGGGTCCGTATGTTTCGGCACATATCTCCATGCTAGGGGTCCTCGCGCCCGGGATCGAGGGCATGGGGAGGGCTGCCCATCGACACTTTTTCGGCCGGCAGGATAGTTTGGGGGCACTGGATCTTCCGGAGCAGCCGGGATCCGAGGGGGGCGCCGGCAGGGTTCGGGTCCGTTTTCTACCACTTGAGGAGATTTTCGAATGGCAATTTGGGGTGCAGACATTGCTCAGCTCAAGACTCTCGGGACGAAGCTGCAGGCCGGCGCGTCCGAGATCGACAAGCAGAAGTCGCTGCTGACCAAGGTGCTCGAGGGCACCGACTGGAAGGGCCCGGACGCCGACAAGTTCCGCAGCGAGTGGAACGGCCAGCACGTTGCCGCCCTGGCGAAGGTTTCCCAGGCGCTGCAGGAGGCCGGCAAGCAGGCCGGCCGCAACGCCACCGAACAGGAAAGCGCTTCCCGCTAGGCAGGAAGCCCGCTAACATCAGCCGGCCCGGACGCTGTTGCGTCCGGGCCGGTTTGCGTGGACCCTGCCTACGGGACGGGTTCGACGTCGTTCGCGTGGTCGAGCGCTGACGGCACCGCCGCTGCACCGGCGCCGGACAGCGTCCGGAGCTCGTCCAGCCGGACCAGCACGACGCCGCCGACAATCAGCAGCCCGCCCAGCAGCTGGATGGGTCCCGGCAGCTCACCCAGCAGCAGCCACGCCCAGATGACGGCGAACAGAACCTCGGTCAGCGAGACAAAGGACGCCACCTTGGAACCGAGCGCCCGTGCTGCCACAATCCCGGAGACGTAGGCCAGCACCGTGGCCAGCACAATGAGTCCGCCTAAGGCCACCCACCAGGGCGTAACCCAGGGGCCGAGGCGCGTGTCGGAGGTGCTGAACGCCATCGGCAGCAGGCCGGTTGCCGCGGCCAGCCACATGGTGACGGCTCCGACCACCAGCCCGCCGGAGGCGAGGACGATCGGCGGGAGGGTGTCGTTTTCCTTGGCCGTGATGAAGAAGTAGATGGCGAGGCAGACGGCGGCCGCGATTCCCCACAGCACGCCGACGAAGTCGATCTTGACGGCGCCCGTGAGGTCCAAAACCAGGACCAGTCCGCCGAGTGACAGCAGGGTTCCGGCGATCGTCAGGGGCCGCGGACGCCTGTGGCTGGCGGCCCAGAGCCACAACACAATGATCACAGGTGCAAGGTATTCCAGCAGCAGGGCGACCCCGACCGACAGCCTGGCCACCGCGTTGAAATAGAAGAGCTGGCAGGCGGCGACGCCGATGAATCCGAAGAGCAGGATCGTGAGCCAGTTGTCCCTGAGCTGGTGCCAGCGTCCACGCAGCGCCGCAACGGCGGGAACCGCAAGGATGATCGCGGCCCCTGTGAGGCGTGCCGTCACGGCCGCCCCGGGGGTCCAGCCGGTCTCCAGCAGCGCCTTGGCAAAGGATCCGGAAAGGCCGAACACGGCCGAGGAAAACAGGGCAACACCGAGGCCGGACGCAAGGAAGCCGGGTGCCGCGCCGGGCTTTCCCGCCTCAAATTTCCTGGGGGCATGCGTTCCGGAATCGATTGTGGCCGGGGCTTCGGCAGTGCGGCGTGCGGCAGACACGGGCTGCCTCCTGTCAGGAGTAAAGTATGGTTATGGTCATGACAGTACGCCACGCCCACGTAAGGGGTCAAGATGCTTTTTGCCCCTGACACAGAGGTGGCCCTGCGGTCCGTGGTTCACCTGATCAACTCCGCGGCCAACGGGGACGAACAGCTCGCTACGGAGCAGGACTTGGACCGGTTCCTGGAAGCGGAGGGATTCACCGGCTCGCGGACCGGGGACGCGGCCGAGCTGGCCAGCGTGCACCGCCTCCGCAGGGAACTTGCCGCCCTCTGGCTCGCGGACGAATCCGCCGCCGTGGACACCCTGAACCGGCTGCTGCGGGAGGCGCGGGCGCTCCCCCAGCTGGTCAAACACGATCAATGGGATTGGCATCTCCACGCCACCACGCCGGAAGCGCCGCTGGCGGACCGGATGAGCACGGAGGCCGCGATGGCCCTGGTTGACGTCATCCGAAGCAAGGAGATGGACCGCATGCTGGTGTGCGCCGCCGAAGACTGCGACGCCGTGGTGCTGGACCTTAGCCGAAACCGCTCCAAGCGCTATTGCGATACCGGAAACTGCGCGAACCGCGCACACGTGGCAGCGTATCGGGCCCGGAAAGCGGCGCTCTGAGCCCGGAGCCCAGTGGTGGGCCGGTGCACGCCGGGATGGCGGCCCGCGCCGCGGGCCTTAGCGGCGGTCGCCGCCGGGGGTCTCGCGGGGAGTGTCACCGGGGCCGGCCTCCGGGGTGTCGGCTTCCGCCCGGGAATGGGCCGGGTGGCCGCCGTGGCCGGCGTTCTTGGAGCTCAGGTTGACGCCGGACCCCTTGCCAAGATGTTCGGCATTGGGCTTGTGGCCCATCGCCAGCATGGCAAGCACCACCAGAATCACGATGAAGGCGATGCCGGCGGCAATGAACGCCAGGTCAAAGCGGGGCGTCTTGGCGGTGCCTCCGGAGGCGAAAATGAGCGTGGCAACGAAAGCCAGGACAGCCCAGAAAGCAGAGAACATGAGCGGCCCCTTGACCGAGGTCCGCATAGTGCGCGGTTCTCCAGATTTCTGCTGTGCCAAGGTGCTTTCCTCCTGCAGCCGACGCCGCCCGGCGTGGCAGTTGTGATGCCGCAATCGTTCTACGCATGGTAGAACCTGTCCCTACTAGTTTACGGCCTCTGCGGAACCGGCCCGTGCATCGTGCCGCAAGGTCAGGCCCGCCAGCGCCCAGAGCACTCCACTGATGATTGCGCCGCCGCCGGTGACCCCGAGAAGCGCGTGCGGACCGAGGTCGATGAAGAACGGCAGCAGGGCCGCGGTTCCCAGCGCAACGGCACCGGAGGCCATCCAGTCCCGAGCGAGCACGGACCGGCCGCGGTGGGTGATGCCGAGGAAGAGCTCTGCGGCGCCGGCAAGGCCAAGGCCCAGGGCTGCAAGTATGCCGAAGACGAGGTTGCTTGGGATAAGCGCGACCGCGGCGCCGGCGCCTGTCAGCACGGCCCCTGCGGCGGCAAGGATTTTGTTTGCTGCGGACCCGGTCCTGAGTCCGGCCCTGTTCACGGTCCAGAGCAGCACCACACCCGTGGCCAGCAGGTAGACGCCGCCGGCCCAGGCCATGCCCGCCTGTGACGGCGCGGCCCAGAACACGGTCAGCGCACCGAATCCGAGCGCGATGGCGGCCCGGACCAGCACAGGTTTCCAAAGATCAGCCGCGGCAGGGAGGGCGGCGGTTGCGTCAGGGGCTGCGGGGAGAGTCACCTGTCCAGTTTAGGGCGTCACTGCGAGCCGAGGACCATCCACCGGTCCGTCCGGGCGCGGAGGCCCAGCGTTACGGCCCTGGCGGCCATATAACCCAGCGAGAACGCCGCCCACACCCAGAGCAGGCCCGCACCGCCGGCGGCCCCGGACTGTCCGACCGCCAGCAGCAGCGGCAGGTACACGGCCAGATTCACGACCCCGGCAACCGCCAGGTACCTCGCGTCACCCGCCCCGATCAGGACGCCGTCGAGGACGAAGACATAACCGGCGATCGGCTGGCCGGCGGCGAGCACCCACAGCGCCAGTGTGAGTGCAGCCTGGACGTCGGCGTCGGATGTGAAGAGCAGTCCCGCCCACGGCGCCGCGACGGCCAGCAGGATCCCGGTGAGCACACCGAAGCCGAGGCCCCAGCGGACCATGGTACGGGTGAGATCCCGAGCCGCAGACGGGCGGGAGGCGCCGAGTTCCTTGCCGATCATCGCCTGCGCAGCAATCGCGACGGCGTCCAGGGCGAACGCCAGGAAGGTGAAGACGGTCATCGCAAGCTGGTGGGCGGCGAGGTTCACCGGACCCTGGGCCGTGACCACCACCACCGTGACGAGGATCGCGATGCGCAGGCTGAGCGTCCGCAGCATCAGCCACGAGCCCACCTTGGTCAAGGCGCGGACGCCGCGCCAATCGGGCCGAAGGGAGACCCCATGGTTGCGGGCGTTCCGTTGCACCATCACCACATAGACCAGGGCCATGGCCCACTGGGCAATGCTGGTGCCGATCGCCGAGCCGGCGACGGACCACTGCAGCCCGTAGACCAGGAAGAGATTGAGGACCACGTTCAGCGTGAAACCGGCGGCCGCCACAAGGAGCGGGGTGCGCGTGTCCTGCAGGCCCCGCAGCACCCCTGTGCCGGCGAAGATAAGCAGCATCGCCACGAGTCCGGGCATCGACCAGCGCAGGTAGTCCACGGCGAAGATCCGCACCTCACCCTCGGCGCCCATCAGGTCAACGAGCGGTTCTGCGGCCAGGAAACCGGCGGTCGCCAGGATCACACCGAGCAGCAGGGCCAGCCACACACCGTCCCGCCCAGCCGCGAGGGCCTTGGGTAACTGGCCGTTGCCGACCGCCCGCGCCACGGCCGGAGTGGTGGAGTAGGCGAGGAACACCATCAGCCCCACGACCGTGTGGAGTATCGCCGACGCCAGCCCGACACCGGCCAGCTGGGCGACCCCGAGATGCCCGACAATCGCCGCGTCCGCGAGCAGGAACAGCGGTTCGGCGATCAGCGCACCGAACGCGGGCACTGCGAGACGCAGGATCTCCCGCCGCCGGCCTGCCGCGGACGGGAGCATGTCGGGAGTCGGGGCGGAGGCAGGCACGGAACCACCCTAACGGCACTTCCGGCGCAGCACGGCTTCGCATTAGTTGACTTTTCAAGTACGCGCCGGAACACTAGAGGTTGAATGTTCAACTAAATCTGTGGCCGCGTACAGCTGCCACCCTTCCTTCACAGAACGGCACCCCAATGAACCAGTCCACACTCACCACCTCGGCCCGCACCGTCCTGCGTATCGTCGCAGGATTCCTGTTCGCCGCCCATGGCTGGCAGAAATTCAACGAGTTCACCATTGCCGGCACCCAGGCCGCCTTTGCGCAGATGGGCGTGCCGGCGGCAGACCTCGCCGCCCCGGTCATCGCCACGCTGGAACTGGTCGGCGGCGTCGCACTGATCCTCGGCGTGCTCACCCGCGTATTCGCCGCCCTGCTCGCGCTGAACATGCTCGGCGCTTTGTTCCTGGTCCATGCCCCGGCAGGAATATATGCCGCAGCAGGCGGCTATGAACTGGTGCTGATCCTGGCAGCAGCCGCCCTGGCTGTGGCGCTCGTCGGCGCGGGAAAGGTCTCCGTGGACAGGGCGCTCTTCGGCCGCAGCGGCTCCAGGCTGAGCGTCCTCGCCTAAAGGGAATCCCCGGCGCCCCGCGGCGCACAGCAGCGGGCGGCCGCCTCCGGGTGGCCGCCCGCAGTCGTACCCCCTCACGGCAGCCGGGCACTTGTGGCATCCCGGCCCCGTTGGTGTCCCCGCCCGCGACGCAGACCCGGCCGATCAGTAAACTCTGACCATGAGTGAACACCCCGCCAATTCCGTGACCCTGCGCTTCCTTGCCGCCCCCACCGACGTCGGCCACAGCGGTTCGGTCGACGCCGGCACCGTGCTCGAGTGGGTGGACAAGGCTGCCTACGCCGCCGCGGTGGGCTGGGCCAAGTCCTATTGCGTGACGGCATATGTGGGGAACATCCACTTTGCGGATCCGGTCAACAGCGGGGACATGGTCGACGTCGAGGCGACGATTGTCTACACGGGCAGGTCCTCCATGCACATTCGCACCGTGGTGTCTTCGGGGGACCCGAAGGGCGGCCCGGCCACGATGCGAAGCCAGTGCATGGTGATCTTCGTGGCCGTCGGCGAGGACGGCAAACCCATCCCTGTGCCCCAGTTCGAGCCGGTGACGCCGGAGGAAACCGAACAGCGGGACCATGCGCTGGCGCGGATCAAGGTCCGTGAGGACATTGTCCAGGCGATGAGCGGACAGGAATATACCGACGCCGGAACTGCCGAGAACGTGGTCCTGCGCTTTATGGCCGCCCCGACGGACGTGAACTGGGGCGGCAAGGTGCACGGCGGCATTGTCATGAAATGGATCGACGAGGCGGCCTACGTGTGCGCCTCGCGGTACTGCGGGATGGATACGGTAGCTGTGTTTTCCGGCGGGGTGCGCTTCTACCGGCCGCTGCTGATTGGCCACGTGGTGGAAGTGGAGGCCCGCCTGGTCTACACCGGAACGAAGGGCATGCACATTGCGGTCCATGTCCGCTCGGGGGATCCGAAGGGGCGCGAGCTGGAGCTCACCACCTATTGCCTGACCGTGATGGTGGCCCGCGACGAACACGGCACGTCCGTGCCGGTCCCACAGTGGGTACCGGTGTCCGAGGAGGACAAACGGCTGCACGCGCATGCCCGCGACCTGCTGGAGATCCGGGGCCGGGCACCGGGAAACCGGCTGCCCAACCACCTGCTTCGGGCCGGCGGCGAGTAGCCCTTAGAAGCCGCCGCCCCCGGCGTCGGCCGCCATGTTGGCGAACCGCGAGTAGTGGCCCTGGAAGGCGACCACGATGTCCTTGGTGGGCCCGTTGCGGTGCTTGGCGATGAGGATGTCCGCCTCGCCGGCGCGCGGCGATTCCTTGTCGTAGACGTCCTCGCGGTGCAGCAGGATGACCATGTCGGCGTCCTGCTCAATGGAACCGGATTCGCGCAGGTCGGAGACCATCGGCCTCTTGTCCTGGCGCTGCTCGGAGCCACGGTTCAACTGCGACAGGGCAATGACCGGGACCTGCAGTTCCTTGGCCAGCAGCTTCAGCGCACGGGAGAACTCGGAGACTTCCTGCTGGCGGGACTCCACCTTCTTGCCGGAGCTCATCAGCTGGAGGTAGTCAAGGATGACCAGCTTGAGATCGTGCTGTTGCTTCAGGCGGCGGCACTTGGCCCGGATTTCCATCAGGGACATGTTGGGGCTGTCATCGATAAAGAGCGGGGCCTCATTCATCCGGCCCATCGTGGTGGCGATCTTGGACCACTGCTCGTCCTTGATCGTGCCCTTGCGCAGGTCCTGGAGGCCGATCGTGGCCTCTGCGGACAGCAGTCGCATGGCGATCTCGTTCCGGCCCATTTCCAGCGAGAACATCACGGTGGCGAGGTTGTTCTTGATGGCTGCGGAGCGGGCGAAGTCCAGCGCGAAAGTGGATTTGCCGACGGCGGGGCGGGCGGCGATGACGATCATCTGGCCGGGGTGCAGGCCGTGCGTGAGCTCATCGAGTTCGTAGAATCCGGTGGGAACGCCGGTCATTCCCTCCTCGCGGTGGCCGGACGCTTCAATCTCGTCCACGGTGGACTCCATGACGTCCTTGAGGACCACGTAGTCCTCGGCGGTGCGGCGCTCCGCCACGGCATAGATCTCCGCCTGGGCCTGGTTGACCAGGTCTTCGACCTCGCCATCCTGGCCGTAGCCGAGCTGGACGATCTTGGTGCCGGCATTGACGAGGCGGCGCAGGACCGCGCGTTCACCCACAATTTCGGCGTAGTAGCCGGCGTTGGCGGCGGTGGGAACGGTCTGGATGAGCTCGTGAAGGTAGGCGGGGCCTCCGATCCGGTTAATCTCACCCCGCTTGGTCAGTTCATCCGAGACGGTGACGGCGTCGGCAGGTTCACCGCGGCCGTAGAGGTCGATGATCGCTTCGTAGATCGTCTCGTGTGCAGGACGGTAGAAGTCCACGCCCCGGAGAATCTCAACGACGTCGGCAATGGCGTCCTTGGACAGCATCATGCCGCCCAGGACGGACTGCTCGGCGGGAATGTCCTGCGGCGGCTTGCGGCTGCCTTCGGCTCCCCGGGTCCCCTCGACTGAGTCCAGATGCGTAACTGACAAAACTGCCGTCCTCCGTTGTGTGCCGCGGCGGGTGTCCGTGCGCCGGCGACGCGTATGCCATGGGCCTTGGCGCCCGGTGGCCTCGGCCCCGGTATATCCGATGGGCTAAGTACTATCAGCCGGCTCCGACACTTCGGCCGGCTTCCGGCGCCCTTCGGTTTTCCACAGCCCGGTCCGGCCTTGCGGGGCCGGAGGTTGAGAGGAAGGCGTCGTGCAGCCAGCACCGGATTTCGGTATCCAAGGCTCGATCTCCAGCAACGGTATCCTCCCATCCGGCAGGCACCAACCCGACCGGCCGCCGCCCCTGTGGATAAGCTGTGTACTAGTGCCTCTCGCTTGTGCACAGCCTGTGGGAACAGCTGTGGATAGAAAGTTTGTTGCCGCTCTAATATGCCTCTGACCTGCGGAAACACTGGGTTCAGCGTGTGGACACAAAAGAATTTTCGTCAAAGATCATCCACAGCCCGCGGACGGTGGCTGGGGATACCGGGCGGCATATGAGGCCACACCCGCTCGGAAATATGCACATTAAGTGATGGTCCTCACGGCCCGCCCCCTTTGGATGGGTGCGACGGGCGGCGCTGGGCGAGTCCGGCGGCGCACCGCATGCCCTTTGCGGTATGTGCTGTGGATAACTGCGATCTGGCATAAGCTCTTCACATGGGCGATGTATTGCTGGTCATACTGCCTGCCCTCATCCTGGCAGCAGTCCTCTGGGCGCTGGTCACGGCCCTCAAGCCGCGCAACTTCGGTATGTCCGACGCGGAGCGCTACCAGCACGAACTGGCAGTCCGGTCGCAGGCCCACTACGCCGCGCAGGTGCAGGCCGCCACCGCCGCACGCGCACGCGTGGATGCGGTCACGCGGCCCAGCCAGAACGAACAGCAGCAGTCACAGCAGGCAGATAATGCCCGCCAGGCGCTGCGCGCCCACACGGGGTCAGCGCCCGCCGTCGGGCACCCCGGCTCTCAGGGGCCCGTCCTGCCCGGGGGCCAGCTCAATCCCCAGTTCGCCCTGCAGCTCCAGTCGCTGGCCCGGAACGGCAAGAAAATCCAGGCCATCAAGCTGCTCCGGCAGGCAACCCATTCAGATCTTTTGACCGCCAAGAATTTTGTAGATCGGCTGTAGCTTCATGGAATCCCTGCTAGTCCCCCTCCTGATCCTGGCGCTCGTCGGAGCCGGCGTTCTGCTCGGTGCCCGCGCCCTCGGCCGCCGCGGCGCCCGGCCCCGGCCGGAAGCTGCCCCCCAGCCCGCACGCGACCCGCTTGAACTCGCCCGCACCTCCGCGGCCAAGCTCAGCCAGGACCAGCACCGCCGTCTCTACGCGCTGATCGCCCAAGGGCAGGCCATGGCGGCCATCAAACTGTACTTCGAGGCCACCGGAGACGGCCTGCGGGCCTCCCGGGACGCCGTGGGCGCCCTGGCAGCACACCCGCAGCCCTTCCGGCCCGAGTCGCCAGACGAGGCGCCCAGTGAGGACGACGACGACGCGCCGCAGCGGTTCACCTACCGGTACCGGGCGATCGCCAGCAAGGGCGACGTCACACGTGAGGTCAGCAGCAACATGCTCAACGACGAGATCTACGGCCGGATCCGCACCTTGGCCAGAAGCGGCGATACCGAGGCCGCCGCCGAGGCCCTCACCCGCCACTCGGACATCTCCATCAAGCAGGCCCGCGAATTCATCGCCCTGCTCGAGGACTGACCCGAAGACTGACCCGCAGGCAGGACCGGCCCGCGGGGACTAAAAGTCGAACAGTTCCCCGAGCCAGCCTTCTTTCTTCTTCGGGCGGCGGCGGTCGTCATAGCGCGGCTGGTCGTAGCGCGGACGGTCCCGGCGCTCGTCATACCGGCGGTCATCGTAGCGGCGGTCATCCGGCCGCCGGTCATCCCGGCGCGGGTCCAGGTTGTAGAGCGGCGGCGGAATGTGGCCGGGGGTCGTCGGAGGCATCGGCGGCGCCGGGGCCGACACTGCGGGGCCCATGGTCTCCGCCGCGCGGTCAAGGATCTTGTCCAGTTCGCCCCGGTCCAGCCACACGCCGCGGCACTGGGGGCAGTAGTCGATCTCGACGCCACTGCGTTCGCTCATGATCAGGTCAATTGAATCCACAGGACATTTCATGTCCCGCACAACGACCCGGAGTGACTAATAGTTCACCGTGGCGGCCCTCGGCATCAGTGCCGGCCGGAAATGCCCGCGAGCAGTTGTTCGAACGGCAGAGACTCCACGGCGGCCTGCCTGGGCTGCGGCTGCGTGCCCCGCAGCAGTCCGACGAACTCCTCCGCCGCCCGGTCGATCCGGGTGGACAGGGCCGAGCCGCCGTCGTCGTTGTTGCCCCAGTCCTGCGGACCGGCAAAGACGGCAGTGGGGGCGGTCCGGGTGCGGAGGTACGTGAACAGGGGCCGCATGGCGAAGTCCAGGACCATCTGGTGCCGGTCCGTTCCGGCGGTGGCGCCGAGCAATACCGCCTTTCCCTCCAGCGATTTGGGGTCCAGGACGTCAATGAAGGACTTGAAGAGTCCGCTGTAGGAGGCGCTGAAAACGGGGGTGACGGCAATAATTCCGTCCGATGCCTCGACGCCGGCGATCACGCCTGCCAGCTTCGGTGCTGCATAACCGGTCACGAAGCTGTTCGCGATATCCACGGCGAGGTCCCGCAGTTCCACTACGTCGACCTCGGCGGCGTATCCGGCCGCGGCGAGGTGGCGTTCGGCGGCCGCGGCCAGCTGGTCTGCCAGCAGACGGCTCGACGACGGGACGCCGAGTCCGGCGGAAAGAACGGTGATACGGCGGGTTTCCACGGAGTGCTCCTGGTGTGAGGCGGGGCGCAAGGCCCTTGGTATATGCGTTTGCATCTACCTGTAGAAGCCGGGGCCCTTGTGGTTTATTCCCACCGTCGTTGCGCTATGACTTTTGGTCCCCACGCCGCCCGAATGGCAGCCGTAAGCGACAGGGCATCCGGGGCTCAGAGCAGGACAAAGCCCTCGATGCAGCTCACCGAGCTGCCTCCGACCCAAATGTCGTCCTCCACCGCGTCGATATGGATCCGCCCCGCCCGGCCCAGCGCCGTTCCCTGCGCCGCAACATAGGACCCCGGCGCCCTGCCGCTGCGGATCAGCCACTGGGCTGCTCCGGCATTGAAGCTGCCGGTGACCGGGTCTTCCGCCGCGGCGTCGCCGGGTATAAAGGTGCGTACTTCGAAGC
>CALMVY010000261.1 GCA_937873245.1 uncultured Arthrobacter sp. | reverse complement strand
GTTCCCGGCTGGTACTGCGTCTCTGGCTGGCAGCGTGTTCCTGGCCGGCACCGAAATTCCTAGCTGGGCTCGAAGTCGAGCGAGTAGCTGGCCCAGGCGTCGGGGGTTTCGCGGAGGGTGACGTCCAGCCCGGCCAGCTCCCGGCCGTCGGCGCCGGTGCGGATCTTCGCCGCCACGGCGTCGGCGACGTACTGGGCCAGGGCCTCGGTGGTGCTGAGCCTGCCGGCGAAGTCCGGGTGCTCGTCCAGGTTCTTGTAGTTCAGGCCTTCGAGGACGGAGTCCAGCACGTCGCCGGCCTCGCCGATGTCCAGGACGATCGAGTCGTGGTTGAGGGTCCGACGGCGGAAGGTCACCTCTGTGACGAAGGTGGCGCCGTGCATGCCCTGGGCGGGGCCGAACGCCGGGCGCGGGAGGCTGTGGGCGATCATGAAGTTGCGGCGGACGGTCAGGCTGAACACGGATTTACCTCGTGGTTTCTGTTGTGGCGGGGGATTTGATGACGTGGCAGAGCGCGTCCAGCGCGCCGTCGGAGAGCCGCTGGACGACGTCGGGCAGCTCGTCGAGGGTGGACGTGCCGGTGAGGAACACGTCGAACCCGGGATCGCGCAGCAGGGAGACGGCGAGCCGGAGCCGGTCGGCGGTGGTGCGGCGGTGGCGGCGCGCGCGGGCCACGACGCCCACCTGGCTGGCGCGGATGGAGAGCCGGCGGGCGTGGAAGTCCTCCCCCAGCGGCACGCTGACTTTGCGGTCGGCGTACCAGGACATCTCGATGACGTCGCCGTCGTCGCCCGCGAGCTGCAGGGCGCGCTCGAGGCCTTCCTGCGAGGCGGAGCAGTGGATCACGATGTCGCAGTCCGGCAGGGCGTCGTCGGGGTGGCTGAACTCGACGCCGAGCGTTTCGGCGAACGCCCGCTTGGCCGGGTCGACGTCCACCAGCTGCAGCCGTCCCAGCGGGAAGGAGGCCAGGAGCTTGGCCACCATGCCGCCGACGAGGCCGGCGCCGATCACGGCGACGCGGTCTCCGAGGCGCGGCCCGGCCTCCCAGATCCCGTTGATCGCGGTCTCGACCGTGCCGGTCAGCACGGCGCGGCGGGCGGGGACATCCTCCGGCACCTCGGTGAGCGACTCCACCGGAACGACGTAGCGGTCCTGGTGCGGGTACAGGCAGAACACGGTCTTGCCCAGCCAGTCAGCCGGGCCGTCCTCGACGACGCCGACGGAGAGGTAGCCGAACTTCACCGGGGCGGGGAAGGTGCCTTCCTGGTTCGGGGCGGCCATTTCTTCGGCCACGCATTCCGGAACGCGGGCGTTGTGGACCACCAGTTCGGTGCCTTTGCTGATGCCCGAGAACAGGGTGCGGACGAGCGCCTCACCGGGGCCGGGGGCCGGGAGGTCTTCGCGCCGGAGTTCCCCTTTTTCGGGGCCGACGGTCCAGTATGCGGTGGCGGTGGTGTGTTGGTCGGAAGTAGTCATCTTGCTTACGAATCTAGTGCCAGCCGCAGGCACAGGGAAGCGTGTCCGCTGCAGGCGGGTCGCGTTGCTACGCTTCCGAACCGCTCCGGGGCAGCCGTTTTGTGGATGAGCGCTTTGCTCCGGTACCCTAGTCAGGTTGGTGACGTGTCCGAGCGGCCGAAGGTGCAACACTCGAAATGTTGTTTGGTGTAAAAGCCAACGTGGGTTCAAATCCCACCGTCACCGCCAAGGAAAACCCCCGGGAAACCGGGGGTTTTCTGCATCCCTAGGAGCTTCGTGGTGCATTATTCTGCCAAATAGACCGAAGCACGAGCGTCGCCACCGTGGCTACCCAGACAACACCGGTCCTGGAGACGTGAGGCGGCCCCTCGCTATCACCGGCCGCGGCCGGGCCGGTTCCGATCGTCGGGGGCTAACCCTCGGGGGCCGTCCAAGCGGAGAAATGGGTGTCCGGACGCCGGCGGATCGGACCGCAACTTGCATGCATCCTTCAGCGCGAATCCGATCCTTTTAGCGCCCCCCGGCACCACCAAATGCGAAGCCGCACTGTTTGGTGTCGGACAAGCTGTCATTCCTTTGCCTGGTCGAACGAAAAGCCGCAAAAGCATCTGTAAACTCGCGGACCGTTACGCCGCGCCTGCCCGGCGATGGCCGGTGCATCAGTATCGGTATCCCTCGGGTCGTCCGGGCCGACCAGGGCCATTTCTTCTCCGCAGTGGACGTGTGCGGTGAGCATCCGCTCGATGTCCGGATCATGTGTCTTGTCAGAACCGCGCCTGGAGCCAAGAGGCGTGCCGGGGACCGCCACGCCAGCGCCTGCGCCTGCGCTCTGGATAGTAAGAGTTGGATGGGGATTCATTACTTTCCTTCCCTGCCGGTTCGGGCGGCTGCAAGAGCCTTTCGGGGATGGCGGTGCACCTAGCCTGATACCCGAGCGCCCGGATTTCATCAGGGCTTCGGCGCGCCCGCCCTTTTCCGGCTGCATGACTTGGACTCAGTCTTCGGATCGGCGCCGCTTCTATCCCCACGGTAGGAAGATGGCGCCGGGCCGGTCAACGCCCGTGATTGAATCGGAAGCCACAGTCGGCGGCGCGTTACGCCAATGTGACCACCACGGTGGCCGCCCGGGCCGCAGCAACCTCCGGGTAGGCGCCACAGATCGCGGGTGTTAGACATGTCCCAGACCCAGGTCTCTCAGGAAGGCAGTATCTGATGAATGAGGCGCCTGCAACAAGTGCCGGCAAGCGGGCCAGCAGCGGGCGCGCAGCACGCCTGCTTGACACTTTCAGGACACAGCTGTGGCCACTGCCTGCTCTCGCTGTGATCGTGGCCGTGGCCATGGGTTTCGTGCTGCCGGGACTGGATGCCGCCGTGGATGAGCTTCCCGACGGCGTCACGGTGCTGCTCTTCAGCGGTGGCCCCGAAGCGGCCCGGTCTGTGCTGCAGGCGATTGCGGGGTCCCTGATCACGGTGACTTCACTGACGTTTTCCCTCACAGTGGTGACGCTGCAGCTGGCCAGCAGCCAGTTCTCCCCCCGGCTGCTGCGCACCTTCACTGCAGACCGGTTCGTCCATGGAACCCTGGCCCTGTTCCTGGCAACGTTCGCTTTCTCGCTGACCGTTCTTCGCAGTGTGCGGACCGAAACCAGTGAGGGCCCATCCTTTGTCCCCGAGTTCTCTGTCACAGCCGCGTTTGTGCTCGCGATAAGCAGTGTCATGGGTTTGGTACTCTTTCTGGCCCATTTGACCCGCGAAATCCGTGTCGAAACCATGATGCGCAGGGTCAACGCCGAAACCCGGGAAACCATCGACAGGGTCTTCCCTGAAGACAGGCCCGTACTGCCCGAGGGGTTAACAGGCCAGGGAAAAGGAACCCGAATCATGTGTTCAAAATCGGGATTCCTCACTTCCATCGAAGCCGGGGCCCTCGTGCAGGCAGCTGTGGACAACGGGGCACTAATCCATGTTGAGCGCGAGCCCGGAAGTTCCCTGGTGGAAGGAATCCCGTTCGCCACGGCCTGGCCGATTGGCCCGGAAGCTGCCTTCAGCGCCAAGACTCAGGAAAATTTGCAGGCGGCCATCAGCTCAGCCGTCACCACGGGCGTCGAACGAACCAATGTTCAGGACGTCGGTTTCGGTTTCCGCCAGCTCGTGGACGTCGCGGCCCGTGCCCTGTCGCCGGGAATCAACGACCCGACAACCGCCGTGCATGTCTTGGGGCATCTTTCCGCACTGTTGTGCCGGCTGACCCGCCGCCATCCGGGCCCGATACAGCTCACCGATGAAGCGGGAAGGGTACGAGTTGTGCTGGCCATGCCTACACTGGGTGACTTGCTGGAACTGGTCATGGCCCAGCCGCGGCTGTATGGAATAGCGGACCCCGCCGTCGCAGAGCGTCTTCTGGAGCTGCTTCAGGAGCTTTCATGGTGCGACAGCCACGGCCGGTACCGGGCAGAGATACTCGAACAGGTGGCAAGAATGCGCTTTGCGATGGATACCGCAAGCTACGCGCCCGCGGATCGCCAACGGCTACTTCGCCTCGCCCAAAATACTGAAACCATGCACCCTGCCTGAACGGTCTGCGCCAGCCCACAGCTCTCCGCAGAGCGTCTGCGGCGCTTTCCGGCCGCTTCACCCAGGTCGGCGAGGGCCTTCCGGAGGCGGGTACCGGCGTACTTCTTTGACTGACGGCGCGGCGCTGAGCTGGACCATGGTCTGGGGGTCGATGGCTTCCACCGTGGTCAACTCTGCATCCTTCTTCCGGCGCACCACGACATTGCACGGCAGCAGCGCACCGATTTCCGGCTCGCCGGCGAGGGCACGGCTGGCCAGGGCCGGGTTGCAGGCCCCGAGGATGACGTAGTTCCCGACAGCGTCTGCCGTTTCAGCGCCAAGCTTGGCTTTCGAAGGTGGAGCGGACGTTGATTTCCGTGAGGATTCCGAACCCTTGGGCCGACAGGGCGTCCCGGGTGCGGTCCCGGGCTTCGGCCCACGGAAGGGGGACGGTGGTAGCGAGCGCGTACGTCATGGTTCTCCGTGGGCTGATCGACAACAGGTCCGGTTAGGCGAGGGAGAGGAAGAGCTTCTCCAGATCTTTCTTGTCCATCGTTGCATCCTTCTGGACGATGCACTGCTCCAGGCCCGTTGCAATGATGGCGAATCCGGCCCGGTCCAGCGCCTTGGAGACGGCCGCGAGCTGGGTAACAACGTCACCGCAATCCCGGCCCTCTTCAAGCATTCGGGTAACAGCGGCCAGCTGACCCTGGGCTCGCTTCAAACGGTTAATGACAGGGGTCAGTTCAGAGGAATTGAGTTCCACGGGTTTCTCCAAAGGTCGGGGACTTCCACCAATTCTATACCCCCTAGGGTATTTTGACTACCCCCGGGGGTATCTGCAATACTCGGTGAGGTATCCACCCGACCCCTTCCGAGAGGCCACCCATGACTTCCCCTTCCACGGCACCCGCTGTTACCGCACTCGCCCCTGAAACCCTCCAGTCCTGGTTCAACGAGCACCAGGACCTCGTGGTCATCGACGTGCGTTCGGCTGCGGAGTTCGAGTCCATGCACATCCGCGGCTCCTACAACGTGCCTCTGCCGCTGCTGTCCGAACACACGGACGAGCTCGCCGCCCGCCTGGGCTCCCGCGTGGTGCTGGTCTGCCAGTCCGGCGTACGCGCCGAGCAGGCCCGCCAGCGCCTTGCCAAGGCC
>CALMVY010000260.1 GCA_937873245.1 uncultured Arthrobacter sp. | reverse complement strand
ACCAGATGAGCCGCGACCAGGGACACGAGGAATAGGCAGACAGCCGGGCGCGGCAACTGCCGCAGGAATGGCAGAACCCGCGCTCCTGCCCAGTTACTGACCGCCGCAACGCCGGAATCTGGTGTTTTCGCCCGGACACGCCGGTGTCGGGCCGTGGCACTACGAAGTAACTGGGCAGGAGCGCAGTTTTGGCTGGTGCGCCGGAAGAGATCCAAAACAGAGGGCAGGTGCGCGCCGCCCGGTCCGGGGGCTGAGGAATGCGGAATCTGTGGCCAGCAGTTCCTCGACCTGCCGTCGCTTGGCCTTCGGGTCGGCACCTCGGGTATCCGACGGCACTGTCCCGTGACAGGAAGGTGCCGCGGGGAAGTCTCCCCGCGGCACCTGAATTTACTGTGCGAATCGCGTTGACCTGTGGATCGTTGTGCCTTACGCCGGAACAACTGCGGGCGCACGGACCAGTTCGCTTGCGAGGTCCGCGGCCAGATCTTCGACCACCTGCCCGTACAGCAACCCGCCCTTGGCTGCGCTGGACCCTGCGGCCGATGACAGGCACCCGGTGGCGGGTGTCCGCTCCGGCACCACCGGGAGCCTGTCAAAGCGCGGCAGGACCGCGGCAGGACCGTCGACCAGGCGGTCCATGGCAACCCGGGCCGGTTCGAGGTGGAGCATGAGTGAGGTTTCCAGGACCCCGCCGTGCTCGATGTCCCAGCCCGGGAAGCCCGCGGGGTAGACCTCCGTCAGCGTGTCCTGGCTGACAAAGTCCCAGTACGACAGCAGCAGCACGCTCTGCTGTGCACCGGGCCCGATCCCAAGCTCGTCCAGGGCCAGGTCGATTCCCTCATACAGGAACTGGTAGTTCTCGAAGTGGCCGTTGATGAAGACCACGTGCCGGACGCCCTGGTTAAGGAAGGACTTGACCAGGTTGCGCGCCACGCCGATGAGGGTGGCACCATCCAGGCTGACAGTACCCGGGAGGTGGTTGCCGCCGCCGGACTTCTGCTGCGACTTGTACCCGTAGGCGATCGGCTGGGCAACCAGTGCCCCTAGCTGCCGGGCGACTCCCGCCGCGAAGTGGGAGGACAGGATGGTGTCCGTTCCCAGCGGCAGGTGGGGGCCGTGCTGCTCCAGGGACCCGACGGGTATGAGGACGGTGGCCTCCCCTGATGCCAGGGCTTCGCGGTAGGCAAAGGCGTCCAGGTCCTCCAGAAATACTGACTTGTCCATGCGGGTGGTGCTCCTTGACGAGTGGTGGCTAGAGGCCGGCTGGGGCGGTGGTGGCGGGGAGGTCACTGATACGGGGCTCGGCGGGGACCGTGATGGCAACGGCGCCGGGCACCTGCAGGAACTTCCGGTGGTAGCGCGGCCCCATCAGGGCGTAGGCCGTGGCGCTGGTCAGGCCGCCGGCCAGCCAGGACAGGTCCCATCCGCCGAGGGCGACGGCGACGGGGCCCTGCATGGCGGGTACCAGCCCGTACATGAACAGCCAGGTGGCGAAGATCCCGATGAGCAGGGAAGCGATGCCGGCCGGGTTCACGCCCGGCAGGCGCTTGGTGCCCACCGCGTCGAACAGCCGGGCCGGGTCGCCGGGCCAGCGCTTCTCGATCCAGAAGTAGTGCACCAGCATCACTCCGCCCCAGGCGGCCACCCACGCGACGAGTCCGATCAGCCACGCGTCCAGGACAGCGGCAAAGTCTTCCTGGAAGATGAAGAAGATGACGGCGGCGAGGGAGAACACGCCGACGAACAGGTTGAGCTTGCGGCGGCTGATGGTGATGTCGAGGGCCTGCGTTGCGACCGAGAAGGTGTAGATGTTTAGGATGTTGGTGGCGATCGGTCCGTGCAGGACCATCAGGAGCACCGGGAGCGCCATGACACCGAAGTTCTGGACGATGAGCTTGCCGGGGTCGATCTCTCCGCTGTTGGTGGCCAGGCTGGCACCCAGGATTCCGAGCCAGACGACGGGGATGAACTGCCCCAGGACCGAGGCCAGGTAGACCTTGCGCTTGGGCACTTCGGTGCTGACGAAGCGGGAGTAGTCGGCGGCGTACGTGAACCAGGTGATGCCCCAGCCGATGCCGATGGCCGTCATGACGGCGCTCATCGCGGCGATGCGCTCCGAGCCTTCGAGGATGTTGCCGGCCGGTCCGGCGTAGGACCAGTTGATCTTCATGCCGAACCATGCGACGGCGCTCATCACGGCGAGGATGATGATGGTGGGCGGCACGGTCCACTTTTCAAAGGCCGCGATGGCCTTGTAGCCGAACCAGGCGATGGCAACCTGCGCGGCCATGATGGCGGTCGCGACGCCGATCTTCCAGGCGTAGTTATGGGCCGTCGGGTCGACCCAGCCGAGGGTGCCGAACAGCGCCATCACCAGGTCCAGGATGATCCAGGTGTTGACCGCGCACCAGCCGATGACCAGCAGGGCCTGGATGGCTGCCGGCAGGTAGTTCCCGCGGCGGCCAAAGGCTGCCCGGGCCAGGACCATGCCGGTCGCTCCGGTTTTTTGGCCCAGCAGCACAAAGCAGCCGAAGAGCAGCATGCCGATCAGGTTCCCCAGAACCAGAACGGTGACAGTGTCGGCGAAGCCGAGGCCGAGGTGGATGCCGAGGGCGCCGAGCACCCAGTTGATCGGGGCGAGGTTGGCGCCGGCCCAGATCCAGAACTGGCCGGACACTTTATGGGTTCGCTGGGATTCGGGAATGGGCTGGAGCCAGGCCTCGACGTCGTTGTCGTTGGCAGGAGAGTGGCGAGCCGAAATCATAGGGGGTTCTTCACGCATTGGAGCCTCCGTGAGTGAGTGGGGTCCTTCCAGATTATGTGGCACATGCCACATCCGCCTATATATGATGTGTCTAGTTAATACCTGCCTTACGCGACGGAGTGTCATGTCTATACGTCTTCAGGATGTTCTCGGCCATCCGACGCTGTCCGTCGCCGATCCGGTGATCCGGGCGGCGGCAGGCACCGCCGCCAGGACCCAGCTCCGGTGGATCCACTCAAGTGAGATTCTTGACATCGCCCCGCTGCTCGACGGCGGGGAGTTGCTGCTGACAGGCGGGGAGGCCCTCGCCGTTGCCTCCGACGAACGGCGCGTCACGTATATCCGCCAGCTGGCCGAGCGCGGCGTGGCGGCCCTTGCGGTAGAAACCGGCCCCGCCCTGCCCTCGCTCCCGTCCTCGATGGTGTCGGCGGCGGAAGCGGCCGGCCTCCCGCTGATCGAGCTGCGCAAGGTGGTCCCGTTTGTCAGTGTCATGCAGGCCATCAACTCGTCGCTGGTCAGCGAGTCGGTTTCCCAGTTGCGGCGGGCCGATGAGGCCAGCCACGCCATGGCCGTGGAATTGGCGCACGGCGGCAGCCTGGACCGGATCCTTGCCGTACTTGCCGGCATCACCCATGCCGAGGTGACGCTGGTGTCCCTCACGGGTGCGGCCCTGGCCAGCGCAACGCCCGGCAACGCAGAGCGTTCCGAGACGGCCGGACACCACGAGACCGCCGAGGCAGGCAGTGTCGCAGGGAACACGCCTGCACCCCAGGAACACGCACGGCTGATCCACATCGATGTTCCCATCCGCGGAATCCTTGCGGCGCAGCTGTTGCTCAACGTTCCGGCGGAGGAGGACGAGAACCTTGCCCGCACAGCCGGCAAACGTTCCGTGGACATCCTGGCCCTGGCCATGCTGCAGCGGATGTCCCCCGGGCTGCGGGAAGTTGCCGGAGCAGCACTGATCCGCGCGATCGATTCGGGCAGCCAACCCTGGCGGCTGCAGCAGTTGGCATCAGCGGCCGGAATTCCGGTCTCCGCCCCGCTCGTGGCCGTGGTGGTGCGCTCGGATATCTCCCAGCAGCTGCGGACATCCCTGGAGCAGCACCTGTCCCGGGCCGCGCACGCCCACGCCACCTATGTCGACAATGCCGAGCTTCTGGCCGTCGCCAGCCTGCCGGGCGAGGCCTCCGAAGAAAGCCGGCAGCAGCTCCTGGCAGGCCTGCTGGACCTGGCGGCGATGGGCGGAACGCTCGCCGCCGTCGGTCCGCTGGTGGCTGGAATTTCGGATGCTCCCTGGTCACTGTCCGAAGCCAAGCTCACGCTGGAGCTGGCCGCTTCCCCGCAGCAGGGGCCGGGAAGCGGCGGTCCGCACCGGCCGGTGATCGACGCCGAGGCGTTTGCGGTGGAACGCCTCACGGTCCAGGCGCTGGACCCGTACCAGCGCCGGAACTTCGTACGCCAGCAACTGGGTGCGCTTCTGGATCATGACGCCCAACGGAATTCGCGGCTGCTCGACACCCTGGCAACCTGGCTTGACTGCGGATGCAATACCGCCCACGCAGCCCGCGAGCTTCATGTGGAGCGGCAGTCGATGCACCAGCGGCTGCGGCGGATCTTCGAGCTGTGCGGCGGTGACCCGCGGGACACGGGCCGGCTGGCGGCTTTGCATTTGGCAACCCGGCTGGCCACGCTCGCCTGCCGTCGCATTCCAGCGCGCCTGGTCTACGGGACACGCAGTGGTCGTTTCCACCACCCAAGCTGGACGGATCATCCTG
>CALMVY010000259.1 GCA_937873245.1 uncultured Arthrobacter sp. | reverse complement strand
GGCCGCGGCCGGGCGGCCGCGGGCGCCGGCGGAATTCTCTTGGAGATCAACGCCGCCATCTCGGGGGCCGAGGGCGGGTGCCAGGGTGAAGTCGGATCGGCGTGCTCCATGGCCGCCGCCGGGCTCTGCGAAGTGCTGGGCGGCACCCCCGGACAGGTGGAAAACGCCGCCGAGGTGGGAATCGAACACAACCTCGGCCTGACCTGCGACCCCGTCGGCGGCCTGGTGCAGATCCCCTGCATCGAACGGAACGCAATTGCGAGCGTGAAGGCCATCAACGCCGCGCGGCTGGCGCTGCACGGCGACGGCAGCCACAAGGTGTCGCTGGATAAAGCCATCAAAACCATGCGCGAGACAGGAGCGGACATGAAAACCAAATACAAGGAGACCTCCCGCGGAGGACTCGCCGTCAACGTGATCGAGTGCTGAGCCATGGACACCGTGAATAGCAGCGCCGCCGAATACGTTCTGACCCTCGACTGCCCGGAAACGCGCGGCCTCGTCCACGCCGTGTCCGGATTCCTGCTGGAACAAGGCTGCGACATCCTGGAAAGCAAGCAATTCGACTCCCAGGACGACGGCCACTTCTTTATGCGGATCCACTTCGCCTCGGCCGGAGACCCTGCCGGCGACTCCCCCGACGGACCGGCGACCCTTGATTCGCTCCGGGAGGCCTTCGTGCCCGTCGCAGAAAAATTCGGCATGCAGTGGCAACTGCGCGCCCACGGAACGAAGCGCCGGGTCCTGATCATGGTGTCCAAGTTCGAGCACTGCCTTAACGACCTGCTGTTCCGCGCCCGCATCGGGGAGCTACCCATCGACATTGTCGGGGTCGTCTCAAACCATCCGGACCACCGGGGCATCGTGGAATGGCACGGCATCCCGTTCTTCCATGTGCCCGTCACCGCAGACACCAAGCCGGCGGCCGAAGAGAGCCTGATGGAGCTCGTCGACCGGCTGGACGTCGAACTGGTGGTTCTGGCGCGTTACATGCAGGTCCTCAGCGACGCCCTCACCCGCCGTCTGGATGGTCGGGCCATCAATATCCACCACTCCTTCCTGCCCAGCTTCAAGGGCGCCAAGCCCTACCACCAGGCGCACGCGCGCGGCGTGAAGACCGTCGGCGCCACCGCCCACTACGTCAATGCGGAGCTCGATGAGGGCCCGATCATCTCCCAGCAGGTGGTGGAGGTGGACCACACCTTCCGTGCCGAGGACCTCGTGGCCGCCGGCCGCGACACTGAGCGCAAGGCTCTCTCCAACGCCGTCCGCTGGCACTGCGAGGGACGCGTATTCCTCCAGGGCAACCGGACCGTCGTGCTGCGCTAGCGTCGGCCCCATCGCGGCCCGCCGTGCTCCTGCCCAGTTGCCGGCCGCCGCAGCCCCAAAATCCGGCGATTTCCCCGGGACACGCCGGTGTCGGGCCGTGCCGCACCGAAGTAACTGGGCACGAGCGCAGCCGGTCCGCGGGAACAGGCGCCCTCAGGCCGTCGGGGCAAGCTCCGCAGCGGGCACCACGACGGCGCCGGTCGCCGTCGAGTCCGGGTTCAGCATCCAGCCGACCCGCTTGGCTGTCTTGAGCACCACTACGCTTTCCACCAGCTCGATTCCGGGGATCCGCTGCTGGAGTGCCTGTTCGGCGTTCAGGACCTCCGCCAGGGAATGCAGCCACATCAGGATCACGAAGTTGCTGCGCCCGGTGGTGGACGCAGTGAGCCTCACGTTGCGGAAGCTGCGCAGCTCGGCGGCGGCGGCCTCGTGCTGTCCCGGCGGAACGTTGGCGAACCACTGGCAGCTGACCGGATATCCCGAGTACTTCTGCGCAATTTCGCACCGGAAAGAGAGAACCCGGCTGGCCAGGACGCGGTTCAGCTGCCGTTGGACCGTGGCCGGGCTGCGGCCCAGCGCGCGGGCGATGTCCGCGGCCGCCGCGCGCCCGTCCCTGGCCAGGAACGGGATCAGATCCAGGTGGCTCCGCGGCAGCGGCGCACCCTGGATTCCCACCGGCGACGTGCCGGAGGCCTCGGGCCCGGCCAGCGCCTGAAGCGCGGCCATCTGCGACTTGTCCAGGACGTTCAGCCGCCACGCGTAACCGCCGGAGTGCAGCCGCGTGCACAGCGCCGTCTGGTACTTGGTGACGCCGGGAATCTCCTTGAGCTGCTCCAGGACGACGTCGCTGAACTGGGCCAGCGTGGGCGTGATGACGGTCAGCATGAGGTCACGGTTGCTGGCGGCTTCCTCGACCGTGACCACTTCCGGGATCGCCGCCAGCGCGGCCGTCACCTCGGCCCGCGAGCTCATCTGGCAGTCCACATCAACCAAAGCCAGGCACATCTGCTTCGGATCGCCCATCAGGTGGGCCGTGCTCCAGGCCGCACCGGATGCCTTGAGCCGCTCCCAGCGGGCCGCCAGGGTGGTTGCGTGGACGCCCAGGATTCCGGCGGCGTCCGACCAGCTGATCCGCGGCGCGATCTGCAGGGCGTTGATCAGCTGCAGGTCTTCCTCACTGATCTCCACCAAAGGTCCTCCATTGATGATTGATTCCTGCACTTAGGATCCTACTTTTGCATTTTTCCAGCCTATCCTCCGCATGTGACTGCAGTCACTTCACAATGGTTCGTAAGCACTTACCAAACGTTCGGGAAGAGGGAACATATGTCGGTCACCGCCGATGCCAAGGAACTGCAAAGCACCATCGCCCGGCTGCGCCACGAGTTGCACCAGGAACCGGAAATCGGCCTTGCGCTTCCCCGCACCCAGGAGAAAGTTCTCAAAGCCCTCGACGGCCTGCCGTATGAAGTCACCCTCGGCGAGAGTACGACGTCGGTCACCGCCGTTCTGCGCGGCGGCGCACCGCACGCTTCGGCCAACAAGCCGGTGGTCCTGCTGCGGGCGGACATGGACGGCCTCCCCGTCCAGGAGCGCACCGGCGTCGACTTCTCCTCACGGCTCGACGGCGCCATGCACGCCTGCGGCCACGATCTCCACACCTCGATGCTGGCCGGAGCCGCCACCCTCCTGGCCGAACGCCGCGGGCAGCTGGCCGGCGACGTCGTCCTGATGTTCCAGCCGGGCGAGGAAGGCCACGACGGCGCCGGCCACATGATCCGCGAAGGCGTGCTGGACGCCGCGGGCCGCCGCGCGGACGCCGCCTATGGCATGCACGTGTTCTCCTCCCTGGAGCCGTACGGCCAGTTCGCCACCAAGCCGGGCGTGATGCTCAGCGCCTCGGACGGGCTGTTCGTCACGGTCCTGGGCGCCGGCGGCCACGGCTCCGCCCCGCACGCGGCCAAGGATCCCGTCACCGCAGCCGCTGAGATGGTGACGGCGCTGCAGGTCATGATCACCCGGCAGTTCAACATGTTCGACCCCGTCGTCCTGACCGTCGGCGTCCTGCAGGCGGGCACCGCACGTAACATCATCCCCGAATCGGCGCGCATTGAGGCGACGGTCCGCACGTTCTCCCACGCCTCCCGCGAACGGATGATGACCGCCGTTCCCACTCTCCTGAAGGGCATCGCCCACGCCCACGGCCTGGAGGTGGACGTTGAATACCGTCCCGAATACCCGCTCAGCATCACGGACGAAAACGAAACCCTCACCGCGGAAAAAACCATCCAGAACCTGTTCGGCGAGTCCCGGCTGACGCGCTGGGCCACGCCCCTTAGCGGATCCGAGGACTTCTCCCGGGTGATGGCGGAGGTGCCGGGCACCTTCATCGGGCTCAGCGCCGTCGCCCCGGAAGCGGACCACACCGAAACCGCGTTCAACCACTCCCCCTACGCCACGTTCGACGACGGCGTCCTCGCCGACGGTGCGGCGCTCTACGCCGAGCTCGCCATCGCCCGGATCGCCGCGCTTGCCGCCGGCACCCCAACGTCCCCCGCTTCCTAGCCCTACTTCTTTCGGAGAAATCATGACCACCATCGTTGACCCGCAGCTCGCCAGCCGGGCGGCCACCCGGAAGACCCTCCTCGGCACGGGGATCGGGAACGCCGTCGAATGGTACGACTGGGCCATCTACGCCACATTCACGCCCTACATCGCCAGCCAGCTGTTCAGCAAGGCGGACCCTGCCTCGGCGGTGCTGGCAACGCTGGCGATCTTCGCCGTCGGCTTCGTGGCACGGCCGGTCGGGGGTTTCCTGTTCGGCTGGATCGGCGACCGGGTGGGCCGCAAGACCTCCATGACGCTGGCTGTGGGCCTCGCGTCGCTGGGCAGCCTCATGATCGGCGTCGCGCCATCCTTCGCCAGCATCGGCGTCTGGGCGTCGCTGATGCTCCTGGTCGCCCGGCTGATCCAGGGCCTGGCCCACGGCGGTGAGCTGCCGTCGTCGCAGACGTACCTCTCCGAGGTGGCCCCGAAAGAGAAGCGCGGCCTCTGGGCCACCCTGATCTACACCTCTGGCACGGTGGGAATCCTGGCCGGCACGCTGCTGGGCGCGGTCCTCAACATGACCCTGAGCGCCGATGCCATGAATGACTGGGGCTGGCGCGTTCCGTTCCTGGTCGGCGCCTTCATGGGCCTCTACGCGCTGATCATGCGCTCCAAGCTGCACGAGACGGAGGCCTTCGAAGGCGAAACGGTCTCCGAGAAGCGCGCCGCGATCTGGCCGCAGATCGTGCAGCACCGCAAGCAGGCGCTCCAGGTCATCGGGCTGACCGTGGGCCTCACGGTGATCTACTACATCTGGGGTGTCGTGGCCC
The DNA here is from genome assembly GCA_937873245.1 of uncultured Arthrobacter sp. Classification (GTDB taxonomy): domain Bacteria; phylum Actinomycetota; class Actinomycetes; order Actinomycetales; family Micrococcaceae; genus Arthrobacter. Next base: position 14,782 of record CALMVY010000259.1, on the reverse strand, counting down.
CGAGCTACGCCGCCACCACGCTGAAGATCGACCGCGGGGAAGCCCTCTGGGCCAGCGTGATCGCCAACATCGTGTTCATTGCCGCCCTGCCCTTCTGGGGCAAGCTGTCCGACCGGATCGGCCGCAAGAAGGTGCTTTGGGCCGGCGCGGCCGGAAGCGCCGTCATGCACTTCCCCATGACCTGGCTGCTGAAGGATTCGGCCTGGCAGCTGGCCGTGGCCATGTCCGTCATGCTGATCTTCATCGCCGCCAGCGCCGCGATCGTTCCCGCCGTCTACGCGGAACTGTTCCCCACGAGCATCCGGACCATCGGCGTCGGCGTCCCGTATTCCATCTGCGTGGCCGTGTTCGGCGGGACCGCCCCGTACCTGCAGACCTGGCTCGGCACCATCGGCCTCGCCAACCTGTTCAACGTGTACGCCGTGGTGTTGCAGCTGGTCAGCGTGCTGTTCGTCTTCACCATCCCGGAGACCAAGGGCAAGGACCTGACGCACTAGTTGAACGGCTCGTCGGAAATGGCCATTTAGGCCGCCACGGAGTGCCCCCTACCTTTACTGGCAGGGGGCACTTTCGTACGTCGACGCTGGAAGGTCTCTCGGGCAGATTTCAGCGGGTGTCCGGCGTTTCGCCGTTTCCGACGGCGTCAATCCAGTCGATCGCCTCGTCCGAGAAATAGAAGCCCGAGGGCCCGCTCTCGCCCACCCACCAGTCACCTGCAACGACCGATCCGCCGGCGTCCTCGATCTCACCGAGGATCCCGGCCGGCACTGCGTCGCCGTTGTTCTCGATCAGCCAGTCCCGCGTCGAAGGCTTCAGCTTCGGCCACCATTGCTCCATGCTCATGGGCGCAGTCTGTCACGGTGCAGCGGGCGCTGAAAGAGTTCGGCCCCAAAGTGCCGGGGCTGGGTGGGCGTAACCGTATGCTGATCAGAATTCGGCGAGACCAAGTGGGAGGAGCGGCGCATGACGCTCAAGGAGATGGTGGTGCGTCCAGCAGAGCCCGACGACGCGGACGAAGCGGGCGGACCCCGCTGTGGCCAACTGGCGCCATGACCCACTTCATCGCAGTTGGCGCGCTGGTCGGCCCTTTGGGCGTCCTGATGTGCCGCCGGCTCCCATCATCGAGGTGGTACCCGGGGAAGTGGGATTTTCCAGGCGGCCACATCGAAGATGGCGAAACGGCAGGCGAGGCTCTGGCCCGGGAGCTCCTCGAGGAGGTCAATGTCCGGATTACCGCTCCCAAGGAGCTGCCGGCGTTCACGGTCCGTGCCAACGACGGCGCAACCGACGGGTTGGCCCTGACCGGGTGGGTGCTCACCGAGTGGTCAGGCGTTCCGGCAAACTTGGCCACCAATGAGCACGACGAGATTCGATGGTTCACGCCAAGCGACGCCGGCAAACTCGACCTCGCCCACGCCGTCTACGCCGACGTGCTGCGGCACCTTTAACCGGGCAACTGGTAGCACGCAGACCTCAGCGGCGCCAGCAGTACGGCGTCGTCGTTGTCACCCGAAGCAGGTCCCTTCCGGCTCAAATCCGCTCCCGAGCAGCGCCTCATGGAGTTCGGGGGCAGCATCGTGGCCGCGCGTCTTCCCCTCCACCCGGTTGATCGCCGGGTCCTCCCGGAAGAACGCCGCGGCTTCGGCCACCCAGCCCGCGATCCTGGGCGCGCTGGCTCCGTCCAGGTTTTGATAGGTCACAAAACCGCGGCCGCCGGCGAAGGTCACCAGACGCAACGGCCCAAGACGTTCGACGGCGACCGCGCTGGGGGTCTCCGCATCCGTCCGCAGCTGCTGGTCGTACGCCGTGAGAAGTCCTGAAATAGTCATCGGCCCCCACGGTACGACGGCCGGATACAGCGCCGGCGGTCCGGCTCACGCGAGTCGGCGCCGATAGCGCGTCCTCCCAAGCCGGAAACGGCTCGGCTATAGGGTGTGAAGTGCATCTCTCGCAGAGAGGTTCTGTGGGGAGTTACCGAACGGGGCAGAGATGAGAATTTTCAGGCGCGTCGTCATGCCCGTGGCATGGCTGGCCGTGTTCGCCGTCATAGCCATGGCGCTGGTCAAGATCGCGTTTATCGACGGGATGAAGCCGGGACCCGTGCTCAACGGACCATCGGCGGAGGTCGCCATCCCGGTGGTTCAGGCCACCCGGGCGACGGTGACCAATTCAGTCCAGATCAAGGCAACCGTGCAAAGCGATGCTGCCGTGGGCGTCCGCAACACAACCGCTGGTGTCGTGACGCATTTGTTTCTCGCCACGGGCGACAAAGTGACCGCAGGTGACCGTCTCTACCAGGTCCGGACTGTTGCGGCCGAATCAACAACGCAGGACACCGGCAGCCAGCCGCTGAGCCGCACCGGTCCTGCCTACACTTACGCCAATGTCCTCGCTCCGGCGTCGGGCGTGCTGGAGAGCCTCACGGTGCTGCTCAACCAGCAGGTGGGCGTGGGCGAGACCGCCGGCGCCGTCAACCCGGGGACCTTCACCGTGAGCGGATCCGTTGACGCGGCCCAGCAGTATCGCCTGCTGGCCAAACCAAGCTCAGCGGAGATCGCCGTCGTAGGAGGTCCCGCACCGTTCTCCTGCCCCACGGTCGCGTTGACAGGCGCAGCCAGCACCGTGTCACGGGGTACGGGAGGTGCGTCCGGCGGGGTGAGCCGCTCGGTGCCGTACGCCGCCGCCATCCCGGGCGGAAGCAGCATGCCCGAGCAAGGCGGCGCGCCGACCGGCACCATCAGCTGCGCCGTTCCGTCCGGCGTGGAGGTGTTCGCAGGGCTGGGCGCGACGATGACGGTCACGGCCGGCCAGGCCACCGACGTCGTCACGGTGCCGCTCACTTCGGTGCGGGGCAGCGTGAAGGAAGGATCGGTGTGGCTCGCTCCCGCCGGCACGTTCCCGGACTCCGCCACCGGAACGCCCGCCGGATCCCAGGCTGGGGAGCCGCAGGAGCGGAAAGTGCAGCTGGGCCTCAACGACGGCTCGATGGTGGAGATCGTCTCGGGCCTTGCTGAAGGTGAAGCCGTGCTTGAGTTCATTCCCGGCGCCCCCGCCCAACCACAGCCTGGCCAGCAGTTCGCCGGGCCAGGTTCCTACCCGGCCGGGGGGTGACCATGGAGGAACTGGTGTCCCTCACGGGTGTAACCCGGACCGTCCGCCTTCCCGACGATCAAGAACTGCACATTCTCCGGGGTGTGGACCTGGCCGTCCACGCCGGTGACCACACGGCGGTGATCGGTCGATCCGGGTGCGGGAAGTCCACCCTCTTGAACCTCCTCGGGCTGCTGGACCTGCCCACCAGCGGAGAACTTCGTTTCCAGGGGACCCCTGTGGAGCGGCTGCGCGGCAACGAGCGGGCGGTGCTGCGCGGGTCCTCGGTGGGGTTCGTGTTCCAGCAGTTCAACCTCCTGCCGGGCCGGAGCGCTCTGGACAACGTGATCACTCCCCTGCTGTACGCCAAGGGAGCCCAGTTCTGGCGGCGCAGGGAACTGGCTATGGACATGCTGGACCGTGTGGGCCTGGCACAGCGTGCCGACACACTGCCGAACATGCTCTCCGGCGGCGAACAGCAAAGGGTCGCGATAGCGCGGGCGCTCGTTCGCCGGCCCCGGCTGATCCTGGCGGACGAACCCACCGGTGCCCTCGATATTGACACCGGCCAGGCCGTCATGGCGCTGCTCGATACCGTGGCAACCGAATCGGGAGCCGCGCTCATCACCATCACGCACGATGTCAACGTCGCAGCCCTGGCCCGGGCGTGCTACCGGCTGGAAGCAGGCGTGCTCACCCCCGCCGAGATCCCGGCGGGGGTGCTGGCGTGACCGGGCTCGTGTCCGCCCTGGTGGAGGCGTGGCAGGAACTGCGAATCAACAAGACACGCATTCTCCTGGCCCTGGTCGGAGTGGCGCTGTCGGTTGCGGCCCTCACGTCGGTCGTCGGGGTCGGCGACCTCGCTCGCGAGGGATTCAAGGCGGATTCCGAGCGAAACGGCGGCCGCTCGGCCACCCTCGCCGTCGGGGTCTACGGCCCCACCCAGCCCGATCCGCAAAAACTGGAAGTCGCCTACCGCGGCATCATCGAGCGCTACGGAATAACGTACTTCTCGCATGTGGCATCGGCGCAGCAGTCCTTCCAATTTCCCCGGGGCGTCCAGCCAGTGCAGCTACAGGTGATCGATCCAGGCTACGGGGTCATCCACCGGGTCGACGTGGGCCAGGGAGGCTGGTTCGCGGCGAACGACGAGGAACGGCTGGCACCCGCGCTGGTCGTCTCGGAGAGCTTCTACAACTTCGCCGGGCGGCCAAACCTGGCCACCAGCCCCAAGATCGCCATGACCGGAGACCAGAAGACGACGGCGGTGATCATCGGCGTCGTGCCGGATCCCTATCCTGAGGCACCGCCGTCGGCTTTTATGCTGACTGGCGCTGCCGAACGGTCAGGGGTCACGACCGGCGGTGCTGCAGGACCCGGGCAGCAGTTCAAAATCTGGGTCCAGGACGAACAGGCCGCCTCACTCAAGGCAGCCATCGCCGCGGACCTGGAACAGCAGTTCCCCGGCATGCAGGCCGCGGTGGACCGCTCGGATTACGCCAGCTACGGGGATCCTTTCGCGCCGGTCCAGCTGGCCGTTGGCGGTGTGGCCGGCCTCGTGCTGCTCCTGGGGGCAGTCGGAATGCTGAACATCTCCATGGTCACCGTGCGCTACCGGGTCCGGGAAATCGGGATCCGGCGAAGCTTTGGGGCCACGTCCCGGCGCATCTTCCTGGGCGTCATGATGGAGTCCGTCGTGGCAACGGCGGTGGCCGGTGTAGTAGGCGTGATGATCGCCGTCGCGGTGGTCAAGAACCCGTGGATCGAATCCAAAATCGCACCGGGCCTGACTGAGTATCCGCCATTTCCGGTAGACGCGGCCCTGCTCGGTCTTGGGGCGGCCGTTCTTGTCGGCGCATTGGCCGGGGCCATCCCCGCCGTCGTTGCAGTCCGCGTCAAGGTCATCGATGCAATCCGCTTCTAGAGACCCGGGCGGGTTCGCAGACAACTCCGGGCCGAACGGACCACAGCGCTGATGCGTTCCCGGTCAGGCATCCGTTGCGGTGGCCGGAAGCTGCCGCGTAGTCTCCCTCCTATCAGGCCATCCGGCGGGAGGATCCATGGACGGCTATGCCGAGCTGCGGGCGTTCCGTGCCACCCACCCCTACCGGTCGCTGACAGTCGGCGGCGTCGAATGGAAGTACATCGCGGGACCCGGCACGCCGCACGCCGCAGAGGGCTCCGCCGCCCATGAGGGTGCCAGGCCGGCACTTCTCGTCCTGGGCGGCGGCTTCTCCTTCGGCGATTCCGCGTTCCGCACGATCACCGCGTTCGAACCCAGCTTCCGCGTCATCTCCCCTTCCTATCCAGCGGTGCGGACCATGGCCGAACTCCTGGAAGGGATCGCAGCCATCCTCGACGCCGAGGGAATCCCGTCTGCCAGCACTTTCGGCCACTCCCTCGGTGCCGGCGTCGCGCACGCCTTTTCCCGGCGCTATCCGCAGCGGGTCGACAAACTCATCCTTTCCGGGTTCGGTCTCTACACGCGCGGCCACACACGCCTGGTGCGCGCCTTTGTCCGTCTTTTCACTTTGCTGCCCAAGGCCGCCCTCGCCGCGTTCTACCGTCCGAGGATCGCGCGCCTGGCCGCGGGGGCGGAAGACAACGAACGTGCTTTCCTCACCGCCTACACTGAGGACCTTTTCGCCGCACACACCAAGGAATCGGCCCTGGCGCCCCTGGAGGTGCTCCTGGATCTGATGGCACACCGCGACCGATACGCCGCCGCGTCGACCTTCGAGCGTCCGGAGGACGTGCTGTTGATCGCCGCTTCCGACGACCGCGGGTTCACACCGCGCGAACGCGAAGCCCTGCTGGCTGCCTATCCCGGCGCCCGCGCCTACGTGTTCGGCGAAGGCGGCCACTGGGTGGCCGCCACGCACCCGACCGAATACGCCAACGCCGTCGGACGATTCCTCGAAGGCCGCCCCCTTCCCCCGGGCCGGCGTGACAGCCCAGCCCCGCTCCACCCTGCGCCCGGACCCAGCTTGGACGAACGGGAGACCGGGCCGGCGTCGACGCTGGACGCCCGGCTTGAGGCCTTCCGTGCAGGCCACCGGTACCGAACGCTCGACGTCGGCGGCGTGCGCTGGCGCTATCTTGCCGGCGGCTCGGGCGAACAGACCTTGCTTCTGCCCTCCGGGGGCACACGGGTACCCGACATGTACCTGCTGCTGATCGAAGCGCTGGAACGGGACTTCCGCGTGCTTGCGCCGGCATATCCTGCCGGTGCCGGCATCACCGGACTCGCCGACGGCCTGGCGGCGATCCTCGACGCCGAGGGAATCGGGCAGGCGGATGTGCTCGGCTCTTCGTTCGGCGGTTTTGTGGCCCAGACGTTCGCCCGCCGGCATCCCGACCGCGTGCGGCGCCTGGTGCTCGCGAACACCGGAAGCCCGGCGTCAGCCCCGCTGCCTCTGCTCCCACTCCTCATCCGCTTCCTGGCCGTCCTTCCGGAAAACGCCGTGCGTTCGTTGACCGGCTGGAACTGGCGCCGCTGGTTCGCCCCGGATTCACAGGACTCACAGGACGAGGCGATGTTCTGGGACAGGCTGCTCACGGACATTCTCGGCCGGCTGGGCAAGGAGGATCTGCTGTCCGCCCTGCGGGAGATGAACGACTTCGCGCACCTGCCGGCAGGGGCACCGGGGGTGCGGAGCCTCGCAACGCCACCCATGCCGGTGCTGCTGATCGAATCGGAGCGGGACAATGCCTTCTCACCTCAGGCACGGGCGGCCCTCCGGGCCCTCTATCCCGAGGCCGTGGTCCGTCTTTTCGCGGGCGAAGGCCACGGAGTGATGGCAACACGGACCGCCGAGTACATCGATGCCGTGCGGGACTTCCTGGGCAGACCCTGAAGTTTTGACGGCTCGGCGGCCGTGGGAAGGCGGCACACAAACCGGCCCTGCCTGCTCATGGGTGTCGTTATTCGCTGACAACCGTGATGGCGATCTTGCCGCGCACGTGTCCGGCTTCGAGATGGCGCATGGCATCCGGCACTTCGCCGAGTGTGTACGTCCTGTCGATGCTCGGCGTCACGGCGCCGGACTCGAGGAGGGGGTTGAGCCGCTCGAGGTCGCTGGCACGTTCCTTGGAAGCGAGCATGGCCAGGCGCTGGCGCACGAACAGGGACACGATGGGTGCCCGCAGGCTCCGGCCGAAGCCTCCCGTCCATTTGCCGCCCTCCTCGCCGCCGACGACGACGGCCGTCCCGGTGGGTGTCAGGGCCCGGCGCAGCCGGGAAAGCCTCGGGTTGCCTCCGATGTCGAGGATCAGGTCGTAGCGATGCGTGCCGTCGGCGAAGTCATCCGTCGCGTAGTCCAGGACGTGGTCCGCTCCGAGGGACCGCACCAGATCGACCTTTCCGGCGCTGCTCACGCCGGTGACCTCCGCACCCAGGGACTTGGCCAGCTGCACGGCGTAGGTGCCCACGCCGCCGGAGGCGCCCAGGATCAGCACGGTCTGCCCGCGCTCCACGCGCCCGGCGTCAAGGGCCTGGAGGGCGGTGCCCGCCGAGATCGGCACCACGGCGGCCTGTTCGAATGACAGGTTCGCGGGCTTGTGGGCCAGCTTGTCCTCCGGCGCGGCGGCGTACTGGGCGAACGACCCCCGGGACATCCCGTACACCTGGTCTCCCACGGCGAACCGGGACACCTCGGAGCCAACAGCGACGACGGTGCCGGCGACGTCGATTCCGGGCACGTTGTTCTTTGGCCGGCGGAACCCGAATCCGAGGACGCGCAGGAGGTAGGGGCGGCCGGTCATCATGTGCCACGTTCCGCGGTCCATGCCCGCCGCGTGGACGCGAATCAGCACTTCGTTCGCGGCGATGCGCGGCCGCGCGGTCCGGCCGGAACGGAGGACGTCGACGGTACCGTACGCGTCCTGCACGATGGCGTTCATGGTGACGTCAGCGGCAGCCTGGTTGTCCGCGGCCATCGCACTGATGTGGTTCGTCATGTCGGGGCCTTTCAAGGGACGTGTTCGTACTTAGTACGGTTAATGTATCGTACTAAGTACGAACGGTCTATGGCCTGAAGAAAAGTGGAGTGTGAAATGCCTGCAGGAGCCAGCCCGAGCCGCTCCCGGCTCAGCCGGGAACTGGTGTTGCGCGGCGCGGTCGCGGTTGCCGACGCCGGCGGCATTGGAGCCTTGACGATGCGCTCACTCGCGGAAGCACTCGAGGTCAAGCCGATGTCGATCTACCACCACGTGGCCAACAAGGATGAGGTTCTCGACGGCATCGTTGACATCGTCTTCAGCGAGATCGACCTGCCGACGATCGGCGGCGACTGGCACACCGAGATGCGACGGCGGGCCACCTCCGCTCGTGAGGCGATGCGGCGCCATCCCTGGGCAATCGGCCTCGTGGAGACGCGGACAAGCCCCGGCCCGGCCACGCTGAAACACCACGACGCCGTCATTGGCACCCTGCGTGCGGCGGGCTTCTCGGTGGAGATGACCGCCCACGCCTACGCCGTGATGGACGCCTACGTTTACGGGTTCGCCCTCTCCGAGGCCACCCTGCCCGTCAACGGCCCGGAGCCCCTGGCCGAGGTTGCCGAGCGCATGATGCGCCACTATTCCTCCGGGGACTACCCCCACCTCGCCGAGTTCTCGGTCGAGCACGTAATGAAGCCCGGCTACGACTACGGCGCGGAGTTCGAGTTCGGGCTGGACCTGGTCCTCGACGGCCTCGCAACGTCACTGCAGCAGGCTGCGGGCGCCCGCAACACCTGACCGCGGGCGGATCTGACTACTTGTCGTGCTGCCGGCGCACCATTTCGCTGATCCAGGCGGGCGCGAAGGGGGACGTGCAGCCGGGGGGAGTCGGGTAGTCCTTGAGCACCGCCAGTCGCTCACCGATGGCGAGTGCACGGGCGCGGTGCCCGGCGTGCTCGATCCCGATCTGGGCCAGGCAGTGGTTCATCGCCCACTGGAGCCGGTCCGGGGCGTCCTTCATTTCCGCCTCGATGACATCGAGCAGTCCTGTGAGGTCGAGGCTCTCGGGGTTCTTCGCCACCCGTTCCGTGGTCAGCGCCCAGCCGGCACTCGCGACCACCGGATCCGGGTCGGCGAGCCAGGCCAGGCGCAGCTCTTCGGAGTGCGGGTTCTTCTTCACCACGTAATTCACGAGCCAGTCGTGTACCTTCGGTACGCGCGCCGCGCGCAGCATGCCGTCCAATTCGTTCCGGTCGAACGCATTCGGGCGGCAGATCAGAATCGCCAGCAGTCTCGCCGCGGTGTCTTCCGTCTCCCAGAGCTGGCACGCGAACTCCTGCTGCGTCTTCAGCCGCTTCGCGATCGCGCGCAGCTTGCTGAGATTCACACCGTGATCGTCACCGTGCCTCTCGTTCACCTCGCGAGCCTTCGGATCCTCGAGCCGGGCCAGTTCGGCCATCACCTCGGCCACCGTCACCCCGGTCACTGTCGCCTCAGCCACGTCAGGCCTCCCGTCCGTCAAGTTCGAGATTCAGCCTACGACGGAGTTGGGCCTCCCGCCGTACTCGCCGCTCGACGGCAGCGTCCAATCGGCGATCGAACGTGGACCGAGTAAGCTGGAAGCGGCTCTCCAGTCCCCCCAGCTTGGAGAGCCAGGAAGTCTCTGCGCTTGAGTCCCCAGGATTCGCGCGGAGACTTCCCTTATTTGTTTCCGCGGCCCTGCATGTCAGGGGGTTCGGTGCGGAACTTGATCAATTTGTGCGTTCCGTCGCAGTACGGCTTGATGGCGGAGGCACCGCACCTGCAGAGGGCGACGGTTTTGCGCTGTCTCGGCGCGGGTTCCCCGGAGGGCAGGACGACGTCGAAGTCGCCGCGGACCAGGATCGGGCCGTCGGGGCAGAGGACCAGCGAGGCGCTGGCGGGGTTCAGGGGGATCTCGTTCACGAGTACTTCCGATCGCGGCGTGGGGAGGGGGCAGGTCAGGTCGTGGCGGGTACGGGCGACCGCAGCGAAGACCGGCCGTTTTCCCAGGTATCCATTAGGTGGGCGGCGAAGCGCGCGTCAATGCAGGACACCGCCGCCGCCCCGAAGAGAACGTCGTCCAGGAGATCCGGTTCTGCCTCCACGAGTCCCCCGGCAAGGTCCCGGCCAGCTATCTGCTCGTGGACTGCGTCCGCCTCGACGTGCTCGTCGAAATAGCCGGTGACGGCCGCGTCAAAACCCAGACGCCGGAATCCGTTCCCGTATAGCTGGTTCGGGCGCGAGGAAGTCATCTCGTACATCGCCAGATGCCCTGCGATGGCTCCGCGGAGCCGCCGGTTCAACCCGAATAGGGACATCATGTTCACTGAGGCCAGCGTGATGGCCGGTACCGCGTCGACGTAGCCGCCGTAGCTGTCGTTGAGTCCCAGCCCCCTCATGGTCCGGGCGAACAAGGCACTGTGCATGCGCTCCGGGCGGCCGCCGCCGTACTCGTCGGCTTGGATTTCGACGAGGGCGGCCTTGGCCCGGCCGGTCAGGCGCGGAATGGCCCAAGTGTGCGGGTCCGCTTCCTTGAGCTGGTACAGCGACTTGTGGACCAGGAATTCACGGAGCTGTTCGACAGTCGCCTTCTTCGCCACGTGCCGGGAGACGCTGGGCCCGCTGTCACGGGCCGCCAGGTCAAACAGGAGGGCCGCGGTGGCGTCGCTGCCGGGGGTCCTCGAATCCGGCCGCCGGACGGAAGCCGTAACCGGGCTGGCCTCGGAGCGCAGCCACGCCTCGAAGGGTTCCTCCAGCAGATGCCGGATTCCGATCAGTCCGGGGTGCCATTCCCAGCGGTCATCGACGCCGGCCAGCCCGCCGTAGTGCAGCTCATAGAGGCAGAACAAGGCGAGCTGCACGTCGTCGTCGATCAGATCCTCGACCACGGCCACCCGCTCCGCGACGAGTGCGTGCAGGGCCGCCAGGGCGGACGGATCGGCCCCGGGGTCCCCGGTCAGGAGGGCACTCACTCCGGCGCTGATGGGTCCCCGTGGTTCTGGGATGTTCATGCCTGTCACCGGGTCAGACCAGGCCCGGGTAGCTGGCCAGGATGTAGTCCGCCGCGGCCGGGCCCTTCATGCGGAGGCCCGTGCGTTTGGGATGGATCTGCTTCTTTTTCATGGCCGCCCAGAAGGCCTCTTCGGGCCGGGGAGCGGCCTGGTGAAGGAAGCACCAGCTGATGTAGAGGCCGTAGAGGCGGCTCCGGCCCAGGGCGTGGTCGGATGCAGGATCAGGCGTGGTGGCTTCCTGCAGGAATTTGTCGTACTGAGAATTTGCCAAGAGTGGCTCGTTTCGTCGGTGCATGTGTGCCGCCGTGTGGCTACAGCAGCTAAAGCCTCAGGGTCCTGCACGGGAGCACCGAAGCATTGTCCCGGGCTGCGCTATGGCACTCCCGGGGTAGAAAAGTCGCCGCGGGCTATCCAGACGGACCCGACCGAAAAGACGTCTCTACAATGTAGACTCTAGGCGTAGACTACATAATAAGCAACCTGTGTATTTCTGATTCGTTGCGGCCTGCAGCACCGACCCGAACGGAACACCATGTCACCCGAAGAGAATCCGGTACCGCCGGCGGCTCCCGGCAAAAAGAAGCTCAGCCGGGAGATTGTCCTCTCCGCGGCGCTGTCATTGGTGGACTCGGAAGGACTCGACGCCCTCACCATGCGCAGGCTGGGACAGGAACTCGGGCGGGATCCCATGGCCCTGTACCGCTACGCGGAAAACCGCGCCGCACTGCTGGACGGAGTCTCCGAACTGGTCCTCAATGAACTGGCCATCTTTCCCGATGACCCCGACTGGCAGGCACAGCTTCGCCGCATTGCCCACGATCTGCGCGAGCTCGCACTCCGTCACCCGAACGTTGTGCCGCTCCTGGTGACCCGCCCCCTGTCCACTCCCCTGGGCCTGCGGCCGCTGGGGACGCTGCGGCCGCTGGAACAGATCCTGTCCCTGTTGATCGAGGCCGGGTTCGCGCCTGCAGATGCCCTGCACGTCTACCGCGCCTACTACGGCTACCTCTACGGGCACATCCTCAACGAGCTGCAGGAGTTTGTTGTCGACCCCGACGAAAACGAGGCCCTCCTCCGGCTGGGTCTTCATCGGCTGCCGCCGAAAGACTTCCCCCGCCTCCGCACCCTCGCACCCGTGCTCGCCGACTACGACGGGAAGGCCGAACTGGACGAGGGAATCACCATCCTTCTCTCAGGCCTCGCCGCCCGGCTATCGCCGGAAACGTAATCCGCAACCTCTTCGAAAGGCGCCACCGATGTTCCTCCTGTTCGGCCTCAAGACCGTCCTTAGGGACCGGCCCGGACGGGCCGCGACGTGCCAGTACTGCCGTCAGCTCGCCCACCATCATCTGCAGGAACGCGCTACAAAGTTCACACTGTTTTTCATCCCGGTCCTCACCGCGTCCAGGGCCTACCAAATCACGTGTTCGAACTGTGGTCAGACCTCGGCCATCAAGTCGCGACGGAAAAAAGCCCTCACCTGGTGAGGCAGAAGGAACACCCGGAAATCAATCGGTACGGCCGACCAGCGCATGCGGGCCCGGCGCGGACGGGCCGCCGGTGAGTTCCGGGGTTCCGTCCGGGGAAGGCGGATCCGCAGCGCGCCCGGCCGGATGGTGAACCGCAGTGGGGCAGCCAGGCGGAGCGCCTCCCCGTCGATGCCGACGGCGATCGGCCCACCGGAGTCCACCTCAAACGTCGAGGGCTCCCAGGCGACGGAGCCGGGAAACCTCTCCGGGCGCCCGCCGGCTGCGATCAACTGGCGCTGCGCTTCTGCAGGATCGTCCGGGAGCTTGAGGGCGATCACCCCGAGGCGGCCGCCGTCGAGTCGCGGCCGGTTGGCGAGGGTGGCGGGCGTGCGGCCGTACGGGTTGTTCGAGACCTGGACGACGTGCGCAGCGGTGTACCGCTCTCCCGCGGGACCGGTGAAGCGCAGGTCAAATGGCCGGCTCCCAGGCCCCAGCATGCTCGGCAGCATGCTCAGGGCGGTGTCCACCTTGGCATCTCGGTACTCGGGGGAACGGACGATCTGCGCGTACAGTCCGAGCGAGACGTTGTTGACGAACACCCGGCCGTTGACCTGCCCGAGGTCGATGCGACGTTCCACCGCCACTCCGAACGCGTCGAGCGCCCCAATGACATTGCCGCGGTCCAGGCCAAGGTCCATGGCCAGGTGGTTGCGGGTGCCGGCGGGCACCACGACCATGGGCACACCGTGCCGGGCGGCCACCTCCGCGACCAGCCCAAGCGAACCGTCGCCGCCAGCCATGCCGAGCACATCGGCGCCGCGGGCCACCGCGGCCTCGGCCAGCCCGGCCAGGTCCTGTCCCGGTTCGAGGATGAGCACCTCAATGCCGCGGGCACGACATTCCTCGGCCAAACCAAGGCGGTCGGCCGTACCGCAGCCGCTGCGGGGGTTCACGATCAAGGCGGCATGGCCCGCCGGCGGAACGGCGCGGCCCGGAGGTTCCGGTTGTCGCAGGAGGCGGATACCGCGAATGGCCGCGATACCCCCCAGGGCGAGCACCATCCCGACGACGAACGCCCCGGCCCAAGCGGCGCCGGATCTGGTCGACGGAGTCAAAGCGACGTACAGTCGGCGCGGCGAAGCTGCGTGAGGTACGCCGCTGTGCCGCCCCGACCATGGCCAGGGCACATCGCGAGCAGCCTTGAGCCTCCGGGCGATCCGGCGCGCTTCTCCCGGAACCTGGTCACGACCGGGTGTTCGCCCACTGGCGGCTGGAGTCGGGGCATTGCTCTCCTCGGAAGTTACGGCGGACGCCCGGTGGCCCCCAACAGCTGCTCGAGCACCTCGTAGGACGCGGTCCCTTACCTCTAGTCTTGACCGTCGGAACAGGAACGTTAGAGCCTTAGGTCCTAATCGCCCTGGCCTCGGCGGAGGGTGTGGTTTTCAGGGTTCGTTAGCGCGTTACCTGCGTCGCTGTGCGTGTCCGCCCAGTTAGCCAATAGCTGCAGCCCGTCGTGGTCGTGGGACGCGGAGCCTGGTTCCGCAGAGAACACCAGTATCTGAAGGCTCGGCCCCATCACCCGCCGACGTAGGCCGCGAGGTGCTCGCCCGTGAGGGTTGACCGTGCCCCGACCAGGTCCGCCGGGGTGCCCTCGAAGACAACCCGCCCGCCGTCGTGCCCTGCGCCGGGCCCCAGGTCGATGAGCCAGTCGGCGTGCGCCATGACCGCTTGGTGATGCTCGATCACGATGACCGACTTGCCGGACTCCACCAGGCGGTCGAGCAGGCCCAGCAGGTTCTGGACATCGGCGAGGTGCAGGCCGGTGGTGGGCTCGTCGAGGACGTAGACGTCGCCCTTCTCCGCCATCTGGGTGGCCAGTTTGACGCGCTGCCGCTCGCCGCCGGACAGCGTGGTGAGCGGCTGGCCGAGGGTGAGGTAGCCAAGCCCGACGTCCACCAGCCGGTCCAGGATCTTGTGCGCCGCCGGCGTCTTCGCCTCGCCGGCACCGAAGTAATCCTCGGCCTCGGTCATGGACATTGCCAGCACTTCGGCGATGTTGCGGCCGCCCAGCGTGTATTCCAGGACTGACGCCTGGAACCTCTTGCCCTCGCAGTCCTCGCAGGTGGACTCGACGGTGGCCATGACGCCCAGTTCGGTGAAGATGACGCCGGCACCGTTGCAGGTGGGGCAGGCGCCCTCGGAGTTGGAGCTGAACAGAGCCGGCTTCACACCGTTGGCCTTGGCGAACGC
>CALMVY010000258.1 GCA_937873245.1 uncultured Arthrobacter sp. | reverse complement strand
CCAGCACGTTCCACATGTCCTCAGCCGTGTAGGGGGCGAACAGGCTCAGGATCACGGCAACCGCCTCGGCCGCCTCACGGACCGCAGGGTCCGTTCCGGCGCCGGGAGCTGAGTTGATCGTCTTGCGGGTGGCGTTGACCAGTTCCATCAGCTTGGCCACGACCACGTTGAACTTGTTGGCGTCCAGGAGTGCGGCGGCGTCGGCAATGGTCCGGTGCGTGACGGATCGCAGGGCGCGGTCGCCCGTGGTCACGTCGACGCCGGGTTCGCTTGCCACGTCCTGGGCGAGGCGCCAGGCGCGGGCCAGGAACTTTGCAGAGCCCGACGGCGAGACGTCCGCCCAGTCGACGTCGTCCTCCGGCGGGGAGGCGAAGATCATGGTGAGGCGCACCGCGTCGACGCCGAACTTGTCCAGCTGCTCGCCGAGGTCGACGCCGTTGCCCAGGGACTTGCTCATGGCCTTGCCGCCGTTGAGCACCTGGCCCTGGTTCAGCAGCGCGCTGAACGGCTCGTCGGCGTCGATCATGCCCAGGTCGTGGATGACCTTGGTGAAGAACCGGGCGTAAAGCAGGTGCAGGATGGCGTGCTCCACGCCGCCCACGTACTGGCCCACCGGCATCCAGTCGTTGATCTTCGCCGGATCGAACGGGCCCTCCGTGAACTGCGGGGAGACGAAGCGCAGGAAGTACCAGGAGGAATCCACGAAGGTGTCCATGGTGTCCGTGTCCCGCTTCGCCGGGCCATGGCAGTCGGGGCACTCGACGTTGACCCAGCTTTCGACCGCTGCCAGCGGCGACGTGCCCTTCGGGGACAGGTCCTCGCCGCGCAGGTCCGCCGGCAGGGTGACCGGCAGCTGGCTGTCCGGGACCGGGACTTCACCGCAGGCGGGGCAGTGGATGATCGGGATGGGAGTGCCCCAGAAGCGCTGCCGGCTGAGCAGCCAGTCGCGCAGGCGGAAGTTCACGAATTTCTCGCCCGTGCCCTGTTGCTGCAGGATCTCGATGGCGGCCGGGATGGCTTCCGCCTTCGGCAGTCCGTCCAGGGCGCCCGAGTTGATCAGGGTTCCCTCGCCGGAGGTCGCGGTGCCGCTGACGGCGGGGTCCTCCTCGCCGGTGTCCAGCACGGCCCGCACGGGCAGGTCGAAGGTGCGGGCGAAGTCGAGGTCACGCTGGTCGTGGGCGGGGACGGCCATGATGGCGCCCGTGCCGTAGTCGGCCAGGACATAGTCGGCGGCCCAGACGGGCAGCTTCTCGCCGTTGAGCGGGTTGATGGCGTAGCGGCCGGTGAAGACGCCGGTCTTCTCCCGCTCGGTGGACTGGCGCTCGATTTCGGTGAGCGCCTTGACCTGTTCGCGGTACGCGTCAAGGGCAGCGGCGTGTTCCTCGGTGACCAGTTCGACGGCGAGCGGCGCGTCCGCGGCGACGACGAAGAACGTTGCGCCGTACAGGGTGTCGGGCCGGGTGGTGAATACTGTGACGTCCTTGGCGGGCTTGCCGCCGTCGGCCTCGATCACGAAGTTGACGTGTGCGCCCTCGGAACGTCCGATCCAGTTCTTCTGCATCGCCAGGACACGTTCGGGCCAGTGGCCGCGCAGTTCGTCCATGTCATCGAGCAGCCGGTCGGCGTACTCGGTGATCTTGAAGTACCACTGGTTCAGCGACTTCTTGGTGACCGGCGTGCCGCAGCGCTCACAGGCACCGTTGACCACCTGTTCGTTGGCCAGCACGGTCTGGTCCTTGGGGCACCAGTTGACCGGGGAGTTCTTGCGGTAGGCCAGTCCGCGCTCGTAGAAGCGCGTGAAGAGCCACTGGGTCCAGCGGTAGTACTCCGGATCGGAGGTGTGGATCCGGCGTGACCAGTCGGCGGAGATCGCGTAGCGCTTGAACGACGCCGCCTGCGTGTCGATATTGGCGTAGGTCCACTCACTCGGGTGGGCATTGCGCTTGATGGCAGCGTTTTCGGCGGGCAGCCCGAAGGAATCCCAGCCGATCGGGTGCAGCACGTCGTAGCCCTGCTGGCGCAGGTAACGCGCGACAACGTCGCCCATCGCAAACGCTTCGGCGTGGCCCATGTGGAGATCGCCGGACGGATACGGGAACATGTCCAGCACGTACCGCCGCTCCTTTGAACCGTCATCGACTGGCGTGAAGACCTTCAGGTCCTCCCAGACCTGCGGCCATTTGGCTTCCATGGCCGCGAAGCTGTAGGCACCCTCTTCCGGGGCTTCCGCTGCGACTGCTGGTGTTCCGGTCTCTGTCTCCGGCTGAACGCTCACTGCTGGCCTCTTCTGTTCTGTCAAGCCTGATGTACCGCCTACTGTCCCGCCCTGCCTGTCCCCTGCCGTCCGCCCGAAAGGGTCCAGACACACAAAAGCCCCTCGACACGGAGGGGCTGCCGCTCGGCGATCCGACTTCTCGTCGGGATGCCGGGCGGCTAGCTAAGCAGGAGGATCGCACGCATAGCACTACTTTAGCGCCTCCGGCTGGTTCGCGGGGAAACGGGAACGGTGTTGCGGATCCGGCCGGCTGCCGGCCTGCCCGGGCGCCGCCGCGGTGCTTGGCATGTTCCCCGGCCCTCGGAGCCGAAATTTTTTAGGACCCACCACTCGGACGAAGCCCGTCACTACTGTGCAAATCGCGGCGCCGGCCGGCTCCGCAGCACCTGCCGGAGAGAGTGCCCGCGTGGTGCATGCAAGTACTTCGCCGTTCCCCGCCCAGTAATCCAGCCGCGGATCCCAGTAGCCCCGCCGCCCCTGTTGACAATACGCACCCTATGTGACAGAGACCCCGCAGATCGTGTCCAGGCACTGCCAGAATCCAGACCTCCACTGCGGGCCCTTGCACCCTTGCCAAACGTTGTCAATAGGAACACTATGCTCTCAAGATCTCTGGGGGGATTCGCTACAGGTCTCGGGTTGAGGAGCCTGACATGTATCACTTACGGAGTTCTTGCCTGCAACAATTCACCACTCCGGCCGGGCGCTGCGCGCCCACCGGAAGCGGCCTGGAAACGGTTTAGCCATGTTTGGCTGGATCACCCGCTTCAGTCTGCAGTTCCGCATCCTGGTGCTCGCCCTCGCAGCCGGAATCATCGCGTTCGGCATCATGAACGTCCCCCGCATAGCCGTGGACACAATGCCCGAATTCGCGCCCGCGCAGGTCGAAATCCAGACAGAGGCCCTGGGCCTCTCTGCTGTCGAAGTTGAACAGCTGATTACCGCCCCGATGGAAGCCGACCTCCTCAATGGGGTGGCCTGGCTGGACGAAATCCGTTCGAAGTCCGTCGCAGGGCTTTCGTCCATCGAACTCGTCTTCGAGCCCGGCACAGACCTGCTGCGGGCACGCCAGCTCGTCGCCGAAAGAATGACCCAGGCGCATGCCCTGCCGAACGTTTCGACGCCGCCGCAGCTTATGCAACCGGTGTCTTCCAACAGCCGCGTACTGATGGTCAAGATGAATTCCCAGCAGCTCTCCGGCATCGAGATGTCTGTCCTGGCCCGCTGGAAGATCAAGCCCCGGCTGATCGGCATTCCCGGTGTGGCGAACGTTTCCATCTGGGGCCAGCGCGAGCAGCAGCTCCAGGTCGAGGTCACCCCGACCCAACTGCGTGACAAGGGGATCACCCTCGAACAGGTCATCAAGAGCACCGGCAACGCGGTCTGGGTGTCACCCTTGAGCTTCCTCGAAGCGTCCACGCCGGGAACCGGCGGTTTCGTCGAGTCTCCCAGCCAGCGCCTCGGCATCCAGCACGTCCTGCCGATCCGGACCCCCGCCGACCTTTCCAAGGTCAGCGTGGAGGACACCTCGCCGGCCATGCTCCTGGGCGACATTGCCCAGGTCAGGGAAGACCATCAGCCCCTGATCGGCGACGCCGTCGTCGGGCAGGACGCGGGCCTGATGCTGGTCATTGAAAAGTTCCCCGGGACCAGCACGGTGCAGGTTACCGAGGATATTGAGGCGGCGCTGAAGGATATGGAACCCGGCCTGACCGGAGTCCAGTTGGATACCACCGTGTTCCGCCCCGCGACCGCGGTTCAGGACTCGGTGACCGGCCTGGGCCTGGCGTTGTTGATCAGCTTGTTGATCGCGGTGGGGCTCTTCTGGCTGTTGTTCCGCTCCTGGCGTGTAGCGGTGATTGCCCTCGCGGCCATTACCACCACCGTCGTTACGGCGGCCGTGGTTCTCTACGCGCAGAACGCCACCCTGAACGTCACGGTGCTGTTCGGCCTGGTTCTCGGAATGTCGGTGATCGTGGGCGACATCGTGGAGGACGTCCAGGCCCAGCGGCGCCGGCCCCTGGTCACGGCGGCCACGGAAACCGAAGCCACACTGAGGTCGCGGATCGTCAATGTCGTCCGGAGCGTCCGGACCCCGTTGTTCCAGGCCTCGCTCATCATGGTGGTCGCCCTTGTTCCCACTCTGTTCGTGACTGGGGTGAGCGGCTCCTTCTTCACTCCCCTGTTCTGGTCATTGGCGCTGGCCCTCGCGGCCGGGCTGCTCGTCGGGCTTTCAGTCACCCCGGTGCTCGCCCAGATGCTGCTGCCCCGCGAGGCGGAGCCGCGCAAGGAGCCGGCTGCCGCCGGACGTGCCCGGACATACTACGACCGGGCACTCTCGGGCGTCCGTTCCCGCCGGACGGTCAGTCTCGTCGCCATTGCGGTCGTTGGAGCGCTTGGCCTTGTGGCCGGATCCCAATTGATCGGCAACCGGCCGGTGGTTCCCACGTTGCCGGACAGGACCCTGCTGGTTCAGTGGGATTCCATGGCCGGCGCATCCAATGACGAGGTGCGCCGGGTCGCGTCGAAGGCCTCGGACGAACTGCGGGCCCTGCCGGGCGTATCCGGCGTCGGCGGGCACATCGGCCGCGCCATCACCTCCGATCAGGTTGTCGGCAACAGTTCCGCGGAGCTCTGGGTGTCGGTTTCACCCACAGCCGACTTCGGCGAGACGGAGCGGGCAATCCGGGAGGTGGTTCAGGGCTACCCCGGCATCGCCAACAACGTGGTGAACTATTCCCAGCAGCAGATCAGCGACATGCGCAGCACCATGCAGCCGGGTTTCGCGGTCCGGGTTTACGGCACGGAAATGCCGATCCTCCGGGAAAAGGCAGAAGAGGTCCGCAAGGCGCTGGAGAGTATCGACGGCGTCAAGAACCCGGCAATCAACTCCACTGCCATGACTCCGGTTGTGGAGGTCGAGGTCAACCTCGAGGCTGCCCAGAGGGTCGGCATCAAGCCCGGTGACGCCAGGCGTGCAGCCGCGACCCTGATGCAGGGGATCGTCGTGGGCAACCTCTTCGAAGAGCAGAAAGTATTCGAGGTAGTGGTGCGCGGCGCAGTCGATGTCAGGGATGATCTCACCAGCATCCGTGAACTGCTCCTCGACACTCCCACCGGCGGCCACGTCCAGCTGGGCGAAATCGCCACGGTCCGGATGGTCCCCAACGAGGTGGTCGTGATGCACGATGACACCTCGCGGCGGATCGACGTGGTGGCTGATGTCAGCGGGCGGCCCCTTGCCGACGTGCAGCGCGATATTGAAGCAGCCATCAAGCAGATCCAGTTCCCGCTGGAATACCATGCAGAGATTCCGGCCAAGTACGGCCAGGTGCAGGCCGCCGACAGCCTCGTGCTGTGGCTCGCAGCGGCGGCCCTCCTCGGGGTGCTGCTGCTCCTCCAGACCGCGGTGCGGAGCTGGAAGTTTGCGGTTGCGATCTTCCTGGCACTGCCGGCGGCGTTGGCCGGGGCGGCTGTGGCCGCGTGGATCGGCTCAGGCGCACTGTCCGGGATCGTGATGACGGCCTTCGCAGCTGTCCTGGCGATCGCCGCCCGCAATGCAACCCTGCTGTCCGCCCGTGTTGATGAGCTGTGGCGTTCCCAGCCGCAGTCGTCCCGTGCCGACGTCGTCATGACGGCCGCCAGGGACCGGGCAGCACCGGTCCTCAAGGCCGCCCTGATCACCCTGCTGGTCCTGATTCCGCCCGCGGTGTTTGGCGGTGGCGTCGGCCAGGCCGTGTTTATTCCGATGTTGCTGATCATCGGCGGAGGCCTGGTGACCACAACGCTTGTGGCCCTCCTGGTGCTCCCCCTCCTGGCCCTCTGGTTCGGTCCCCGTACCGCACCGGAAGAGTGGTCGGAAGTCTACGAAGCGGAAACCCCCGTCATGCAGGAAAAGGTGGAAGTAAAATGACCAGTCAAAAGCCCCAACGGCGTCTGCCCCTGGCGGCCGCTGTCTGCGCCGCCCTTATCTTCACCCTTCCGGCCTGCGCACCGTCCTCGGCGGTGACACCCGCGGCTGCCGGTGAAGCCCCGGCCAAAGTCGAGAAGAACGCCGAGACGGGCATCGCCAAGCTGACCGTGACCGAACACGGCCTGGCCCGCATCGACCTGAAGACGGAACCGGTGGCGGCGGGTACGGGAACGGACGTGCTGCTGCCCTACGCCTCGTTGTTGTACGACGCCAACGGCAAGACCTGGGTCTACACCAACCCGGCCCCTCGGGTGTTCGAGCGCCAGGCAGTCACCGTCACCAAGGTCGAGGCAGGTGTGGTCACGGCCAGCGCCGGCCCCGCCGTGGGGACTCCAGTGGTAACGGTGGGCGCCGTGGAGCTCTTCGGCACCGAGTTCAACACGGGCAAGTGACATGCGCCGGATAGTCGCAGCCAGCCTGAAGTTCAGATCGATCATCATCGCGTTGGCTGCGGCGCTGATGATCGTGGGCGGCGCGCAACTCAGCAGTGCCTCGGTGGACGTGTTCCCCGAGTTTGCGCCTCCGAAGGTCGAAGTCCAGACAGCCTGCCTGGGACTCACGGCCGCCGAGGTCGAAGAGCTGGTGTCGGTTCCCATGGAGGAGGCCTTCAACGGCATCGACGGCCTGGACCACATGAGGTCCAAGTCGGTGCCCCAGCTCTCCTCGATCGTGCTGGAATTCGAGAACGGCACCGATCTGCTCACCGCCAGGCAGCTGGTGTCCGAGCGGATGGCCGCGGTCACCCCGACCCTGCCCACCTGGGCTGCCCCGCCGTTGATGCTGCAGCCCTTGTCCTCGACCAGCCGCGTCATGAAGATCGGACTGTCCTCGGACACGCGGTCCCTCATTGAGATGTCCATGATTTCCTACTGGAACATCAGGGCACATCTGCTCCGGGTTCCGGGTGTGGCGAACGTCGCCATCTGGGGCGAACGGCTCCAGATGCTCCAGGTCCAGGTTGATCCTGCCAAGCTGGCAGCCAACGACGTCACCCTCGAAACCGTGATGAGTTCCACTGCGGACGCGCTGGACGCGGGACTGCTCCAGTACTCACCGGGCTCTGTGATCGGCACCGGCGGCGCGCTGGAGTCGCCGAACCAGAACCTGGGCATCCGCCATGTACAGTCGATCACCTCGCCCGAGCAACTCGCGAAGGTGGCGGTCGCGGACCGGGAGGGCCAGGCTCCGCTGCAGCTCTCCGACGTCGCCAATGTTGTGGAAGATCACCAGCAGCTGATCGGTGACGCCGTGATCAACGACGGTCCGGGGCTCATGCTGATCGTGGAGAAGCTCCCCTGGGGCAACACCCTCGAAGTGACGCGGGGCGTGGAAGAGGTGCTCAAGCAGCTCGAACCCGGCCTCACCGGGATCGCCGTGGACACCGCCCTGTTCCGGCCGGCGACCTTCATTGAGGAGTCCCTCGGCAACCTGGGCGTGGCTCTTCTGCTCGGATGCCTGCTGGTCATCCTGGTCCTGAGTGTCTTCCTCTTCCAGTGGCGGACGGCGCTGGTCAGCGTCATGGCCATCCCGTTGTCACTGATGGCGGCAGCGCTGGTGCTCTATTGGACCGGGGGAACGATTAACACGATGGTGCTTGCGGGGTTGGTGATTGCCGTCGGGGTGGTGGTGGACGATGCCATCATCGACGTCGAAAACATCGTCAGACGGCTCCGGCACCACCGTGCCAGCGGCAGCACCGAGAGCACGGCCAGGGTCGTGGTCAATGCCTCGCTTGAGGTCCGCGGACCGATCGTCTATGCCACGTTGATCATCGTCGCCGCCACGGTGCCGATCTTCTTCCTGGACGGGCT
>CALMVY010000257.1 GCA_937873245.1 uncultured Arthrobacter sp. | reverse complement strand
ATGCGGTGGACGTCGTCGGTGCCGGCCGTGAGGCTGAGAAGCCCGCTCATCCCCACCGCGGCCGCCCGGAGCTGGCCGCCTTGCTGTGCAACGGCGTGCAGGGCCTGCGGCAGCAGGGAGGCCAGGATGGCCGGCAGCGCGATGCCGGCGGTCCCGACCTGGATCCGGGCTCCGGTGATCATCAAGGGCGGTTCGCCGGCAGGGGAGTCGAGGCGCTGCAGCGCAGCCCTGCTCCCGCTGCCGCCGATGTCCAGGCCGAGGATCCAGTCTGTTGGCAGGGGGCCCGTTCCTGCCGGTCCGTTGCTCACCGACTGCTCCTATTTGCTCATGCCGGCGGTGAGCCCGGCGACGATCTGCTTGGTGGCGACGAGGAAGAGCACCACCAGCGGAATGGTGGCGATGACCAGTCCGGCGAACAGGGTGGGCCAATCGGTCTGGTACTCCCCGAAGAACGTGGTGAGCCCCACCGGCAGCGTGTAGTTCTCCTTGGAGCGCATCAGGATCAGCGGGTAGAAGAAGTCGTTCCAGATCGGCACGAACCGGAAAACGACCACCGTTGCGATGGCCGGCTTCACCAGCGGCAGCATGATGTGCCAGAACATCGTGAAACTTCCGGCGCCGTCGATCCGCGCCGCTTCCTCCAGTTCCACCGGAAGCTGGCGGAAGAACGACGTCAGGACAAACACCGAGAACGGGATGCTCAGCGCGGCGTACAGCATGATCAGGCCGAATTTGTTGTCCACCAGCCCCATCCCGTCCAGCAGGTAGAAGACCGGGAGGATGGCCAGATAGACCGGCAGCATCAGACCGGACAGGAACACGGCCTCGATGATGCCGGTGACCCGGGACTTGCTCCGCGCCAGCGCATAGGCCGCCAGGAGCGAGACGACGGTGGAAATAAGCACCGAGCCGATCGTGACCAGCAGGGAGTTTGTGAAGAAGGTCCCGAAAGACGCCTGCACCCAGGCCTTGGTGTAGCTGGCGAAGTTGGGGTTCAACGGCAGTGCCAGCGGGTTCCGTGCCATCTCACGGGTGGTCCGCAGCGAGCTGAACACCATGACCAGGGGGGGCGGGACGGCGATCGCCGCGTAAACCCAGAGGAAGCCCGAGACGGCGAACCGGCCCGCCGCGCCCGTTCGCCGGGCCGGCCGGCGGCGCCCCTGTTCCGCGGCCGGTACGCCGGCAGCAGGCTTCTTCTCTATGAGGAGACTCATCAGGAGAGCTTCCTTTCCCTGCGTCGGATGATGGAAGTGAAGGCCAGCGCCACACCGAAAATGAAGAGGAACAGCATGGTGGCAAGGGCCGAGGACACCCCGATCGCGTTCGAGGCCCCGGATTCAAACGCGGTCCGGTAGAACATCAGCGACAGGACGTCGGTGGCTCCCGCCGGCGAACCGGTGGACCCTCCCATGGCGTACGGCAGTGCCAGCGCCTCCATCGATCCGATGAAGGTCAGAATGCTGACGGTGCCGATCGCCGAGGTCAGCAGCGGCAGTGTGATCGAGCGGAACCGCTGCCACGCCGTCGCGCCGTCCAGCGACGCCGCCTCGGTGAGTTCCTCCGGGATGCCGCCCAGGGCCGCGCCGTAGAGCAGGATCGGGAAGCCCAGCCACTGCCAGGCCGTGACAAGCACGATCACCCAGAGTGCCGTGGACGGCTGGCCCAGCCAGGGCTGGGCCAGTTCGCCCAGGCCGATTGCCTTGAGCAGCGCATTCACCGGGCCGAACAGCGGTGAGAGCAGCAGGGTCCAGAGGTAGCCGATGACCAGCGGACTGACCAGGTACGGGAGCGTGTAGAGCGTCTGGAACAGCTTCTTGAAGCGCCTGCGCTTGTACAGGAACGAGGCGATCGCCAGCCCCACCGTGTTCTGGAAAACCATGGCGCCGGCGAAGAGCAGCAGGTTGTGCATAAGCGCCCGCGGCAGCTCCGATTTGAAGGGCTCTGCCGTGAAAAGGGTGAGGAAGTTCCCGACGCCGGAGAACGCGCCGCGCGCGGTGCCCTGCCAGTCAAAGAAGGCGTAGCTGAAGGCCGTGATCATCGGGTACAGCACAAAGACAGAGAAGATGATCACCGCCGGGGCCAGGAAAAGCACGGTGGCCGGCCAGCCAAGCACAGTCCCCGCGGGGCGGGGACTGCGCTTGCGCGGCTTGGTGCGGCTCAGCTGGTCGGCTTGAACCACGTGGAGACTCCGTCCTGGACCTTCTGCGCAACGCCGGCGGCGTCCTTGCTGCCCAGGAACAGTTCCTGGACTCCGGAACCCATGAGGTCGGTGCCGGAGGGTGTGCCGTAGCGGAAATCAACCAGCAGCGTGTAGGGCGCGGGGCTCTTCTGGTACAGGTCCCAGATTTCCTTCATCACCGGGTCGTTGAACGTGACGCCGGCCACCGGGGAGAACTGCTTGAGGTCGTCCACAACGTGCTGGCCGAATTCCTTGGTCCCCATCCACTGCAGGAGCTTCAGGGCAGCCTCCTGCTTGGGGGATTTGGCGTTGATGGCCCAGTTGCCGTCCGCGTAGGCGGCCGATACCGGCTGCTGGGAGGCTGACGTGCTCCGGACCGGGACCTGGAAGACGCCGAGGTCAAGGTCCGGGTTCTGCTTCTGGAAGAAGCCGAGCTCGAACGAGCCGCCCGGGAACATGGCGGCCTGCTCGTTGGTGAACAGCACCTGGGCATCCGTGTAGCTGACGCCCACCACATCCTTGGGCATGAAGTCCTGCAGTTCCTTCAGGTTCTGGATGGAACTGACGTACTTGGCATCGGTGAAGGTCTTCTTCCCGGCCTGCACGGCGTCGCGGAAGTCCTTGCCGCCGTACTCGGCCGAGCCGAAGATGTCGTGGATGAACGGCATCATCCAGGCGTCCTTGGCGCCGACGGCCAGCGGGGTCATGCCGGAGGCTTTGATGTTCTCGTTCACCTTGACGAAGTCTTCCCAGGTCTTGGGCACCTCGATGCCCTCCTCCTGGAAGATCTTCTTGTTGTAGAAGACCTGCATCGTCTGGGTGGCGAAGGGCACGCCGTAGACCTTGCCGTCGGCCTTGCCCTTGGCGCCGGCGATGATGGTCGGGTCCATGGTCTTCAGGCCGTCCACCTTGCCGGTGATCTCCGTGAGGTTTCCGCCTGCGATCAGCGGCTGCAGCGCACCGTAGGCACGCGCCTGCACGACGTCGGGGCCGTTGCTTCCCGTCAGCCCGGTGGTGAGGATCTGGTTGTACTCGGTGTTCTTGAAGGCCTGGAAGTCGACCTTGACGCAGTTCTTTTCTTCGTAGGTGGCGAAGATCTTCTTGTAAGCCTCCACATCCTCGGGGCGCCAGGACCACACCTTCAGCGATTCCGGGGAGGCGCACCCGGCGGCGGCGGTTCCAGCGGGCTTTTCCTGCGGCGATGACGAGGAGCCGGGCGCGCAAGCGGTGATCGGCAACACGGCGAGCGCAAGTGCCGCGATCAGGTGCCGGGGTCGTACCTTCATTGTGTGATCCTTCTGGTCGGAGTGGGGTGATACGAAGATTTGTTGGGG
>CALMVY010000256.1 GCA_937873245.1 uncultured Arthrobacter sp. | reverse complement strand
CGCGGACGCCGTTGGCGATGACGACGATTTCGGCCAGTTCGTGGATCAGGACGACCGCTGCCAGTCCCAGGATGCCGAACAGGGCCAGCGGGATCAGCACCGCGATCAGGGCCAGGGACAGGCCCACGTTCTGGAACATGATCCGGCGGGTACGGCGGGCGTGCTCCAGTACCTGGGGCAGGTGGTGCAGGTCCTCGCCCATCAGGGCGATGTCGGCGGTTTCGATGGCCACGTCGGTGCCCATCGCGCCCATCGCGATGCCGGTGTCGGCGGTGGCCAGGGCGGGGGCGTCGTTCACGCCGTCACCGACCATGGCGGTCGGCTGCCGCTCCTTCAGGGTGCGGATGATGTCCGCCTTGTCTTCGGGGCGCAGGTCCGCGTGGACTTCGGTGATGCCCGCGGCCTTGCCCAGGGCCTCCGCGGTGAGCCGGTTGTCCCCGGTGAGCATGGCGGTGGTGTAGCCGGCGCGGTTCAGGCGTTCAATGACGGCACTGGCTTCCGGGCGGAGTTCATCCCGTACGGCCACGGCACCAATAAGGACAGAGTCTTCCTCAACCAGGACCGCGGTCGCACCGCCGGCCTGCATCCGCCGGACGGTCTCGGTCAGTTCCCCGGCGTCGATCCATCCGGGCCTGCCGAGCCGGGCGCTGTGCCCGTCAATGGCTCCTTCCAGCCCGGCTCCCGGAACCGTGTTGAGGTCGGTGACGGCGACCCGGTTTGTGGCGGCGGCGAGGATGGCCCGGGCGAGCGGGTGTTCGCTGCGTTCCTCCAGGCCAGCGGCGACGGCCAGCACCCGTTCCTTGGTGGAGGAGGAGGTGGCGGCGACCTCGATCACGGCGGGCTTGTTGCGGGTCAGGGTTCCGGTCTTGTCCAGGGCGATGGTGCGGATCCTGCCCAGGGTTTCCAAGGCACCGCCGCCCTTGATCAGGACGCCGATGCGGCTGGCAGCGCCCACGGCCGCCACCACGGTGACGGGCACGGAGATAGCCAGGGCACAGGGTGAGGCTGCCACCAGGACAACGAGGGCGCGCTCGATCCACAGGACCGGCTCGCCCACGATGAAACCGAAGACGGCAATGAGCGCGGCGGCGATCAGGATGCCCGGGACAAGCCTTTTGGCGATGGAGTCGGCCAGTCGCTGGCCGGGGCCCTTGCGGGACTGTTCGGCCTCCACGATGTGCACGATCCGGGCGAGCGAGTTGTTCTCAGCGGTGCTGGTGACCTCGATCTCGAGCGGGCCGGTGCCGTTGATGGAACCCGCGTAAACTTCGCTGCCGGGTCCGGCCTCGACAGGGACCGATTCGCCGGTCAGGGCCGAGGTGTCCAGGGAGGTGCGCCCGGTCAGGACGCGCCCGTCGGTGGCCAGACGCTCGCCCGGGCGAACGACCATGGTCTCGCCCAGGACCAGCTCGGACGGGGAGACGGTGACTTCGGTTCCGTTGCGCAGGACCCTGGCCTCAGCCGGGACCAGGTCCAGCAACGCCCGCAGTCCGCGCCGGGTGCGGGCCACCGAGTATTCCTCCAGGCCCTCGGAGATGGCATACAGGAAGGACAGCATCGCCGCTTCCTCGACCTGGCCCAGGATGACCGCGCCTACGGCCGCGATCGTCATCAGCGTGCCGACACCGATCTTGCCCTTGGCCAGCCGGCGCAGGGTTGAGGGAACGAACGTCCACGCCGCGACCAGCAGCGCCGCGGCCTCCAGCGGCAGGGTGACCCACTCGGGCGCGTCCAGCAGCGAAGCAATCCATGCCACCAGGAGCAGCCCGCCGGAGACTGCGGCCGCGCGGATCTCGGTTACCTGCCAGAAGCCCTCGGCCTCTTCCTTGCCGTCTTCTGTTGCGGGCTTGTCATCGCCGCATCCGCACGCGTCGCTCACAGTTCCTCCTCTTTGGTGGTTTCGGCAGCGCGGGAGGCGTCGCCGTAAGTCGGGCACAGGCTCACGGCGTTGCCCGTGGCGGCCAGAAGGATCTCGGCCTGCGCCAGGACATCGATCAGTTCAGGGCGGGTCAGAGAATAGAACACCTTCCGGCCCTCCATCCGGCCCGTCACCAGGCCGCAGTCCCGCAGGCAGGCCACATGCGCGGAGACCGTGGACTGCGCCAGACCCAATACCTGGGTGAGGTCTCCGACCCTGACTTCGCCCTGGGCGATGCGTTTTACGATGGCCAGCCGGGCCGGGTCCGCCAAGGAATGGAACAGTGCGGCGGCCGGTTCCAGCCGGGTGCCGCTCTTCGTATCAATCGTCATACACCGATGATATCCAAAGTCGGTGATATGTGCCAGCCGCAACCTTCATGGCGTTCCGCGTGCAGGTCCGGGGCCAGCGCGCGTATGGCGCCGCGGCAGGGGTATGTGCGGAGCCGTGTCAGTGCGGTCCGGGGCGTCCTGAGAGGATGAAACCGCTTCGGGGCAGCGCGGGCATCCGGGTAAGGTCGACGCTCAGGTCCTGGGCGGGCACGGTCATGCCGGTCTCCGCGGCCAGTGCCCGGATGCCCCGTCGGATCAGGTCAACGGTGATGTCCTCACCGGGGCAGCGGTGCCCAGCCGCCGGGTCGCCGGCACCCTGTGGAACAAGGGTGTGGGGGTCCGGCTGCCAGGCACGGAACCGGGCAGGGTCGAAGCTCTCCGGATCCTTCCAGATTCGGCCGTCGTGGTTCGTGCCGTACAGATCCAGCAGGGCCCATTGCCCTGCTTTGAAGGTGTGGCCCTTCCATTCCAGTGGTTCCCGGGCCGTGCCGCCGACGAAGGGGAAGAACGGGTAGTACCGGCGGACTTCCTGGGCAAAGCACTCCAGGTCCGCGTCCTGGCCTGCGCGCAGGATGTCCTTCCACTCCGGGTGCTGCTGCAGGGCGACGGCTGCGAAGACCATGAAGCGGCTGACAGCCACGATGGGCCGGAGCAGGTTGAGAAGTTCCACCGCCGCGGTGTCAGCCGGGAGAGCGTTGCCGTGTTCGTCGGTGTGGAAGGCGATCACGGCGGCAGGCGTGTCCCTGGCCGCGGCCGGGCCGCTCCGGCGGATGGTGCCGATGCAGTCGGCGGCCCATTTTTCGGTGGCGCGGCGGCGCCACCGCGCATACCAGTTCGCTGGACCGACCGCGCCGGCCTTTTCGATCATCAGGCTCAGTTCCCGGGTGCGGCGGCTTACTGTCGCCGGGTTTGCCGGCACTCCGGCCCACTGGCAGGCGGCTGCGGTGAGGATCCGGGGCAGCTCGTCGTGGAGTACCACTTCGCCCCCGCGCAGCCACCGCTCCGCCGCGGAGTGCCATTCGGTGTCGAAGGCATGGCCGAGGCGTTCCACCGATTCCTTGTTCATCAGGTCAAGAAACAGCTGTTTCCGGTGCCGGTGGGCAGGACCTTGGAGGGACTGCACGCTGCCGGTGTCCTGCAGCAGGTGCTGGGCGGAGCGGGGCATGGCCCCCTTGCGTCCGAACCGGTCTCCGCCGTAGAAGAACTCTGCCGCCTCCGCCCCGCGCAGGCAGACGACAGGGCGCAGCATCAGCCTGGTGCGGAACAGATCGGTGTCGAACCGGTCGCACCGGCTCGAAATGAACGTGTACCCCTCACGCAGAAGAGCAAGGGAACTCTCAGGCAACTGCACTGTCATGATGGACCAGCCTTCCTCGTGCCGCCCCGGCGCGGTCGGCGTTACCGATGTTGCGCAGGCGGCCGGACAGTTCGGGAACCCTCAGCGTACCGCCCCCTCCGGGACGCCAGGCCGGGAGCGTCATAGCTTTTCCTAGGCCTCAAGTGTGGAAGTGATCAGGGCTTTCAGGGTGCTCTTGTCCAGTCCACCCAGGATTCTTGCAGCGACACGGCCCTCTTTGTCCAGCACGAGGGTCGTCGGGACCGCCTGGGGCGGAACGAAGCGGGTCATGGCGAGCAACACCTTCCCGTCCTTGTCCTGCACGCTCGGATACGTCACGCCGAAGGTCCGCTCAAAGGCCTCCGCCGTCGGCTTTTCATCCCGGACGTTGATCCCGTAGAACAAAACTCCCTGCGGAGCGAACTCCTGGTACAGCGATTCCAGGTGCGGGGCCTCGACCCGGCACGGGGCGCAGGCTGCGTACCAGAAATTTAGTACCGTGACCGCGCCGGACCAGTCACTGGAGCTGACGGGCGTGCCGTCATAGAGGTTCGCATTCAAGGCCACCGGAGCGCCGCGCGTCTCCTCGGCGTATTCCTGCACCGATCCGTCACCGGCAATGTAGTTCTTGTTATCCCCTGCCGCCGCCTGCTGGGCGAGCGGATCGGGTCCGGCGCAGGCGGCCAGGCCAAGGGAGGCCACAGCCGCCAGACCGGTAAAGATGCTGCGCCGGGTCAGGCTGCCGCCGCCGGGTGGAGTGTTCATCAAATAGCTTCCTCGTATGACGTGGAGGGGTGGTCCGGGACGCCGCGCACCTGTCCTTCGGGCTGCGGGAACCGCCCCTGCCCGGGGTGCCGTTTTCACGCCACACCCAGGCTCAGGTTTCAACCGGAATCGGTTCAATCGTCTTCAGGCGATATTATCAGGAAGGGGGGTGGCGAAGCGCCGGCCACCCACTTGTACTAATTCTACGTAAGGTAGAACTGCGGGGTTTCCCGCCCTTGACACCCCGACTGGAAGGCAGCGATGTCCCTACCCGACGCCCCGGCAGCGCCGGTCCCGCCGCCGCTGGGTCCCGCCGGGATGCTGCGCTGGGCCTGGACCCAGCTGACGAGCATGCGGACAGCAATCTTTCTGCTGCTGCTGCTGGCCGTGGTCGCGGTCCCGGGTTCTTTGTTCCCGCAGCGCCCGGCGAACCCCGCCGTGGTCACCCAGTACATCAAGGACCGCCCGGAGTACGGAAAGATCCTGGACTCCCTCCAGCTCTTCGATGTCTATTCCTCGGCGTGGTTCTCCGCGATTTACATCCTGTTGTTCACCTCCCTGATCGGCTGCGTGATACCCAGGGCAAGGGCCCACTGGAAGGCCGGGCGCTCAGCCCCGCCGCGCACCCCCCGGCGGCTGTCCCGGCTGCCCGAATACGGCACGCTCGCGCTGCCGGCAGACGCCGCTGTCGGCCCGGGCGACGCCGTCCGGGACGCAGCCGCAGTACTGAAGAAACGCGGCTACCGCGTCGACATCCGCGACGCCGACGGCGCGATGCCCCTCCCTCGGAGCCGAACGGGGGCTGCTGCGGGAAGTCGGCAACCTCCTCTTCCACACCGCCCTGATCGGCGTGCTGGTCAGCGTCGCGGTCGGCGGGTTGTTCGGCTACCGGGGCCAAAAAATCATCATCGAAGGCGACACGTTCGTCAACACCCTCGTCGGCTACGACAACTTCACCCCCGGCACCAACTTCCAGACCTCCTGGCTGGATCCCTTCGCCGTCACCCTGGACAAGTTCGACGTCCGTTTCGACCGCGAATCCACCCGGCAGTTCGGCCAGCCCATCGATTTCAAAGCCTCCCTGACGACCCGGAACAGCCCGGACGCGGCCCCGCAGCAGCAGGTCCTGAAAGTCAACGAACCGGTCTACTTCGGCGGAACCGGCATCTTCCTCGTCGGCAACGGTTATGCACCCATCGTCACCGTCAAAGACGGGGACGGTAACACCGCGTTCAGCGGCCCTGTCGTATCCGTCCCCAACGACGCCGTGTACACCTCCACCATTGTCCTCAAGGTCCCGGACGCCTCGCCCTCCCAGCTGGGTTTCGTCGGGTTCTTCCTGCCCTCGGCCATCAAGAACCAGGATGGTGTGTCCTACAGCTTCGACCCGGACCCGCTGAACCCGCAACTGAACCTGAACTCGTACTACGGTGATCTCGGGCTCGATACAGGCAAACCCCAGAACGTCTACAACCTGGACGTAAAGACCTTGACCCAGCTCAACGGCCGGGATCTGCCGGCCGGCGGGATTGTCCTGGACGCCGGGCAGAGCTACACCCTCCCGGAGGGCAAAGGCTCGATCAGCTTTGACGGGCTCAAACGCTACATCGGGGTGGACATCCGCACAGTCCCGGGCCAGGACGGGGTCCTGATCTTCTCACTGATCGCCGTCGCCGGGCTGATCGTGTCCCTTTACGTGAACCGCCGCCGCGTGTGGCTCCGCGCCGGCGCCCACGAGGACGGTCGAACCATGATCGAATACGGGCTGCTGGCCCGCGGCGAAGACCACCGGCTCGCACCCGAAGCCGCCGCCATCCGCGCCCGGCTCATGGCCCGCTGGAACCTCGCCGAGCCCCACGCGACCGACGCCGTCAACGTCCCTGCCCGCTCACCGAAGGAGCACTAATGCCGGACATCAACGAAACCATGGGCCAATACAGCGAGCTGTTCATGCTCCTGGCCGCAGGCACTTACACCGTGGCGTTCATCGCCTTCGCCTGGGACCTGGCCCGCAGCAGCAAGGTCCTGCGCGCGGTGGACCTCAAAGCCGCAGAGGCGGCCCCTGCACGTGCAGGCGTTCCGGTCAGCGCCGGAATCAGCGCCGCCGCTTCCGTTGACCGTCTGGCCTCCCACGTCGGCGGCCCGGCCGGCATAGCCGAACGCCCGAGCTCAACCGCCCGCCGAACAGGAACGGATGCGGCCGGCGCAGGCCAAACCGCCGAACCCGGCATGCGCTACGCCCCGTACTAGCGTGCTTGCTTCCGTGCATCCCGGAACCATCCGTCAGGTGCTTTCTTTGGCTCCAGATGATCGGGGTCGCGATGTTCTTTCATGTCGCAGTTATAGAACGGACCCTGTGGGTTCAACAGGACGCCCATGTGATGGTCTGCATGATCCCGCCACCAGACGCTCATGCCGGTGGCAGCATCGAGGCGCAGATGCTCCCAGGAACGCCACAAGGCGGCAACACGTGAGACAGCTTCGGGGTGGAAGTACCACTCGATGCACCACTTCGCGGATTTCCCCGTGATGCTGCGAACATACGTTGGAAGCAGCTGCTCATGAAGGAACTCTTCGGCCGTGCCGTAAACGAGCTCCGGCGCCTTCTCCGACTTTTCGTCCTCGCTTGTTCCGGGGCTGGGGGCGGGAGTATCCGTATCGAACAATCCGAAATCATCTGCCATGAGTGTGATTGCTTCCTTACTCCGTGACCCAGGGATTAACGGCCGGTGCGGCAGAAACCGGGACGGCCTCTTCTTCGGGCCTCGGGCTGTACTTCTTGATGGACGCCTCCACGGCGTCCTTATGCGGGCCGGTGTACCAGGGCATTGTCCGGACCAGTGTGGCGGGGGCGCCGGAGGCGAGGACGACGGCGCGGCCCCGGTCGAGCTCCGCGAGGTTGGAGACGTCGAAGATGCGCTCCTTACCCTCCTGCCGGGAACGGCTGGAGCCGGACTTTCCGGAGGAGACGGAGACGTTGGTGTAGCTGTAGTCCCCGATCAGGTCCGAGAGCGCCCGGAGGAAGCCTTCTTCAGCGACGCCGCCGCCGTAGACCTTGACGTTCGCGGCCGACCAGATCTTCCGCATGTTCGCCTCGCCCCACAGCTCGACACCTTGAGACCAGGACTGCAGGATGCCCATGACGATCAGGCCCTTGGACCCGTAGTGGCTGAACTGATCCGGCAGGGCTGCCCAGCGGACGACGTTGGCCAACTCATCCAGGGCAAACAGTGCAGGTTTGGGCAGACGGCCGCCGCTGCGTTCGGCCCGTTCCTCCATTGCCTCAGCGATCGCCACCGTCAACGCTGTGGTGAGCGGGGACGCTGAGCCGGCCCCTTCCTTGGAGAGGATGTAGATCGTCTCCTGAGAGGCAGCGAAAGCGTGCGGGTTGAACTGCCGGCGGGCATCCGTGGCAACCGTCGCGCCACCCATCGGAGCGACCCAGCGCAGCGTGTTCCTGGACTTGAGGCACTGAATCATCTTCTCGGCGGTGCCGAAGATACCGTCGCGCTGTTTGTCGGCGAGTTCCAGCGTGGACTCCAGGCCCTTGTACTGCAGCTCGTAGTCATGCTCTTTCAGGATGTTGATCGGTTCCCGGTTCACCTGCTCCGTCACCCACAGATAAACCTGTGTGATGGGAAGTTCACCGAGCGCGGCCGCGAGGAAGTACGAGGAGAGGATGTCTTCGGCTTTGGGGTCGAAGTAGGCATCGGGCTTGGACCCCGGGACCCGTGACCCGACTGAAAAGTGCTGCGTGAGCTTGTACGCCTTCTCTTCGTCCGTGACATAGGAGAGCGGGTTCCACCACCACTGCGCTTCTTCCTGCGCGATCTTCTGCGGATCGAACACCCACACCGGGCCGGTTGCCTCCCGGACGCCCCGGGTGCCGTCCACCACGTCGCGCTTGTTCGAGGTCGACACCACAGCACCCGGCGCGTCCAGGATCGCGGGCATCACCCGTGAGGTGGACTTACCGGTCCGGGGACCCCAGATATCGAGGCTGAGGTCTTCCCAGGACTGAATGAACGTCTGGCCGGTGGAGACAACCTTGCCCACCACGATGCCCGGCGTGCCGGTCACGCCCAGCCGATCCGCCGTCGTTTTCGCGCCCTTCTCGGAGAACGCAGCCAAGGACTTCCCTCGACCCAGGTACCGGGCGGCCTTATCTACCCGGGCACGCTTGGAGGCACCCTTCCTCCAGGCCACGAGCACGACGACGGCCAGGACCAGAACCACGCCGGCCATGACGGCGGCCGCGACGGTGGACTGGACGGGCCACGGCACGCGGCCCTTGACCAGCCCGGCGATCAGATCAATCGGATGCTTGGGGGGTGAGTCGATGCCGGCCATCCAGGATCCCAGGTGGGCGGCCGCGTAGGTCCCGCCGCCGAAGATGACGATGCGGGCGATGGCCCGCCGCTGCTCGATGATGATTGGGGCTGGATATGACTGAGGCGCGGTCAACACTGCGGGACGCTTTCATGGGGGCAGTCGGCAAACTTGGAGCCGAGGATGCCGAAAGTTGCGGGCCTCCGGTTCGGACATTCCATGTGGTCGGCTTGCCGGGAATGCGATTCGAGTTGCGTCCGGCCACGGTCGCGCCCCCGCCATCTGCCTCGGTGTCGCTGATGTATCGTCGGGACGAGGGGGGGAATTACAATCAGGCGGGCGTCGCGTTCTACAAGGATGGCGCTTGGAAGCGGCAAGGCAAGAAGCCCCTAGAAGGCGATCTGTATTGGACTCTCATGGTGTCCGAGCGTGGCTAGAAAACACAAAAAGAAAATGGCCGTTGGCCTGAAAGAGATGGCGCAGCTCGCCACCCTCGACCATTACGAACGCCCATGCGCGCCGCGCATCGTGATCGAAAAGCGCGGCAAGAACTGGCATTTTGCCAGCCCGTATCGGGATGAGGACGCGGACGCATGGGAAGCCCTGCTATTCCAGTCGTTCGGCACGCGCCACGGCGCGGTTATGAATCATTTTCTCGACCGCCTGTCCAAGCTACTGCCGGAGAACGTCTGGGACGAGAAACGCAATGCGTGGTTTCCCAATGAGGAAGCCTTCAACGCCATGGTTGCAATGGTTCACTCCATGCAGCCGGAGAACGAAGCTCAAGCCGCTTACGCCGCGCAGCTCGTCGCCCTGCATTTCTCTGCGATGAAGGTCGGGGAGCAATGTTCGCACAGCTATGCGGACGACCGCTCGCGGGCGATCCTCGCAAAGACGGTCCGGGCATACGGCGATGGGCTGGAACGCATGGCGCGGCTCCAGGGCAAGATTCAACCCAAGCAGGTCAATCAAACAATTCAGGTGGTGTATGTCGATCAACGCGACCAGCGGCAACAAACGCTCATTACCGGGGGGCAGGGGCCGATTGGAGGCCAAGCCCACGGAACCGATGGAGGCGCGCTTACTCCGCGCCCCTCGCTGCCTGGCCCGGACGCGGGCGGGGACGCCTTGCCAATCGCCCGCCGTGAAGAATCGGCCTCGGTGTCGCTTGCATGGCTGCGGCAAAGGCTCCGGCGCGCCTTCGGGCAAGCGTAACGGTAGCTACCGGCATGGGGCTTGGACGCATGAGGCCGTGGCCGTCCGACGCGAAGCCTCCGCGCTGCTCAAGGCAATCAGGGAGGATGCACTATGACCTTGCGGGGTATGTGCCGAAGCCTGACAGGGGCCTGTGCAGCGCCAGCGGGGGGATCCGGCGCTAGGCGGAAGGGTGCTTTATGCCTCGGCGTCGTGCGTGTCCTCGGCGGGGTCGTCGTCCTCAAGATCGGGGTCGCCGTCCGATGCGTCCAACCGCTCGATCGCTCGCTCCACGAAGCGCGCAAGCAATGGGCGGGGAAGGCTCGGAATGACCGACAAGGCGATGTGTAAGGGGAGCGCCGAAGCGCCCCCCACGGTTGCGAGGCGGGTCATTACTCGGCCCCCTGTTCGATATTGAGGAACCGGCGAATGTCGCGGATTGCTTGGAAGATAACCTGCTGGTCAAAGTCCATGCGTTCCGCGAAGCTCTCGACCTCGGCAAAGTCGGCGCGGCGAATGCTGTCGCTCTCCGCCATAAGCTCCTCGCTGCGGCAAACGGGGCCGGAGTGGGCCAACGCAATCCACAGTTTTGCCATAAGCCCCTTGGCTGTGCGGGCTGGCATCTTCGGAATGCTGTTCTCCAGCATATCGAACACAATCATTTTCGAGGGCGCAACCGTGTCGCCGTCATAGAAACGCCCGATCGTCTCAATGGCGGCAAGGGCCTTCTGGCGCTCGTTCCACGCGGCGAGCAACGGTGCGTCAATGTCACCCTTCTCGTAGGCGATGGTTCCCATTGGAGCGGTTGCGCCTTGAAGCGCGGCGATGGTCTGACCGGCGCTCACAGGAACGACGCCAATGCGAGGGGTGATAGGAAGATTGCCAGCGCAATCCAGTCGAGGG
>CALMVY010000255.1 GCA_937873245.1 uncultured Arthrobacter sp. | reverse complement strand
CGTGGCAACGACCTTCTGGATGGACCAGCTGGTCAGCTTGGCGGTGGCCGGGTACACCGGGATGGGCATGGCGGCGAGCTTCTCCGGGTCCATGCCCGGGATGTCCGGGTCCTCGTCCAGCAGCTGGAACTCGGGGTTGGTCAGCCCCAGGGCGCCGGCGTAGCGGGTGATCTTTCCGGAGAAGAGGGCACGGCGGCCCGGCTGCAGCTCGGCTTTGGCGCGGAACCCGTTGAAGAAACTCACCTTCAGCGTACCGTGGCCCATCCCGGCGCCCGGGGCCGCGGCGTCGTCGGAAATCACGACGTCGGTTATTGAGCCGCGGCGGGCGCGCATGGCCCGGGTGCTGCTGGAGACGACGCGGGCAATGAGGGTCACTTCCTCATCCAGCGGGACCTCGCTGATGGGAGTGAGTTCGCCGCGGTTCAGGTAGCGGCGGGGGAAATAGTTCAGCAGCCCGCCGACGGTGGTGATGCCGAGGTGCTTTTCAATGACCGCCGCGGAACGTTTCCCAATCCGGCGCTCCAGCCCGACGTGAAGTTCGGCGCTGGGCAGTTCAGCGCTAGGCAGTCCGGCGTTGTTCGGTTCAGCGTTCATGTCCGTCGGCGGCCTGTCCTGCGGGTTCACGGGCGCCAGTGCTCTGTGATTCTGCGTCCTGTATTTCGGCGTCGCGGGGTTCGGCGTCCGGCACGGCAAGCTCGCTGATGCTGATGTCCGAGGGCGCACCGAGGGAACGGATCATGGCCACGGCCGGTTCGGCGTTCGACACGTGGACGTGGACACGCCAGCGGTAGGCGCCGGCCGCGTCGGCTGCCCCGCCGACCTGGCTCATGATGACGGAGTCGCCCATTTCGTCGAGCCGCTGGCGCATCATGGCGGCGTCGAGCGGGGAGAGCGTGATGGTGCACATGACTTCGACGCCCTCGTCCCGCGGCATGCCGGCGTGGATGTGCGGGTCCTGGACGTCGTAGCCGTGCAGGCCGTCCAGCAGCTGGGCCTGGAGTTCCTCGCCGAGGACCGCTGAGCGGAGGCAGTCGAGGATCAGCAGCATCCCGACGCCGCCGGCATCCACCACATGGGCGTTGTGCAGCGCCTCCAGCTGGTCTTCTGTGCGCACCACTGCGGCGACGGCGGCGTTCACTGCGGCGTCAAGGGCCAGGCCAAGGGTGTGGTTGCTGTCGTCGCCGTCGTGTGCCGAGTCCACGGCGGCCGCGGCGCGGGCGGCGGCTTCCATCACGGAGAGCATGGTTCCGGGTACCGGGTCGCTCAACGCGGACCAGGCCCGGAGCTGGGCGCGGTTCAGAGCGGCGGCCAGGAGCGGCGCGCTCAACCGGTGGTGGCCTGCGAGGGGCTCGGCCGCGGCGCAGAGGAAGACGGCGAACAGGGTCCCGGAGTTGCCGCGCGCCTGTTCCATGGCGGTCTGGCCTGCCTGGGCGAGGACGGCGCCGACGTCGTTCTGGGCCGGATCCGGCGGGCCGAACGAATGCACTGACGAATCTGCGCTGATCTGGGGCAACGCGGCGGTATCCAGGCTCTGGAGTGCCCGGGCGGCGGCGCGCACCGTCAGGTAGAGGTTGGTGCCGGTGTCGCCGTCGGCGACGGGGAAGATGTTGATGGCGTTCAGGCGGTCGCTGTGGTTTCCAAGCGTTGTTTCTGCCTTGCTCAACCACCGCTTCATCGCTTGCGCGTTGGCGGCAATTTTAGTCTGCAAAGTGATCCCATCCCACAGTGTCAGCGGGCCTGCCCGCTATTTTGACGCCCGTGCTGTCCGTTGGTGCAGGGGCTTCTACCGAGCCTATCGCAGTGAAACCGTGAGGCAGCTGAACGTCCGGGGGGAATGTGGCCAGCAGCCCGTGGTCCTCTCCGCCGCCGAGGACCCAGGCCATCGGATCCGTGCCGAGCAGTCCGGCGGCAGGCAGGAGCGGAGCCGCCAGTTCCTTCAGTACCGCTGCGTCCAGGTCCAGGACCACGTGGCTCGCGGACGCCATCCGGTTGCCGTCGCGGACCAGCCCGTCGGAAATATCCATCATGGCCGTAGCCCCGGAGTCCCGGGCCAACGGGCCGGCCGCGAGCGGCGGCAGGGGCCGGCACTGGGTGTCCAGCAGCCCGCGCTGCTCCCGGCTCAGCGCCTCGACCGGGGTTGCCGATTCCAGCAGCGCGAGACCCGCCGCGGCGCGTCCCACGGTGCCGGCCAGCGCCAGGGTGTCCCCCGGGCGGGCGCCGGAGCGCAGCACCGCGGCCCGGCCGTCGAGGGTGCCGAGGATCGCGACGCTGACGGCCAGTTCGCGGCCCCGGCCAAGGTCGCCGCCGGCCACGGCACAGTCCGGGGCGCCCAGCTCCCGGATCGCTGCCGACAGCCCGTCGGCGAAGTCCTCCACCCAGGCGACGCGGGTTTCCGGCGGCATGGTGAGGCTGACCACGAGGGACGTGGCGCGGGCACCCATGGCGTTGATGTCGCTGAGGTTTTGCGCGGCGGCCTTCCACCCGACGTCGTAGCCGGTGGTCCGGTAGCCGTTGTTCCACTCGAGCCGGAAGTCCTGGTCCGCC
This sequence comes from uncultured Arthrobacter sp., assembly GCA_937873245.1. Lineage (GTDB taxonomy): Bacteria > Actinomycetota > Actinomycetes > Actinomycetales > Micrococcaceae > Arthrobacter. The sequence goes on along the minus strand of CALMVY010000255.1, from coordinate 296 downwards.
ACCTGCGTGTCGATGCTGAGGACGGCCCGGCCGTCCGGCGCGGCGACGATGGCGGCGTCATCGCCCGGGCCCAGGATCAGGGCACTGCTGTCCCCGCCGTGGAGCCGCGGAAAGATCCGGGCAAGGAGTTCCGGCTCGGAGAGTTCGCCCACGGTCAGGGACTCCGGTTTTTGGGGCACGGGCTGCAGCGTTTCAGGCACAGCCCTACGCTACCGCGCAGGGGTGACCACGGCGGCGGGACAGCTATAACCCGCGGACCGCGCGGCGGTCGCCTGCATGTTTCGTGGTTGGAAAGC
>CALMVY010000254.1 GCA_937873245.1 uncultured Arthrobacter sp. | reverse complement strand
TCAGGTGCCAGTGTCCGAAAGGGCGTGGGGGTTCAAATCCCCCCTCGCGCACGCATTAGAACCCCGGTCTTCGGACCGGGGTTCTTTCTTTTTAGCTCCCCGGTCACTAAGGCCTCCGGCTGCTGAACTGGCCCAGTTTTGGGACGCATCGCTCCGGTCCTGACCGGCGGGGACTGCGGGCAGCCGCCATAACCGGGCTGCTCCGGCCTGCGGAGCCGGCCAGTCTACCCCCGCAGGGCCCCGAATCCGGCGATGAGCGCCTCCAGGCCTAGTTCAAAGGCCACGTCGGCCTGGTTTTCGTGCCCCTGATCGGCCAGGCGGGCCACGGCCGCCGTGAAGTTCGGCGTCGATTCCGCCATGCTTCCGGAGTCGAAGATGTCCGCCGGCGCGGTGACGTCGTAGGCCGAGCCGAAGATGAAGGACTCCAGGGCCACGATCGCCGAAATGATGCGCTCCTGCGGGAAGCCTGCGCGGCTGAAGCCGGCGCTGACAGCCTCGTACATGGCCAGCGTCTTGGGTGCATCGGTCACCGGCAGCACGGCGATCACCGGGATCAGGGGCGTGTGTTTGGAGAACACATCGCGGTAGCTCCAGGCCCAGCTGCGCACCGCCCGGTCCCACGGTTCGGCGTCGAAGGCGGACACATCCACGAAGGACGTCAAATGGTCCTGGACCAGGACCAGGACGTCCCGTTTGGACGAGACGTGGTTGTACAGCGCCGACGGCGCCACGTTCAGGGTCCGGGCCAGCGCCGCCATGGTGAATCCGTCATATCCGCTCTTCCCGATGAGCTGCAGCGCCGCCAGGGTAATGCCGTCCTGGTCAAGCACGGCAGCGGCAGGCCGGCCCACTCTCCGGCGGGGCTTCGCGTCGTGCCTGTGCGGATCTGCAGGGGCGCTGGTTGATGCCGGCATTGCTGGCCTTTCTGCTGTCGCTGTCCTGGGGTGCTCCCATTGTGCCCCTACTTTACGGGGACTTTACCGGCGGAATTTCATGCGCAGGAGGTCTTCCCTGATGCATCGGAAGGGTCTATAGTAAATTCTAAATGAACGGCATTCATTTAGTGGTCCGCATCACTTCAGCGGCCGCAGAGAGGACATCATGCTGGAACTTGACCGCGACGTCGTCATCGTCGGAGCCGGCCCCGCCGGGCTGACCGCAGCCCGCGAACTGAAGAAGGCGGGCCTCAGTGTGGCCGTCCTCGAGGCACGCGACCGCGTCGGCGGCCGCACCTGGACCGACACGATCGACGGCGCCATGCTTGAAATCGGCGGCCAGTGGGTCTCGCCGGACCAGACCGAACTGCTGGCGCTCCTCGATGAACTTGGCCTGAAGACCTACTCCCGCTACCGCGAAGGCGAATCCGTCTATATCGGCGCCGACGGCAAGCGCACCCTGTACACGGGCGACTCCTTCCCGGTCAGCGAGACCACCGCCGCCGAAATGGACAAGCTCACCGCCCTGCTGGATTCCCTCGCCGCCGAGATCGGCCCCACGGAGCCGTGGGCGCACCCCAAGGCCCGCGAACTGGACACCATTTCCTTCCATCACTGGCTGCGCGCGAACTCCTCGGACGAGGAAGCCTGCAACAACATCGGCCTCTTCATTGCCGGCGGCATGCTGACCAAGCCCGCCCACGCCTTCTCCGCCCTGCAGGCAGTGCTGATGGCGGCCTCCGCCGGATCCTTCTCGCACCTGACCGACGAGGACTTCATCCTCGACAAGCGAGTCATCGGCGGAATGCAGCAGGTCTCCCTGCTGCTCGCCGAAGAATTGGGCGACGACGTCGTGCTGGACAGCCCGGTACGCACCATCAACTGGCGAGCTGACTCCGCAGGGGAAAACGCGGGAGGCCACGCCGTGACCGCAGTTTCCGAACGCGCCACGGTGAACGCACGCTTTGTCATCATGGCCGTGCCGCCGAATCTGTACTCCCGGGTCTCTTTCAACCCGCCGTTGCCGCGCCGCCAGCACCAGATGCACCAGCACCAGTCACTCGGCCTGGTCATCAAGGTGCACGCCGTCTACAGCAGCCCGTTCTGGCGCGAGGACGGCCTGTCCGGAACCTGCTTCGGTGCCGGCGCCCTGGTCCAGGAGGTCTACGACAACACCAACCACGAGGACTCCCGCGGCACGCTGGTCGGATTCGTCTCGGATGAGAAGGCCGATGCCATGTTTGAGCTCAGCGCCGAGGACCGCCGCCGGGCCATCCTCGAATCGATGGCCGGGTTCCTGGGGGACAAGGCCCTCGAGCCGGAGGTCTACTACGAATCCGACTGGGGTTCGGAGGAGTGGACCCGCGGCGCCTACGCCGCCAGCTACGACCTCGGCGGTCTGCACCGCTACGGCAAAGACCAGCACGCGCCGGTCGGCCCCATCTACTGGGCCTGCTCCGACCTCGCGGCCGAGGGCTACCAGCACGTCGACGGCGCGGTCCGGATGGGGCGCCGCACGGCGGCCCGGATCGTCGCGGCGGCAGACCGTACCTCCGTGGCCTCCAATTAGCCCGGCGCTTCCAACTAACAAGCCCAACAGTTCAGAAAGGATCGGCCAGATGCGTTACGTAGTGGGGTATTCCGCCAATGCCAGGGGCCATGATGCCGTCAACCTGGCCGTATCGCTGGCACGTGGCCGCGGTGCCAGCCTGGATCTCGTGCTGGTGGTGCCCGAAGTCCAGCAGTTCGGCGCCGCGCACGCACCCAAAGCCGGTTTCGAGACCCTCCTGAACGAACAGGCACGCGAATGGCTCGACGAGGCCCTCGCCCTCGTTCCGGCCGATGTCCCTGCGGAGGCGCATATCCGCAGCGGCGACTCCGATGCGCAGGCACTCATCGAGGCAGCCGAGGAACTGGGGGCGGACGTCCTTGTCATCGGGGCCACCAGCAGCGGGCTCTTCAAGCGGTTCACCATCGGTTCTGTCGCCAGCGCCCTGCTCCACGCCTCCACCGTTCCGGTGGCCCTCGCGCCCCACGGCTACCACCGCAAGGAGGCCCTGACCCGGATCAGCTGCGGCCTCGGAACCAGGGCCGGTGCCGAAAAGCTGCTCGACTTCGCCGTCGGAATGGCGGCGAACCGGAAGGTCCCGTTGCGGGTGGTGTCCCTGCTAGCGCTCGACGGCGGTAACTCGGCGGACGCGGCCGAGGCCGCCCGCGAGTACGCGGAGAAGGCCGTCGCGGCAGCCGCGCCGGTGGACCAGGCCGGTGTCCAGCTGGCGGCCGTGACGGACGTCGCCGTCGCACAGGGACGGAGCATCGAAGAGGCCGTGGACGACCTCGACTGGGAGGACGGCGAAGTCCTGGTGATCGGTTCCAGCCGCCTGGCCCAGGCCCGCTCCATCTTCCTGGGCAGCACCGCGAACCGGATCCTGCGCGCCCTGCCGGTGCCGATGCTCGTGGTGCCCAGTGGCTACGAACTGAAGCACCAGAACCATTCAACGTCGAATGACAAGTCCGGAGAGGCACACCAATGAGCACCGAACACGCGGCGGCCAAGGCCTCGCACGATACCCACGCAGGACTGAGCGCCAAGGGACTCAAAGCCGGATCGGTCGGCCTGATCGGCGCCGTCGTCATCGGTGTCTCATGTATTGCCCCGGCTTACACGCTGACCGCGGCCCTGGGCCCGACTGTTGCCGAAGTCGGGGTCCAGTTGCCGGCCATCTTCCTGGTGGGTTTCATTCCTATGTTGCTGGTGGCCTTCGGCTACCGGGAACTGAACAACGCCATGCCCGACGCCGGAACCTCCTTCACCTGGGCATCGCGAGCCTTCGGCCCATGGATCGGCTGGATGGGCGGCTGGGGGCTGATCGCGGCGACGATCATTGTGCTCTCCAACCTGGCAGCAGTGGCCGTGGACTTCTTCTACCTGATGCTGGCCCAGCTGTTCGGCAACCCCGAACTGGCCGACCTGACCCTGAACCTGCCGCTGAACATCGCCACCACCCTGGTGTTCATTGCGCTGGCCTGCTGGATCTCCTACCGCGGCATGGAAACCACCAAGGGTGTGCAGTATGTGCTGGTGGCGTTCCAGCTCCTGGTGCTCGGCTGGTTTGCTGTCGCCGCTTTCAGCCATGTCGCCAACGGCACGGCCTTCGATGCCACGGCAATCACCCCCGAGTGGTTCAACCCGTTCGCCGTCGAATCCTTCTCGGCCTTTGCCGCCGGCGTCTCCCTCTCGATCTTCATCTACTGGGGCTGGGACGTCACCCTGACCATGAACGAGGAAACCCGCAACCCGGAGAAGACCCCGGGGCGCGCGGCAACCGTCACCGTGCTCGTCATCGTGATCATCTACATGACCGTCGCGCTGGCGACGCTGACGTTCGCCGGCGTCGGCCAGGAAGGTCTCGGAGCCGGAAACCCGGAAAACCAGGGCAGCATTTTTGCCGTCCTCGCCGGACCGGTGATGGGCCCGTTCGCCATCCTGATGTCCCTGGCCATCCTGAGCAGCTCGGCCGCGTCGCTGCAGTCGACGTTCGTCTCGCCGGCCCGGACGCTGCTGGCGATGGGGCACTACAAGGCGCTGCCCACGAAATTCGGAAGGATCAGCCCCACGTTCAAGTCCCCGAGCTACGCCACCATCGCGGCGGCCATCGCCGCCGCGGGGTTCTATGTCATCACCCGGACCACCTCCGAGAACGCATTGTGGGACACGATCACGGCGCTCGGCATGATGATCTGCTTCTACTACGGCATCACCGCCCTGGCCTGTGTCTGGTTCTTCCGGGCCGAGGCCTTCAGCGGGGCACGGGCGTTCTTCTTCAAGTTCCTCTCCCCGCTCCTGGGTGGCGTCATCCTGCTGGTGATGTTCTTCAAGACCGCCTATGACTCCATGGACCCGGCCTACGGGTCCGGATCCTCCGTCGGCGGGATCGGCCTCGTATTCATCCTGGGCATGGGGGTGATCCTGCTCGGTGTGGTGCTCATGCTGGTCATGTACAAGATCCGCCCGGAGTTCTTCAAGGGCAAGGTCTTGCCGCGGGGTTACTAGGCCCCCGCAACTGCGCACCCGGGGAGGTCCCCCTGCCGCCCGCCATTGGAAAGTAAGCACACTTACCAATAGGCTGGCGGGAGGGGGACCTTCCCCGTTCGGAACCCAGAACGAGGTGACAGCATGTCGGACGCAGAGAACATCAGCAAAGTCACGGACATCATCAACGATTCACGCATCGGGATGTTCACCACCGTCAACGAAGCGGGCGCGCTGGTCAGCCGGCCGCTGGCCGTCCAGGAAGTGCTGGACGACGGCGACATGTGGTTCTTCACGTCAGCCACCACCTCCCAGGTGGCACATGTCCGGGAGCACCCGGGCGTCAACGTCTCCTTCGGCAAGGGGACGGAGTGGGTGTCGGTGGCCGGAACGGCTCAGGTTGTCACCGACCGCCAGAAGATCCATGAGCTCTGGAACCAAATGGTGGAAGCCTGGTTCCCGGACGGCCCGGACACCCCCGAGGTGGTGCTGCTGCACGTCGATTCAGACTCCGCCGAATACTGGACCAGCCCGGGCGGAACCGCCGCGACTGTGCTGCAGTGGGTCAAGTCCAAAGTCACGAACAGCCGGATGAGCGTGGGAGAAAGCGGCACAGTGGAACTCTAGGTTCTGCCCCGGCGGGGCCCGGACCGGCAGGCTCCGGACCCGCCGGGGATGCCGGCGTCGGGCTAGTCGATGATCTTCAGACCGGTGGCCCAGTTGAAATCCCCGTACGCGGGGTTGGCCTGCAGGGCCATCACGAGCAGCTGGAAGCCCTCCAGCTCCCGGGCATGCCGCAATGCGCCAACCCGCAGGGGCCGGAGTCCGGCGGCTGCAGCGAACGACGCGACTGCGTTGGCTGCCTCCTCGGAGTCCGAGGCGATGAAGACATCCAGCGGCATCCCGCCCGTTGCTCCGGCCGCCAGCGGCCCGGCGAACGTGGTGTTGAAGGCCTTGACCACCTGTGCGCCCGGCAGCAGGGCGGCGATTTCCTCGGCGGCCGAGGACCCCGGTTCGACGGTGAGGGAATCGAAGGTCTCCGGGTCAGTCGGGTTGCTGATATCCACGACAGTCTTGCCGCTGAGGGTGTCGCCGTAGTGCGTCGCGACTTCCTTGGCCGGTCCGAAGTAGAGGGCCAGGACCACGATGTCACCCTCCGGGATATCGCCCAGCCCTCCGGAGGTGGCGTCAGCGCCCAGCTCGGCCGCGAGCCGGGCCGCGTGTTCCGGGGACCGGCTGAGGATCTGCAGCGAGCGTCCGGCTGCCACGGCTCGGGTTCCGATCGCCCGGGCCATGTTGCCGCTGCCGATGATCGTGATGTCTGTCATGGGGCTTCCTTCCGGGGATGACCGTGGCATGCAGGGACATGGAACTCAGTGGGCGGAGTGCGCAGAGTCAGCCGAGCGCCGGACCCGCAGTGGGCAGTCCGGCGGGGCGGGCCGGGGGGTCTGTCCGGACACCGGCGGCCCGTTCGGCGTCGGCGAGGGCCCGCTCCAGCTGGTCAACCGCCGGGGCATAAGCGGCGTCCGTTCCGCCACGGAGCCGCTCCGCGGCCTTCATCGCCCGGATCAGGGCCGCGGTCTCCGGCCGGCTCGGGTCACTCATGGCGGGGTAGTCGATGCTCAGCGATGGATCCAGTTCATAACGCTGCCACCGGACAAGGACGCTGCGGTGCCGGGCCGCGGCCGCCTCGTTGCTGGCGGCGACGTCCCGGGAGGCGCGCCGGGCCTCCCGGCGGCCCAGCACCCGGGGCGACCAGAAGTAGGAGGCGGCAGCAGCGGCAGCGGCGAGAATCCCGAGCAGCAGGCCGGCCCACGGTGCCGCCAGGGCTGGGAGGATCACGGCCGGCGCGACGATGGCGAGCCCGGCGAAACCGTCCCAGAAGACGGAATCCGGCAATCCGTCGTTGCCGGCGGCCAAATGCTTCCGGATGAGATAAACCGAAGCTCCCGACGCGCACACGACGAGGACGGCCAGGGCAAACAATTGCCACAGCGGGAATGGGGCGGGCTCGAACAGGATCGGCATTCCAACACCTCCGGGGATCCGGCCCCGGGCGGGCGCGGTTCCGCTGATTCCATTGGAATCCATGGATGGCGGGCCGTCAATGGTCCCGGAACTGGGCGGGAGCCCGGGTCGGCGGGTCCGGTTCACACCCGGGTCCGTCCCGGCGTAGCCTAGGGCCCATGCGACTGAAAATGTGCAGTATCCACGTCAAGGACCCCGCCGCCGCCTTCGAGTTCTACACCGGCATCCTGGGCTTCGAGAGTCTCCTGGCCATGCCGGAGCACAACCTGTTCATCGTGAAAGACCCGGCCGGGGCCGGTGCCGGCTCGGCCGGGCTCCTGCTGGAGCCCAGCGACAACCCGATCGGGGCCGCCTACATGAACGGCTGCCACGACGCCGGGATGCCCGCGATTGTCCTGGGCGTGCCCGATGTCCGGGCCGAGTTCAAGCGGCTCACGGCCAAAGGCGTGATATTTCAGGGCGGACCCTCCGACGGTCCCGGCGGCACCACGGCGGTGTTCGACGACGGGTGCGGGAACTTCGTCCAGCTCCACCAGGACTAGCCGCGCCGGGTCGGCCTCACCGTTTCGGCGGTTCCCTGCCGGCTAGACGTTCCGCAGCGTCGAGTGTGCACGGACGCGTCGAAACGGCTGCAGGGCACGCACTGGCAGCAGCGGCTACTCGGCCGCGGTGCGTGCCTTCTTGGCGTCCTTCTTCGCGGCCTCGTCCTTGACCCGCTGGGCCTCGGCGCGGACGGCGGCGTGGGTGGAGCGTTCGGCGACCAGCCAGGCCGGGGGAGCCTGCAGCAGCGCGGTGATTTCCGCCGTCGTGAGCGCTTCCTCAACACCGCCGCGGGCCAGGCCGCTGATGGAGACGTTGAGCTTCTGCGCCACCACCGGGCGGGGGTGCGGGCCGTTGCGTCGCAGTTCCGCCAGCCACTCCGGCGGGTTGGCCTGGAGCTCGGCGAAATCGGCGCGGCTGATGACCGAATCCTGGAACTCCTGGGGTGTTGCGGGCAGGTAGATGCCAAGCTTCTTGGCAACGGTGGCCGGCTTCATGGACTGGGAGTTTGCAGAGGTCATGCTTCAAGGGTATCCGGCCAGAGCCTGACTGGGCACCGGCACTGAACACTGACACCCGCCATGCGCCGGGCCGGGCGGTACTGTGAACATGTGTCCGCAGCAGAAGAAACACCCCAGACCCCCGACGAAACCGCCGCCGAACCGGCCGAAGCAGCAGTGCGGGAGCTGCGTTTCGCCTATGTCGCCGGCGTGACGCCGGGCAAGTGGGTCCGGCGCTGGGAAGAACGGATGCTGGACGTGCCGCTGCACTCCTTTATGTCCGACGACGGCGCGCAGCTCACGGTGCTGCGCGACGGTTCCGCGGACCTCAGCTTCGTCCGGCTCCCGGTGGAGCGCGAGGGCCTGAGCGTCATCCCGCTGTACGAGGAACAGCCCGTGGTGGTGGCGCCCAAGGGGCACGAAATCTCCGTGTTCGAGGAGGTGGCCCTGGCGGACCTCTCGAAGGAGACGTTCCTGGACGTGGCTGACCTCGGCGGACCGGAGATGGCGCTGCAAGTGGTGGCCACCGGCGCCGGTCTGGTGATCCTGCCGATGTCGGTCGCACGGCACTTCAACGTCAAGGACACCGTGTCGCGGAAGCTCACCGGTGCACCCACCACGGAAATCGCCCTGGCCTGGCCCAGCGACACCACGGACGAGGTGATCGAGGAGTTCATCGGGATTGTCCGCGGCCGAACCGCCGCGAGCTCCCGGCAGCCCTCCGCCCAGCAGGAAAAGCCCAAGAAGGAACCGAAGCCGGACCGGCGCGGTCCCGCGGTCAAGAAGCCCAAGGTGGCGCAGCGTTACGCGCCGAACCCGGACAAGGGCCGCGGAAAGGGATCCCGGAAGAAGGGCAAGCGCTAAAGCGCACCCTTTGTCCTGCGCGCCACCGGAGCTACGCACCGGGCGCTGGGGCTACTTGGCGCAGGCGTCCTGCAGGGCCTTGACGGAGTCGGCCGGAACCTGGTCGCCTGACTCGGCGATCTGGCGCAGCGGGGTGGTGATCTCGGCGGGAGCACCTGCGGTTTCCGCGCCGGCGACAAGGCCGCCCAGCAGTTCCTTGTCCTGGACGCTGACCAGGCCGTCCTCGACGAGGGCGCAGGCCTGCTTCTTCACTTCACTGCCGGCCGCCGTGGCGACCTGGGACGCGCCGTCGCTGACGGCCTTGTTCGCGGCGTCCTGCACCTGGCCGCAGCCCGTCAGGGCAATCATGAGGGCGGCAGCGGACAGGGCGGCGAGGCGAAGTTTCATTCGTCCACCCTAACAAGGGCTCCTGGGCGGAAGCTGGCCACCGGCGGCCCGCGGGCGAGCGGCCGGCCGTTTGGCCGGCCGAAGGCCGCCACCCCGTCTGCGTGAGCTGCTCCCGTTGTGGACCGCGCTGTTGGTGACCTTTGGCGCCGGATCCACTTCCACGACGCGCTAAAGATCTGGCGCGCCGGTGGTGCGGCGGGCGGGGACGTGGGATCCCGCCCGCCGGCGTCGCCTTAGCCGAAGCTGGCGACGTAGCTGGGCACCCCGACGGCGTCCGTCGAGACCGGCGCGCCGGTGTCGTTGACGACGTGGTCCAGGGTCCCTGCGCCGAGATTGACCGTCAGCAGACCGTGAAGCTTCACTCCGGGCGTGACCGGAACTTCGAAACCCCGGGTGGCGTGGATAGTGGGGTCGACGTTGTTGTAAACGTAGCTTCCGCCGCCCCAGAGTTCGTGGGTCTTGACCGAATCGGCGATCTTGTAGCCGGCCCAGCCCAGGACCCCGTCATGCTGCCAGGCGGCCTGGTTGGGCGCATCGTAGGGCAGCTCGTTCTGGAAGAAGATGGTCCTGCCGTTTTCGCCGTTCCAGATGACGTTGTACTCCTGGTAGTGCTCCACGAACAGGCCGGTGGCGGTGACGTTGTCACCGTTGATGATGACGCCGTTCTCACCGGTGTTGGTGGTCCATCCAACGCCCTTTCCGTGGTCCGCGCGCCAGGCCCAGATGTGGTCCAGGAGCACGTTGTCGCTGTTGACCTCAAGGCTGAGCGAGGCCTTCCCGACATGAGGTCCGCCGATGCGGAAAAACACGTCGTGGAGCGTGGTGGGGTTGGCCGGATCGCTGTGGTTCAGTGAGTTGGACGGTCCGCCGGCCTCAGAGTTCCGGGCCTTGCCGATCCGCATCAGCGCCGGGGAGTTCACTTCGCCGGCATCAATGGTGACGGCGGCAATGTCGACGCCGGGAACATCCGCAACCGTCAGCGGCACGGCGCCATTGACGGCGGTGAGGGTGGCCATGCCGAGCCCGAGCACGACGGTGTTCGCCCGCTTGACCTCGATGCTCTGATCGATGTCGTAGACCCCCGGGGTCAGCAGCAGGTTCTTGCCGCGAGCCAACTGCGAGTTGATGGTCTTGACCGAATCGCCGGGCCTGGCCACGAAGAAGTCGGACAGCGGGATGCTGCGGCCCGCCGTCGGGCCGTTTTCCCACGTGGTTCCGGCGGAGTCCTTGCGGACCGCGGGAACGAAGACGCCGTACTGGCCGGCGGCGTCGAGCGTGAGATATGGCTTCTCCCGGCTGACCGGGGTGCTATCGAGGGTGGTGTACGGCGGATTCGGGAAGGACTGCGCCGGGGCACCGTCCACTCCGGAAAAGACCTGGTTCCAGACCCCGTTGGACCAGTCGCCGATGCTGCTGTCACGCACAAAGTACTGCTGCTGGGAGCCGTTGATGACGTTGCCGGTCTTTGAATCGGAGATGAACCCGCCGCTGGCAAACTGCGGTCCGGCGGTGCAGTAGTCCATCAGGGACAGGTTGCCGCCGGTGATGTTGATCCGCCGCATGGGGGACGCCTGCGAGGCCGCCCAGAAATTGGCGGAGCTGCGGCAGCCTTCGAGGCCGGTGACATTGATGGTGAGGTTGGACAGGGACCGCCAGAAGTTGTTCAGGGCGATGCAGTTGTCCGCGGTCAGGCACCGGTTGTAGACGTCCACACGCCCGTTGATGGTGACATCCGTGGGTGAAGCGCCCAGGCCGGCAACCTCCGTCGAGTAGCCAACCTGGACGATCAACGGCTCCTCGGCGCTGCCGTACGTGCCGGGCTTGAACAGCAGGGAGTACCGGTTAGTGCCCATTTCGTCGTCGACCTGTTCAGCATGAATGGAGTCGACGGTGGCCTGGATCTCGGCCACCGGCATGCTGGGGTCGAAGATCCTGACGTTGGGTCCGAACTCCGGCGCCGGCGCCGTGTTCGCCTTCGCGGGCTGCGGCTGGGCCGGGGCCGGCTTCGCCGGTGCGGCGGTATCGGCCGCCGTTGCGGCACCGGCACCGGTGGCCAGCACGCCCAGGAGGACGGCCACGCTGCCGGCGAACAGCCGGCTGTGGAGATGCAGAGGCCTCCGGAGGCTGGGCTGCGAGGCCCCTGGTCGGAGGCGGAAGTGGGCTAGCGGCATTGCTGGTCCTGCTCTCTGTTGGGGCGGATTTCCCTCCGGCTGCACACGGGGCCGCCGGGGAACTGGAGACCTGCTCCCTGTGACCGCGAGGTGTGGGAGCGCTCCCGCCGGGAAGCGTAACATCGCATTCAGCGGCGGGCAAGGGATCGAGATGGGCCCGTTTGCCGCTGTTGACAATCCAACGTGATGTGGGACACCATGCTTGTGAGAGCGCTCCCATGATCGATCTGGGAGCGCTCTCATTTACCAATCCGGGTCGGCCGGCCCCTCATCCCTCCGGTCCCCACACCCTGACAAAGGAGTCCCCGCGTGAAATTCCCCCGCAAACTTGCCGCCCTGTCGGCGTCTGCCGCCTGCCTCACACTCGCCCTGAGTGGCTGCGGTGCAGATGCCCCCACGAACGCCGGGCCCACCGGCGAGACAGGCAAGGAGCCGGTCACCCTCAGCCTCGCGACTTTCAACGAGTTCGGCTACGAGGACCTGCTCAAGGAATACGAGACCCTCAACCCCAACGTGACGATCCAGCACAAGAAGGCCGCCACCACGAACGAGGCGCGCGACAACCTGACCACGCGCCTGGCGGCGGGATCAGGCCTTTCGGACATCGAGGCCATCGAGGTCGACTGGTTGGCCGAACTCAAGGAGTACCCGGACCAGTTCGTGGATTTGAAGGATCCTGCCGTGGAAGGCCGCTGGCTGGAATGGAAGACGGAGGCAGCAACCACCCAGGACGGGCAGCTCATCGGCTACGGCACGGACTCCGGGCCCGAGGCCGTCTGCTACAACGCGGCACTGCTTGAAGCCGCCGGGATGCCGTCGGACCGCGAATCCGTCGCCAAAATGCTCGGCACCACCTGGGACAGCTACTTCGACGCCGGCAAGAAGTTCGTCGCCGCAGGGACGGGCCCGGCGTGGTTCGATTCCGCCGGAGCCATCTATCAGGGCATGAGCAACCAGATGTCCAAAGCCTACGAGAACGAGGACGGCACGGTCATCGCCGCCGACAACCCCGAGGTCAAGGAGGTCTACACCAAGGTCCTGAACGCCTCGACGCAGGACAACCTCTCCGCGCACCTGGGCCAGTGGAGCAGCGACTGGGTGGCCGGTTTCCAGTCCCAGAAGTTCGCCACGACCCTCTGCCCCGGCTGGATGCTCGGTGTCATTGAAGGCAACGCTGCCGGAGTTAAGGGCTGGGACGTCGCCAATGTCTTCCCGGGTGGTGGCGGCAACTGGGGCGGTTCCTACCTGACCGTCCCGTCGCAGGGCAAGAACCAGGCTGAAGCCAAGAAGCTCGCAGCCTGGCTGACCGCCCCGGAGCAGCAGGTCAAGGCGTTCACCGCCAAGGGCACGTTCCCGAGCCAGGTCGAGGCGCTGACCAGTGAGGAACTCCTGGGCCAGACCAACGCGTTCTTCAACAACGCCCCCACCGGCAAGATCTTTGCAGAGCGTGCCAAGGCCGTCGGCGACTCCCCGTTCAAGGGACCGAAGTTCTTCGCCATCAACGACGCCATGCAGCAGGCTCTCACCCGCGTCGACGTGGACATCGACGGCGACGGCGTGGGCGACGGCTACCTCCTGGTCGGAATCCGCGGCGGCTCGGCGCCCCTGCCGCCCGGCGACGATCTGCCGATCACGATCACCGGCCAGGCCCTGCCGCCAGCCGACCCCTTCGGCTGAGCGAGCGCGGGACGCTCAAAGCCCCTTCACGATCCCTTCGACCATCTTCTTGGCGTCGGCGAACAGCATCATGGTGTTGTCGCGGAAGAAGAGCTCGTTCTCCACGCCCGCGTAGCCCGCCGCCATGCCGCGCTTCACGAACAGCACCGTGCGCGCCTTCTCCACGTCGAGGATCGGCATGCCGTAGATGGCGCTGGTGGGATCGGTCTTGGCCGCCGGGTTGGTGACGTCGTTGGCCCCGATGACGAAGGCCACGTCGCAGCTGGCGAACTCGGAGTTGATGTCCTCCAGCTCGAACACCTCGTCATAGGGGACGTTGGCCTCGGCCAGCAGCACGTTCATATGGCCGGGCATGCGGCCGGCGACGGGGTGGATGGCGTATTTCACCTCGACCCCCTCGGCCTTCAGCTTGTCGGCCA
>CALMVY010000253.1 GCA_937873245.1 uncultured Arthrobacter sp. | reverse complement strand
CGAAGCAGGTTCGTGGCATGGGCCACGTCGCAGGTCTCCTCGCGTCTACAGATATATCCATGCCCGCAGGGGCTACGCGGCGATTGTAGTCGTCATGGCCGATTGGCCACCACCGAGGATGAAACTCCGGTGATTCTATGGGGCCACTTGGGCTATTCTCAGACCAGGGACAAGGCTGAGCCATGTCCCTGCAATCGCCGCACACCCCCTGCGGGCGCAGTAGGCATACTACCAATATTGTCATAACCTGTGCGCTGACGAGGAAACGGCGCGGCTCAATGCCAATTCCAACATCCGATCGTACGGCCCGTGCAGTAACGCTGCACACAACGACACAGCGCGCCGGCAACATCGCCAGCGCGCTGTGTGTCTGAGGGGAGTGGTTGGATGCAAATGCAGGCAGGTTAGCCGTTGATGCGTCCGCCGTCGTTCTTCCAGACCTGGATCACGGTCGGGCGTGGGATGCCAGTACCATCCGGCCAGTGCGTGAGTGGTTCGGCGACGGTGCCGCCCTCACCTGGATGCTGCACCGACACGACGAGGTTGCGGCCACCGTGGGCAAACTCGAAGCTGGCGCACTCGGAGCCGGATACGACACTGAGGAACTGCGCGACGTAGCCGAACAGCAGGGACTTGGCGAAGGGTGAGGGCTGCTGGGTGGTGGTCTGCACGATCCGCAGCTCGCGGCGCTCGATCGACGCCGCGATGTCCTTCAGCGCCGGAAGGTCGTAGACGTCCTGCAGGCATTCGCGGACGGTCTCGAGGACGATCGGGAAGGTCGGGTACTTCCGTGCGACGTCCAGCAGCTGGGCGGAGCGCTGGCGCTGCTGCCACAGGGGCTGGCGCTTGCCCGGGTTCTGTCGGGGCAGGAGCAGGGCCCGGGCGGCACACTCGCGGAAGCGGGAGGCGAAGAGTGCGCTGCCGCCCACCTCCGCCGTCACAATCTGTTCCAGTTCCTCCGGGTCGAAGAGGAACAGCTCGGCGCCGGGCGGCTCGTCCTCCATCATGGGGACGCGCAGCACGATGCCGTCGTCGGCGGCCATCGCGGAGCCGTCCATGCCGTACCGCTGGTGCAGCCGCTGCCCGACGGCGAGGGCCCACGGTGCGTGCACCGGCATGCCGAAGGGGCTGTGCAGCACCACCCGCCAGTCGCCGAGCTCGTCGTGGAAGCGCTCCACCACCAGGGTGGTGTCGCTGGGGACCACCTCGGTGGCCAGCTTCTGCTCGCCGAGGTACTGGATCAGGTTGTTGGCGGCGAAATCGTCCAGGCCGCTGGCCTTGCAGCGTTCGGTGGCCGGCCCGACGTCGGACGCGGACAGCTCGCGCACGAACGCGCCCAGGGCGCGGCCCAGGTCCACCGGGCGGCCGAGGGAGTCGCCCTTCCAGAACGGGAGTTTCCCGGGCTGGCCGAAGGCGGGGGAGACCAGGACGCGGTCGTGGGTGATGTCCTCGATCTTCCAGCTGGTGGCACCCAGGGCGAACACGTCACCCACCCGGGATTCGTAGACCATTTCCTCGTCGAGTTCGCCGACCCGGCGGCCGCCCTTGGCCGCGGCTGCGGCCGGGCTGGCCGCCCGGCCGTCGCCGCCGGCGGCTCCCGAGGAACCGGTCCCCTCGACCTCGGTGCCGATGATGTAGACGCCGAAGAGCCCGCGGTCCGGGATGGTGCCGCCGGAGGTGACGGCCAGCCGCTGCGCGCCCGGGCGCCCTTCAATGGTGCCGGCGTTCCGGTCCCAGATGATGCGGGGCCGCAGCTCGGCGAATTCGTCCGAGGGGTAGCGGCCGGCGAGCAGGTCCAGGGTGGCCTCGAAGGCGGAGCGGGGCAGTGAGGCGAACGGTGCCGACCGGCGCACGGTGGCGAACCAGTCCTCCACATCGATGGAACCCAGCGCCGTGGCCGCAACGGTCTGCTGGGCCAGGATGTCCAGCGGGTTCGCGGGGACGAAGAGCCGTTCGATCTTGCCGGCGAGCATCCGTTCCACCGTGATGGTGGTGTGCACCAGATCCGCGCGGTGCTTGGGGAACAGCACGCCCTGTGAAACCTCGCCGACCTGGTGGCCGGCGCGGCCGACCCGCTGCAGCCCGCTGGCCACGGACGGCGGCGACTCCACCTGCACCACGAGGTCCACGGCGCCCATGTCGATGCCGAGTTCCAGGGAGGAGGTGGCCACCACGCAGCGCAGCCGGCCGGATTTCAGGTCGTCCTCAATCAGGGCCCGCTGGTCCTTGGACACCGAGCCGTGGTGGGCGCGGGCCAGGACAGGACCCGCGCCGGCCGTGCTGCCGGCCTGCGCCATCATGTTGGCCGGAGTCGCCGTCGACGTCGGGGCCGCGGTGGGTCCCGGCGCCCCTGCAACGCCGCCCGCCGGCGCTTCCGCGGGGACGGCGTCGAAGTCCGGCGCCCCGGCACCAAACTCGGCCCAGCCGCCGCCGGCGTCCATGAGCTGGCGTTCGGCGTAGATCTCGTTGAGCCGGGCGGTGAGGCGTTCGGCGAGGCGGCGGGAATTGGCGAACACAATGGTGGACTGGTTGGCCAGCACCAGGTCCACGATCTTCTCCTCGACGTGCGGCCAGATCGATGCCTGCGGCTGCAGCCCCGAGGCCGGCCCGGAGTCGAACGCGCCGGCTGCGCCCTGCAGGTCGGACATGTCCTCCACAGGCACCGAGACGGTCAGGTCCCAGTTCTTCTTCGACGGCGGGGCCACGATCTCCACCGGCGCGGATCCGGCGAGGAACTGCGCCACAAGCTCCTTGGGCTCCACGGTGGCCGAGAGCCCGATGCGCTGGGCCGGCTTGGGCAGCAGGGCATCGAGGCGTTCCAGCGACACGGCCAGATGGGCGCCGCGCTTGGTGCCGGCGACGGCGTGGACCTCGTCGACGATGATGGTGTCCACCTCGCTCAGCGTCTCCCGCGCCTTGGACGTCAGCATGAGGAACAGCGATTCGGGGGTGGTGATCAGGATGTCCGGCGGGTTGCTCAGCAGCGAGCGGCGGTCCGACGCCGGGGTGTCGCCGGAACGGACGCCCACGGTGATCAGCGGCGCGGGCAGGCCGAGGCGCTTGGCGGTCTGGGTGATCCCGATCAGCGGGGCGCGAAGGTTGCGTTCGACGTCGACGCCGAGGGCCTTGAGCGGCGAAATGTAGAGCACCCGGGTCTTGCGTTTGGGCGCCTTCCGCCGGGTGCCTTTCGCGGTGTCCAGGCCGGGCAGCGATTCGGGCTCGGCGGGGGCTGAGACGAGCAGCCGGTCGAGCGCCCAGAGGAAGGCAGCGAGCGTCTTTCCGGAACCGGTCGGGGCGACCACGAGAGCGTGGGCCCCGGAGGATATCGCGTTCCAGGCGCCGTTCTGGGCCGGGGTGGGCGCAGTAAAGGCACCCAGGAACCAGTCCCGGGTCGGCCGGCTGAACCGGTCCATGGCGTCTGCCTCGATTGTGCCGCCGGCGTGCTGCCCCTTCATTCCTCCATCATGCCCTAAGGCAACGACAGGAATTGGCGGGCCCCGCGAGGTGAGAGTTGCCGCCCATAACCCGGGCGGGCATGGGCGGGAAGTCTCACCTCGGCGGCAGCGGGGCTACTGGGCCTGGAAAGCGCCGATGGTGAGCAGGTTGATGTCGGCGTTGCTGCAGGCGTCCCGGGGCTGGGCGATGAACAGGGAAGCGGTGTCTTCGGGCGGGTAGACACGGAAGCCGGCCGCCGGCACCACCGTGCAGTCCGGGTAGTTGCGGGCCTGCGTGTAGCGCAGCGTTGCGGCACCGGCCTGCCCCGGTTCGAGCAGGACCAAGGTGGGTGGTGTGCTGTCCCGGGCCGCGGCGGCGCCGATCGGGGCGCCGCTGGCGTCGGCGGTGAGGGAGACGCCGGCAAAGCCCTCCAGCACGCAGGATTCCGAGCCCGAGTTCGTCAGGAGCAACTGCATGTAGACGCTGCCGGCCGCGCCGCCGCCGGTGGAATCGGTGGTGGCGGTCAGCCCGGCGGCCTTGCAGAGGGCAGGTCCGCCGGGCGCGGGCGCCGCCGTCGCGGGCGCTGACGAAGCGGGAGCCGAAGTTCCGGGGCCGGCGGCTGCGCCGGAGGCGGCGGGCTGGCTCTCGGAGCTGGCGGGGGAGGCCGCCGGGGTGCTGGACGTCTGGGACTGCGCCGTGCCGGAGTTGCAGCCGGCAAGGAAGAGCCCTGCCGCGGCTGCCGCCGTCGTGAAAACCAGTCTGCTGTTGATTCGCTGAGCCGTCATGGCACCACCTTCGTGCCCGTTGTGGCCGGAGTCAACGATGCCACGACGGCCGCGCCCGATTGATGCCCGGATTGTGATTTCCGGGCATCAATCGAGGTGAGCTACTCCCTGGGTCCAGTCCCGACGCATCGAGCGTGCTGCCACTACCGGTCGGGAGCAGAACCGAGCCGGCGTGGTGCACGGAACACTCCCTCACCAGCGGCCATGGTTGCTCCCGCGAGCGCTACCGGCTGCGGGCTGTCCCCTGATTCTGCCGGCGAGTTCTACCGGGCTGCGAAAAAGCGCTTCGGCGGCTTTGACCGCTGCCGGAAACAGGGATACCCCGGTCCGAGGACCGGGGTATCTCCACCGACGTGAACTCAGTTCACCCTGTCAGTTCACGGTGTCAGTTGACCGGGGCGGCGACGGCAGCGCCGGCGAGCCGGAGCCAGGTGTCCACGACGGTGTCGGGGTTCAGCGAGACGGAGTCGATGCCCTCCTCCACCAGCCACTCGGCGAAGTCCGCATGGTCGCTGGGCCCCTGGCCGCAGATGCCCACGTACTTGCCGCGGGCCTTGCAGGCCTTGATGGCCATGCTCAGGAGCTTTTTGACGGCGAGGTTGCGCTCGTCGAAGCTGCCGGCGACGATCGAGGAATCCCGGTCCAGGCCCAGGGTCAGCTGGGTCATGTCGTTGGAGCCGATGGAGAACCCGTCGAAGTAGTCCAGGAACTCGTCGGCCAGCAGCGCGTTGGACGGGAGCTCGCACATCATGATGACCTCGAGGCCGTTTTCGCCGCGGCGCAGGCCGTTCTCCGCGAGCAGGTCGATGACGCCGCTGGCCTCGTCCACGGTGCGCACGAACGGGATCATCAGCTTGACGTTGGTCAGGCCCATCTCGTTGCGGACGAAGGACAGGGCCTCGCACTCCAGGTCGAAGCAGTCCCGGAAGGACGGCTCGAGGTACCGGGAGGCGCCGCGGAAGCCGATCATCGGGTTCTCTTCGTGCGGTTCGTAGGCCGGTCCGCCGAGGAGGTTCGCGTACTCGTTGGACTTGAAGTCGGACATCCGCACAATCACGGGCTCCGGCGCGAACGCCGCGGCGATGGTCGCCACGCCTTCGGCCAGGCGCTTGATGTAGTAGTCGCGCGGGCTGTCGTAGGCGGCGATCCGCTCCCGGATTTCCGCAAGGACCTCCGCGGGCTGGTCGTCCACGTTCAGCAGCGCCTTGGGGTGGATGCCGATCTGGCGGTTGATGATGAATTCCAGCCGGGCCAGGCCCACGCCGTGGTTGGGCAGCTGCGCGAACGTGAACGCCTGCTCGGGCGTGCCCACGTTCATCATGACCTTGACCGGGGCCTCGGGCAGCTGGGTGATCTCGGTTTCCTCGACAATGAAGTCCAGCAGGCCTTCGTAGATGACGCCGGTCTCGCCGTCGGCGCAGGAAACGGTCACGTCGAGCCCGTCGGAGAGGACATCCGTGGCGTCCCCGGTGCCGACGACGGCGGGAATCCCCAGTTCGCGGGCGATGATCGCCGCGTGGCAGGTGCGTCCGCCGCGGTTGGTCACGATCGCGGAGGCGCGCTTCATGATCGGTTCCCAGTCCGGGTCGGTCATGTCCGCGACCAGGACGTCGCCGGTCTTGAAGGCGGCCATCTGGTCAATCGCGGTGAGGATGCGGACGCTGCCGGCACCGATGCGCTGGCCGATGGCGCGGCCCTCGACCAGCACCCGGCCGGTCTCGTTCAGGCGGAAGCGGCTCAGGCTGCCGGAGGTCCTGCGGGACTGCACGGTTTCCGGGCGTGCCTGCAGGATGTACAGGCCGCCGTCGATCCCGTCCTTGCCCCATTCGATGTCCATCGGGCGCCCGTAGTGGTTTTCGATGGCGACGGCGTGGCGGGCGAGCTGCTCGACGTCGTCGTCCGTGAGGCTGAAGCGGTTCCGCAGCGACGCCTCAACCGGAACGAAGTCAATGGTGTGGCCCACCTCGCGGTTGCTCGTGTAGGTCATCTGCAGCGCCTTCTCGCCCAGCCCGCGCTTGAGGATGGCCGGGCGGCCCGCCTCCAGGGCCGGCTTGTAGACGTAGAACTCATCCGGGTTGACCGCGCCCTGGACGACGGCCTCGCCGAGGCCGTAGGAGGAGGTGACGAAGACGGCGTCCTGGAACCCGGATTCGGTGTCCATGGTGAACATGACGCCGGAGGAGCCGACGTCGGAACGGACCATGCGCTGGACGCCCGCCGAGAGTGCCACTTCGGCGTGCTCGAACTTGTGGTGCACCCGGTAGGCGATGGCCCGGTCGTTGTAGAGGGACGCGAAGACATCCTTGATGGCCTGCAGGATGTTCTCGATGCCGCGGACGTTCAGGAAGGTTTCCTGCTGGCCGGCGAAGGAGGCATCGGGAAGGTCTTCCGCGGTCGCACTGGAGCGGACGGCCCAGGAGAGGTCATCGGAGCCGCCGTGCTTCTCCACCAGCTTCTGGTACGAGGCGCGGATCTGCGCTTCGAAGTCCGGCAGGAAAGGCGTCTCGCGCATGAGCTTGCGGATTTCCTGGCCGGCGGCAGCGAGGGCCGTCACGTCATCGGTATCCAGGCCGACCAGCCTGTCGGCGATCTTCTGGTCCAGGCCCGAGTCCGCCAGGAAGCTGCGGTAGGCGTCGGCGGTGGTGGCGAAGCCGTCCGGGACCTGGACGCCGGCCGACGTCAGGTTCTGCACCATCTCGCCGAGGGAGGCGTTCTTGCCGCCCACCCGGTCCAGGTCCTTGAGGCCGAGTTCTGAGAACCACAGGATGTCTGTCGTCATGGGTACTGCTCCTTTGCAGATGATGGCATGCGGTATCGCCGCCCGCCGGGGGCGGTCGCCGTTTGACGGGCGCAATTCCTGTCCACAGTGACAGGTCTCCGCCGGTGTTTCCACCTGATGTGGTCCACGCAACACTTGTGAAGGCCCTGCCCTAGTGCTTGAGGTTCATCTTTTGCAGGATGGTGGCCGCCATTTCCTCTACCGAGACGCTGGCCGAATTGAGGTAGGGAATGCCGTGGGACACGTACAGCCGTTCGGCGCTGCGCAGCTCAAAGCCGCACTGCCGCAGCGACGCGTAGGGCGAGCCGCGGCGGCGCTCGGTGCGGACCTGGCTGAGGCGCAGGGGGTTGGTGGTGAGGCCGAAACACTTCGAAATGAACGGCCGCAGCGGCCTGGGGAGTCCCTCCCGGTCAAAGTCCTCGTCCACCAGCGGGAAGTTCGCGGCGAAGATGCCGTGCTGCAGCGCCAGGTACATGGTGGTGGGGGTTTTGCCGCAGCGCGACGGGGCCACCAGGATCACCTGGGCCTTTTCGAGCGCGCGGAGGCTCTGGCCGTCGTCGTGCTCCATGGCGTATTCGACGGCGGCCATCCGGGACTGGTAGCGGGCGGCGTTGCCCAGCCCGTGGGCCCGGCCCGGTTCCCCGCTGGCCGCGGACCCCAGGGCCCGCTCCAGCTGCCCCACGTGGGTCCCGATGAGGTCCACGATGATCCCGTTGCTGGTGCCCAGGGTCTGGCGGATCTCGCTGCCGACGGCGGTGGAGAAGACGATCGGCTGCAGGCCGGTGGCGGCGCGGTGGTCGATCACCTTGACGACGGCCCGGGCCTGGTCGACGGTGGTGATGAAGGGGATCGTGATGCGGTCGAACTCGTTCTCGGGGAACTGCGTCAGCAGGGTGTTGCCGAGCGTTTCTGCGGTGATGCCCGTACTGTCCGAAAGGAAGTAGACCGGGCGGGGAGCGTCATTGGTCATGAACGCATTGTGCACCAGTGCGGGCCGCTGGTTCTTCCATGACGCCCTGGGCGGCGAGGAGTAGGGTGTGTCTCACGTCACCAAGGGAGCCTCAATGAGCTACAAATTTCGGACCGTCAAGGTTCGCGGCACGGACCTGGTTGGAACCATTGCCCGCAAGCATGGGAGCCCGGCCGAAATCTACGAGACCTCGAAGGACCCCAGCACGTCGGTAGTTCCCGTGTATTTCCGGGAAACCGGCGAGGTGCGCTTCTTCGACCGCTCGGTGCTGGAGGACGTTGTGGCGCCGGCGGGCTGAGGACTCTTATTAACCGCGCTCAAAGCCTGGATGGCGTGAATTGATTAATCACAGGACGGGCCGATTTTCAAGTCAAATGGGCGCTATTGCCCGTCAAAGCTAAGGCGGCTAGCCTGTCGATGGGATCTGGCCCGGGCATCTTTCTGGGGAGAGACCATTTCGGTGTTCCGATCGAGCCGGATTCCGCAAAGGCTGGCTCCATGGTCTCAAAACGATGGAGCCAGCTTGCGGGAATCCTTGCGTGACCGGACGGCCGGAGCACTAGATCACTTTGCGGTCCGCAACCATGTGGTGAGAACGTCGCAGGCGAGTTCAAGATTTCCCATTTGGCAGTGCTGGTCGGCCTGCTCGGCTCGGGTGAAAATGCGCGTAGTGACGCTTCGGGCTGCCGTGAGCGCTTGGGCCTGCGCTTTGGTCAGTGCTGGCGGTTGGAAGGCGTCGTGCTCGCCGCACATCAGCAGCACATCCTGGTTCACCCGCCCGCTGTCCAGATGCTCGGCGTTCATTCCCAGGAACCACTCGGCGACGTCGGCCGGATCGTCGCTGTCGAGCATGTAGAGGACCTGATTGACCACAACGCGCAGCGTCGGCAGCAGCCGGGCACGGGTCCGCACGCTCCAGCGCATGAAGCGCCGGTGCCGCACCATCGTGCGGATCGGGCCGCGCAGCACAGGTGGGACCCTGTGAAGCCAGTCGTAGACCGGCGGCCAAGCCACGACACTGTGGATGCGAGGCTCGCGTCCTGCGGCACGCAATGCCCAGTACCCACCCATTGAGATGCCGACCAGCGCGGCCCGATCGAGGCGGAAGTGGTCCAACACCGCCCCGACCGGCTTTTCCCAGTCGTGGTCGAATGTGAGTCCATTCAACGTCCTCGCCCCGCCTTGTCCCGGGCCCTCGAAGGCAATCACGTCGAAGCCTGCGGCGGCGATCCGCTGACAGATGGGGAAGAGCTCTTCGATCAAGGAGTCGAACCCGCCGTGCAGCAGCACCGTGTTGCCAGTTGGTGTCCCGGCCGCCGGAAACGAATAGGCCGGCAGCGCCGCGCCCGCGTAGGGGATCGTGTGACGGACGATGGCAGTCTCCGCGAATGCGGTGTCGACGAGCTTGAGGTAGCGCCGGTAGCGATTCGGTTTTTCCGCCGACCGTGGCGGCGTGAAGAATTCCGCGATCCGCTCGTAACCGGCCGCCTGCCGCGGCCGAGCCTCGGCGGCCGCCCGGCTCGATAGGGCCTCGAAGACAGTGACACAGTCAGGCATCGACCGCACGTGGGCCGCGGCGTCGACTAGCTCGTGGCGGTCGGCGAAGCCCAGCGCATATGCCCGGTTGAGTTGGTAGTTGATGAAGTTCCGGCGATGGAACCGTTCGAACCCCACTGGCAGAGCCACAAGCTCGGGATCGCTCATGTCGCCAGCGTACTGAACGGGGACCGGCACACCGAGGAAGCCGGCGTTGAAACGGCCCGGCCCGACATATCGCGTGCGGCAGCGCGGCCGGTCCCAATAACAGTTCATCCATGCCCGGACCTTAACAGCCGCCGGTGACAACCGGGCCATGCTCCGCGACGGCACAACTTATATTCGGGTGCCGGTTCCGCCTGCAAGGATAGCTATCTGAGTGTCCCGGAATGGCGGCCGTCGGTGTCCCGTTCCGGCCGGGGCAGGCGTGGTGCCGGAGACCATAGGGTGTTTTCCTTCTCCCAGGGAGCGAGATGCCACAGGGCGGCGGCCCGGAGTGTCCCGGTCCCGCCGCCCTGTGAGGCTTATGAATCAGATACTGCTTGCCTTGGCCGTCGACGCCTGGAAAGCGTCCCAGGCTGCGTAGCTGCCGTCGAGTTCGACGACGTCGTACCCGGCCCGGCGCAGCGCGCTGGCCGCCACCGAGTTCCGCACACCGGACTGGCAGTAAGTGACGATGGTCCCGTCGGTGGGGAGCTTGTCCAGGTGCCACATGACACGGCCGCCGCTGAGCTGGTACGAGCCGGGGATGTTCCCGGCGATGTGTTCGCTGCGGTTGCGGACGTCCAGGACCATGGCGGCGTCAAAACCGCGCAGCTCTTCGGGCTGGATCAGCTTCGGCGTGGTCATGGGGAGCCCTTCGAGGCTGGTGAGGTAGCCGGCGACGTTGTCGATGCCGACCCGGACCAGGTGGTCCCACATGTCCATGGCCTGCTCCCGGTCCTGGGCCAGGAGTACCAGCGGGTTCTTGTCGGTCTCGGGGTTCACGACCCAGGCGCCGTAGCTGGCCACGGACTTGCCGGCCGGGACGTTCAGGGAACGGGCTACCGTGCCCTCGTGAACCTCGCTGTTGGAGCGGGTGTCGATGAAGGTCAGGGTGTCCTCAGCCAGGCCCTGCGCCACAACGGCGGGGTCCAGCTCGGCCAGCGGGGCGCGGTCGCCCATCACGGCAGGTCCTTCACGGTTTTCCCGCTTCATCCGGCCGAAGTAGGCGTGCGCGTCGGGCTGGCCGTCGAGGAGCTCATCGATGAAGCCCTGCTCGTCATCTGCTGCGAGGTACGGGCCCCACCAGGCGTAGAGCCGCTCGTAGCCCACGGTGGAGGACGGGATGGAGCCCAGGGCCTTGCCGCAGGCGCTGCCGGCGCCGTGCGCCGGGTGGACCTGCACGTAGTCCGGCAGGGTCAGGAACTTATCCCGCAGGCTCGCGAACAGCTGCTTGGCACCTTCAAAACGGGTATCGAGGCCGCCGGCGGCCTCGTCCAGCAGGTCCGGGCGGCCCAGATCGCCGGAAAAGACGAAGTCACCCGAGAGCAGGTAGCCGGCCTGGTCGCTGAACGCGCCGTCGGTGACCAGGAAGGACAGGTGCTCCGGGGTGTGCCCCGGGGTGTGCAGGGCCTTGATGGTGATGTTGCCCAGGGTGATGGCGTCGCCGTCGTAGAGGCGTTCGCCGTCGAATTCGTACTGCCAGTCCGGTCCGCCCTCTCCGGAGACGTAGATCTTCGCGCCGGTGGCGGCGGCCAGTTCGCGGGTACCGGAGAGGTAGTCGGCGTGGATGTGGGTTTCGGTGACGGCGACGATCTTCATGCCGTTTTTCTCGGCCAGGGCCTGGTAGACCGCGATGTCGCGGCGGCCGTCCACCACAATGGCTTCGCCCTTGGCCTGGCAGCCGATCAGGTAGCTGGCCTGGGCGAGGTCTTCATCGTAAATACGCTCGATAAGCATCTGGTGATCTCCTTCAGTTGAAAGGGGGTGGAGTTTGTTCTGAGTCCAGCATAGATACCCCCGGGGGTATCGCGCAACTCGGCTGCGGCCTAGGCCGATTTTCTGCGGAACAGCGTGTGCAGGAGCCTGCGCAGTCCCGCCGGGGCACGGCCTGGCTGCTGCCGGGACGGGTTTTCTGGGGCTTGTTGATAGGTGACCGGGTGGCCTGCCCGGTACCACTCGGTGATCCCGCCGGCCACGTTGACCGTCTGGTATCCGCGGTCGGTAAGGATCCGCGCGGCCTGGCTGCTGCGTTTCCCTGACCCACACAACAGGTAAAGCGTCCCGCCGGGCAGGTCGGCAAGCCGGGAGGGCAATTCCTCGAGCGGAATGTTCAGGCTCCCCGGCACATGCGCGGTGGCATGCTCTTCACGGCTCCGCACGTCCACCAGCGTGGCGCGGGGCCACACCGTGGCGAGCTCGTCGGCCGTGACAGTGCGAAACGCGTGGTCGCCTGGCATCGCATCACACGTTCCGGGGTCCGGCCTGGGCGCGGAGTTCATTCATGTCCAGGTTCTTGACGGCCTGGATGACTTCTTCAAGGCCGGTGGCGTTGAGGGCGCCGGGCTGGGAGAAGACCAGCGTCTTGTCCTTGAAGGCCATCAGCGTGGGGATGGAGGTGATGTTCGCCGCTGCGGCAAGTGCCTGTTCGGCTTCGGTGTCCACCTTGGCGAACGTGATGTCCGCGTGCCGTTCTGCGGCCTTCCCGTAGGTGGGGGCGAACATCCGGCAGGGACCGCACCAGGCTGCCCAGAAGTCAACGAAGACGATCTCGCTGCTCTCCAGGGTCTCGGCGAAGCTTTGTTCGGTGACGTCGATGGTTGCCATCGTCTTTCGTGTCCTTTCGGGAGTTATCTGGGGTGTGGCGGGGACCGGAAGGGTCAGGTGGTGGGGAGGCCTGCGCGGGTCCAGGCGGTCATGCCGCCGGCCATGGTGTCC
>CALMVY010000252.1 GCA_937873245.1 uncultured Arthrobacter sp. | reverse complement strand
AAAAACGTTAAGCCGAGGTTGGGGAGTTTGCGCTTGTGGTTCGGGGGTTCGCTGGCTCGTTCCTCGGCTTAACGTTTCGTGCTATTCAGTGTGTAGAGCAGTTGAAGTTCGTCGTCGCTGAGCGCCTCGATGCTCATGTCGCTGATTGCCGGGGTGGCGGCATTCATTGCTGACCGCATCATGTCGAGGGTGGCGAAGGCGTAGAACGCCGAGGTGGTGCCCATGCTTTCGTGTCCGAGCAGCTGCATGATGATCGGCAACGGTATGCCTTGCTTGTAGAGGTCCATGGCCTTGGTCTTCCGCAGCATGTGGCAGTGGAGATTGCCCGGGATCGAAGGGCACCGTTCGCGGGCTAGGTCCCCGGCTTTCTTGAGCACCGCGGCGACGGTGTCACTGGAAAGGGCAGTTGGTTGACCGCGGTGGAAGGTGTAGAAGAGGGGCCGCGTCGCGGGCCGGTTTGCGCGTTGCGGGTGGAACTCGTCGAGGTAGACCTTCAGGTGTTCCACGGTCTTTTCTCCGAGGGGGACGACGCGGCTCTTATCCCGTTTCCCCGTGAGGGTCAGGTGGGCCGGTCTTGCCAGTGCCAGGTCGTCAATGGTTAGCGCGGTGATCTCGCCGACGCGCGCACCGCTGTCGTAGAGCAGGATGAGCAGCATGCGGTTCCGGCGTGACTTCACGTCCTTGCCGTCGTAGGCGGCGAGAATCGCTGCCGTCTCGTTCTCTTGGAGGTATTCGATGGGTTTACGCGGTGCGGCCGGTGCCTTGACGTTCTTGGCAGCCTGGTAAACCGCGACCAGGGTGAGGTCTTCCGCAGACGCGAAATTCAGGAAGGCCTTGACGGCGCTCAGGCGCAGGCCGATGGTTGCGGGCAGGTATTCCTTGGTTTGCCGCATCCAGACCAGCCAGTCCTTGAGGACCTGCCGGTCGAAGTGGTCAAAGCCGATGTCCTGGCGGCGGATCTGCTTCTCGGCGACCAGGTAATGGACGTAGCTTTCCAGACTGATCCGGTACGCCTCAATGCTGCGCGGCGCCATTTCCCTGACGTTGGGCAGGAAGTCGTGCAGGTAGTTCCGGGCGTAACCCCAGAAGTCGGGGGTCGGTTCGTGCGTTCTGCGGTTCATTCGAATCCCGCCTCGGGAAACACGCCTTGGCCGTTGTGGGTGAGTGCTGCGTAGCCTTCCATGAAGTCCGGCGATGTGTGGATGTAGTAGAAGGTGCTGTCCAGCGATGCATGCCCCATGAACCGGGCGAGGTAGGGCAGCATCGCGTTGACGTCGGTGCCTTCGGCCATCCATCGTTCGATGTTGGCGTAGGCGAAATGGTGGCGGAAGGAGTAGGGGTGAGGCTGTCTGCCACCAACTGCCCGTGGCAACCCGGCTTGGTCCCAGATCCGGTTAAACGTCACCCCTATCGATGCCGGTGAGACCGGGGCTGGGGTCGAGGAGACGAAGAATCCGGGACGCTGTTGCCCGAACGTCTTGCGGGATATCCGGTCGCAGTCGGCGAGGACGTCGATGACTTGGCCGGTGATTGGCAGGCGCCGGCTCCTGTTGCCCTTGGACCACAGCACATCGATTTCCCCTTTATCGAAGTCAACATCCCGGGTTTGTAGCCTGCGGGTTTCGCAGGTCCGAAGCCCGCACGAATGCATCAGCGCAAAAAAAGCGACGGACTGCCAGTTCCACGGCGAACTGGTCTCCAGCTCGGTGGCGGATCGGAAGAACGACGAGATTTCTTCGCGGCTCAACAAGTAGGGCTGGGAGCGGAAGAACCCGCTCTTCCAGGACTCGGCAAGCACATACGCCTCCGGATTGCCGTGGGTCCGCATCCAACGGCCAAAATCCCTGATGTATGACATCCAAGACGGACTGGACCCCGGCTGGGAGGACTTCTTGAACATGACCCAACCCTCGATGGTCTGCTGGTCAAAGGACGCCACTTCGTGTTCGGTGCAGTACGTATCGAAGCTGCGCAGGTACCAGATGCGCGATGCCCCGTAGCAGCCCATGCTTTGCTTGAAGGCAAGATACCGCGTCAGTTCCCCGGCAAAAACACTGGTGAATCCATACGTGCTCATCGCACTGCCCCTTCCGGCAGCGGAAGAACACACGAGCGCAACCGTTCGGTATCCGCGCTCAGATACACATTGGTCGAGTCACTGTGGGCATGGCCGAGGATCGCCGAGATCGTCGGCAACGCGGTGCCCGCCCGCAACAGCCTGGATGCCGCGTTGTAGCGGAGGACACGCGTTCCAACCCTCGCAGCTTCCACCCCGGACGCACGAAAGACCTTGTTGACGATCACGTAAATCGCCGCATGGTCAGCCAAGGCAACATGCGGGGCCTTCAGCCTCAAAAACACCTCTTCCTCATCGGAGACCGGCCGCTCGTCAAGCACGTAGCGGGCAAGCTTGGCCAGGACCAGTGGCGGTAACGGCAGGGTCAACGGGTTGCCGGTCTTTTGCTGCACGAGCCCTATCGTGCCGCCCCGCCAGTCAATGTCCACCAGCCGCAGGCCACGGATATCGCACGCACGCAACCCGGTGGACAACGAGAGTAAGGCAATCGCCGCGTCCCGTGAGGAGACCAATCCTTGCCGGCAGGCGTCAACAACTTTCCGTTCCACTCCGGCATCGAGCAAGGGAATGATCTCGTGGTGACGCCTGGCCCGGGCCAGGGCCAGCGCATCCAGCAGATCCGTGCGGGACGTGAATTTCAGGAACGGGCGGAAGCTGGCCACCGCCGACCACATGCTCGAATCAGCCCACCGGCTTCGAAGGGACTCGAGAAATGCCAGAACGCTGGACCCGTTGGCGTCAGCCCACGAGGAAATCCCGGCAGCCTCCAAGAAGATCAAATACTCGCAGGCCAACGAACCGAAACAATCTTGTGTGGAACGCGCGAGGCCACGCTGCACCATGTCCTGGGACCATGCAGCCAGCAGCTCGGAGAATTCCGGGCTGCTGGGCTTTCCCTTCTGCCTCCCCCGGGGTCTCATGGAAAGATCCACGGCGCCGGTAAGCAGGTACGAGTCAAATAACCACACCAGCCTGCCGTAATCGGTATGGCGCTGGGCGCTATACCGCCCGGTTCGTGGGCTCGTCGTCATGGAGGCGAATTCCGCACCCAACTCGCTTGTGTAGACGAAATCGTGTTTCTTGGCCAGAACCCCCAGCCACTTGATGGACTTGCGAACCTGGCCGATCGTGGACTGCATGTAGCCGGCGTCTTCCAACGCGGCCACAACGACATCTCCGATGGCCGTGACAGTCGTATCCATTGCCTTGTCCTTCCGCTGGGAGCATGGATACAAGGCAGGTTAGGCGCAAACGTTAAGCCGAGGAACGAGCCAGCGAACCCCCGAACCACAAGCGCAAACTCCCCAACCTCGGCTTAACGTTTTTCCCGGCATAATCGGAGTTAAGCCGAATTCGGCTTAACTCCGACCGCGGCGTCCAGTACCGTGCGATCCGCTACACCCAGCGGCTGGAAGAAGCAGACGCTGTGGCCTCCGTCGGTTCCAAGGGCGATAGCTATGACAATGCCCTCGCCGAGGCGTTCAACTCACTTTTCAAAGCCGAACTCATCCGCAACAAGGGCCCATGGCGGGACATCAACCACCTCGAGGTCGCCGTGGCTGAGTACGTAGATTGGTTCAACCACCGTCGCCTTCACGGCGAGATCGGCCATGTCCCGCCAGTCGAATACGAGCAGCTCCACGCCGGCCACCCGGCACAGGAACTGCTCTCAATTTCCAACTAAAAGCGTCTCTACAAAACCCGGGGCTTGACAGTTTACGTCCTGGCGGATTCCACTAAGCTCGGCAAACGCCCCTTCCATGCCTGGGTGCGGCTCCCCGCCCCCCCTGG
>CALMVY010000251.1 GCA_937873245.1 uncultured Arthrobacter sp. | reverse complement strand
CATGAAAACAAACTATCGGGCACCTCCGACATTAAAGCCCCGATTGATTCGATGCACTCATGTGCACGAACGGCCGATCTGGTCACCTTGCTAAGCCGCAGCCTCAAGCAACGCGGGGTCACTTTCCGCCCATAATCCGCCTCCAATTGGGCCGGAAGTGACCCCGCGTTGCCCATGTCCTCGCCGAGAGTCAGGCGGCGGGTGACTCGACGGCGGGGGCGGCATCGCGCTCATCCCGTCCCGCCACCCCCGCACGCCGGGTCTTTCTGATTGGCCAACTCCCGCCGCCCGGGTTAGCGTCAAGTCATGACTCCTGGACGCCCCGTACCGCCGCCCCTCGCCAAGCCGCTGCCCGATCTGTCCCCGGACGCCGTGGACGCCGCGGCAGCCACTGCCGCCGCGGGCACGCCGGGTCCCCGCCTTGCCGCCGCCTACGGTGCCACAGCCAGCGACAGCGGCCTGGTTCCCCTGACGGTGGCCCGCCGCGCGCCGAAAGACGACGACGTCGAAATCGCCATCGAATTCTGCGGGCTCTGCCACTCTGACGTCCACGCCACGCGCGGCGAGTGGGGAAACCAGAACTACCCGCTGGTCCCGGGACACGAAATCGTGGGCCGCGTCAGCCGGGTCGGTTCGGCCGTCGACGATTTCACCCCCGGCGAGCGTGTCGGCGTCGGCTGCCTGGTCGATTCCTGCCGAGAGTGCGACAGCTGCCTCGACGGCCTGGAGCAGTACTGCGAAAACGGCATGACTGGGACGTATGGTGCGAAGGACCGCCGCAACGGCGACGCCATCACCCAGGGCGGCTACGCCACCTCAATCGTCGTGGACCGCCGCTACGTGCTGCACGTCCCGGACGGCCTCGACCCCGCTGCCGCCGCGCCGCTGCTGTGCGCCGGCATCACCACGTACTCTCCCTTGCGCCATTTCGACGTCGAGGAGGGCGACGTCGTCGGCGTCGTCGGACTGGGCGGCCTGGGGCACATGGCCGTAAAGCTGGCCAAGGCCATGGGTGCCGAAGTTAAGGTCTTTACGACGTCGGAGTCCAAGATCGCCGCCGCCCGGGAACTCGGCGCGGACGAGGTCATCCTGTCCCGGGACGAGGCCGCGATGGATGCCGCGAACCGGAGCCTCGACGTCATCATCGACACCGTCGCCGCGCCCCACGACCTCAACCCGTACTTCCGCACCCTGCGCGTGGACGGGGCGCTGTTCCAGCTCGGGCTCCCCTCGGAGGAGATGCCCCCGGTGAACCCGGGAGCGTTGATCCGGCGGCGCATCGCGTACGCAGGGTCCCTGATCGGCGGCATTGCCGAGACCCAGGAGATGCTGGACTTCTGCGCCGAGCACGGCGTCACGTCCGACGTCGAGGTGGTCGGGGCCGGGCAGCTCAACGAGGCCTACGACCGCATGGTGGCAGGCGACGTGAAGTACCGTTTTGTCCTGGACACCAGCACCCTCGGAACACCCTCGGAAAGGGCAGACGCATGAGCACTCTCTTCACACGGATCATCAACGGCGAGATCCCGGGCCGCTTCGTCTGGCGGGAAGACGACGTCGTGGCATTCCTGACGGTGGGCCCGCTCGCCGACGGCCACACCCTTGTGGTGCCCACCGAGGAAGTTGACCGGTGGACGGACGCGTCGCCCGAACTGCTGGCCCGCGTGATGCACGTGGCCCAAAAGATCGGTGCCGTGCAGGTCGAGGTATTCGGCGCGGCGCGCGCCGGACTCATTGTGGCCGGCTACGAGATCAACCACCTGCACGTGCACGTCTGGCCGTCCAACACGATGGCGGACTTCGATTTCGGCTCGGCGGACCAGCACCCCGATCCGGCGCGGCTGGACGCCAACGCGGAGAAGCTCCGCGAAGGGCTCCGGAAAGCCGGGCACGCGGCCCACGTTCCGGAGGCCTGAGCCCCGCTACGCCGGCGCCAGCGCCTTGTTCAGCACCGCGCGGATCCGCTTCTCGGAGACCGAATAGGCTGTTCCGAGTTCGACGGCGAAGAGGCTCACCCGGAGCTCTTCGATCATCCAGCGGACCTGGGTTAACTCGGCGCCGGCCCGCCGGCCCGGGAGCAGCGCGGACACGGCGTCGTCGTAGTCGTCCTCCAGGGCCTGGACCGCGGCCATGTGTTCCGCATCCCGCCGGACGTTGGTGGGGAGCTTCTCCAGGCGCTTCTCGATCGCGGCGAGATAGCGCGGCAGCTGGCTGAGCTGCCGG
Source organism: uncultured Arthrobacter sp. (assembly GCA_937873245.1). Lineage (GTDB taxonomy): Bacteria > Actinomycetota > Actinomycetes > Actinomycetales > Micrococcaceae > Arthrobacter. The sequence goes on along the minus strand of CALMVY010000251.1, from coordinate 7,959 downwards.
TAGCCCGTGCGTGCCACAAACCCCGGGAACACCAGTTGCTCCAGCTGGCTCTTGATGTCATTAAGGGCGCTGATCAGGGCCAGGCTGGTGGTCCCCTTGAGCGCCTTCTCGATCCGGCGGGTGCTGGCCAGGATTCTTTCCACAACGGCGGTGACGGTGAAGACCGTGTCGATCAGCTCCGCGCGGACCTTCTCGTACAGCGCATTGAAGGATGCCTCGTCCCACGGCAGCTCGGCGGGCGTGAGCTTGTCGATGGCGGCCAGGGCGCAGTCCGCAATCAGTGCCGTGACAGAGCCGTGCGGGTTCTGGCTGAACGTCAGCTTCTCGGTGTTGTTCAGGTGCTCCAGGACGTAGCGGTCCGGCGGCGGCACCTTCAGGGCGAGCAGACGGATGACACCGCCGCGCATGGCCTGTTCCTGTTCGGAGCTGGTCTGGAAGAGCCGCAGGGCCACGGAGGTCCCCTCATCCACGAGGGCAGGGTAGCCGGTGACCGTGTGCCCCTTCACCGTGCCTTGGACCTGCCGCTGCAGTGTCCCGAAGGACCAGGACGTCAACCCTGCCTGTTCGGCGAAACCGGTCGAATCGGCGGCGGAGGCGGCGGATGGTGCGCCCCCTGGCGCAGCGGCTGCGGCCCCGGCTGCGGCCTTGCCGTTCGAGGACCCGTCCGCCTTCCCGCCTGGCCTGCCGTTCGAGGTGGGCACCGTCGTCCTGGGGGTGGCGCCCAGCGACTCGGCGATGGCCCGGCGCGTGGCCGGCGCCAGCCTGTCCTGCAGCGCAGTGAGGTCCTTGCCCTCATCCAGCACCTTGCCCCGGGAGTCCACGACGCGGAAGCTGACCCGCAGGTGCGGCGGAACAGCGTCCCAGTTCCAGGCATTCGGCGGAATGACCTGGCCGCGGATCCGGCGCAGCACGAGCTCGAGGGAGGCCTCCAGCTCGTCGGTGGCCGGATCGAAATCGGTTTCGAGGGCAGCGACGGCCTGCCGGGCGACGTCCGGGGCCGGCACGAAGTTCTTGCGCACCTGCTTGGGCAGCGACTTGATCAGGGCCGTCACCAGCTCCACCCGCTGGCCCGGAATCAGCCAGCGGAAGGCCGCGTCGTCGAGCTGGTTCAGGAACAGCACCGGGACCTCGGCGGTGACGCCGTCGGACGGGTTGGGCGGCGAACCGGGGGCCACGGGGTGGAACTCGTAGCTCAGCGGCAGCTCAAAGCCCTTGTGCGTCAGGGACTTCGGGAAGGCCGAGTCGTCCAGGGCGTCGGCGTCTTCGCTGATCAGTAGCGCCTGGTCGAAATCGAGGAGTGCGGGGTCCTGCTGCCGGGCTTCCTTCCACCACTTGTCGAAATGCCGCTCGGACACAACATCCTTGCCGACCCGGGCGTCATAGAACTCGAAAAGCGTCTCGTCATCCACCAGGATGTCCCGGCGCCGCATCCTTGCCTCGAGCTCCTCGACCTCATGGAGCAGTGCCCGGTTGCGGTGGAAGAACTTGTGGTGGGTCTGCCAGTCGCCCTCGACCAGGGCATGCCGGATGAACAGTTCCCGGCAGAGTTCCGGGTCCACCTTGCCGTAGTTGATCCGGCGGCTCGGAATGATGGGCACGCCGTACAGCGTGACCTTCTCATGGGCCATCACCGAGCCCATCTTCTTGGACCAGTGTGGTTCGCTGTAGCTGCGTTTGACCAGGTCCGGCGCCACCTGCTCGACCCAGAGCGGATCGAACTTCGCCGCCACGCGGGCCCACAGCCGGCTCGTCTCCACCAGTTCCGCGGCCATCACGAAAGTGGGGGACTTTTTGAACAGGGCCGAGCCCGGGAAGATCGCGAAGCGGCTGCCGCGGGCGCCGGCGTACTCGCGCTTACGCTCGTCCAGGATGCCCACATGGCTCAGCAGGCCCGAGAGCAGGCTGATGTGGACGCCCTCATGGTTACCCACCGGATCGGCCAGGCGCTTGTTGTCCAGGCTGATTCCGAGGGGCCGGGCCAGCTGGCGCAGCTGGGCGAACAGGTCCTGCCACTCGCGGACGCGCAGGTAGTTGATGAACTCGGCGCGGCAGAGCCGGCGGAACGCCGTGGAGGAGAGCTCCTGCTGCTTCTCCTGGAGGTAGTTCCAGAGGTTCAGGAAGCCCGTGAAGTCGGAATTCTCGTCCCGGAAACGTGCGTGCTTCTCCGCGGCGAGCTGCTGCTTGTCGGTCGGGCGCTCGCGCGGGTCCTGGATGGTCAGTGCGGCCGCCAGGATCATGACCTCGCGGACGCAGCCGCGCTTGCCGGATTCAACGATCATCCGGCCGAGTCTCGGGTCCACGGGCAGCTGGGCAAGCTGCTGCCCGACGGCGGTCAGCCCGCCGCCGTTTCTGCCGCCGTTCCGGCCCCTGTCGTTCCGGCCGTTGGCCGGGCGGCGTCCGGCGCGTCCGTCGCCGTCGCCCGTTTCTTCCTGCGGGCGGGCGGCGCTCAGGGCACCCAGCTCGCGCAGTAGGGTGACGCCGTCGTTGATGGCGCGGGAGTCCGGGGGCTCCACAAACGGGAAGTTCTCCACGTCCTTCGGTCCGCGGGCCACGCCCATGGCGGTCATCTGCAGGATGACGGCGGCGAGGTTGGTGCGCAGGATCTCCGGATCGGTGAACAGAGGCCGGGACTCGAAGTCCTCTTCCGAATACAGCCGGATCGCGATGCCGTCGGAGACGCGGCCGCAGCGGCCGGAGCGCTGGTTGGCCGACGCCTGCGAGACCCGCTCGATCGGCAGGCGCTGGACCTTGGTGCGGTGCGAGTAGCGGGAGATGCGCGCGGTGCCGGTGTCGATGACGTATTTGATGCCGGGGACCGTCAGCGAGGTCTCGGCGACGTTGGTCGCGAGCACGATCCGGCGCTTGCTGCCGGGATGGAACACCTTGTGCTGTTCCTGCAGGCTGAGCCGGGCGAAGAGCGGGAGCACCTCGGTGCCGGCCAGCCTCCGGTTGGACTGGATCCTGCCGTTGAGGGCCTCGGCGGCGTCACGGATTTCGCGCTCGCCCGAGAAGAAGATCAGGATGTCGCCGGGAGCCTCCTGCGCGAGTTCGTCGACGGCGTCGCACACGGCGTCCAGCGGATCGCGGTCCTCCTCCAGCTCGTCCTCGGAGGCGGCAACGTCATCGTCGCCGGAGCCCGCGCCGCCGGCCGGCTGGGACAGCGGCCGGTAGCGGATTTCGACCGGGTAGGTGCGGCCGGAAACCTCGATGATCGGCGAGGGCTCCTCTTCGCTGCCGAAGTGCTTGGCGAAGCGCTGCGGGTCGATGGTGGCCGAGGTGATGATGATTTTCAGGTCGGGCCGCTGCGGCAGGATCCGCTTCAGGTAACCGAGGATGAAGTCGATGTTGAGGCTGCGCTCATGCGCCTCGTCGATGATGATGGCGTTGTACTTGCGCAGCAGCTTGTCGCGCTGGATTTCGGCCAGCAGGATGCCGTCGGTCATGAGCTTGACCTTGGTGTTGCGGCTGACCTCCCCGGTGAACCGGACCTGGAAGCCCACTTCCTGGCCGATGTCGACGCCGAGTTCCTCCGCGATGCGCTCGGCGACCGTGCGGGCAGCCAGCCGGCGCGGCTGCGTGTGGCCGATCAGCCCGTTCTCGCCGAGGCCCAGCTCCAGGCACATCTTGGGAATCTGGGTCGTCTTACCGGAACCGGTCTCGCCGGCGATGATGGTCACCTGGTTGGCCGCGATGGCGGCCATCAGGTCCTCGCGGCGCTCGGAGACCGGCAGCTCGGCGGGGTAGGAGATATGCAGTGTCATGGCTGCACACAGTCTACTGGGAACTGTCCCTGCGGGTTGCGGGACAGAGGAGAGCCCGGTCCCTCGCGGGGCCGGGCGGGTGGTGGCGGTCTGCGGTCCAGCGTGGTCCGGTGTCGGTGGTGCCTAGAAGATCCGGAAGGTGTAGTTGCTGCTGGGCAGGTCGAGGGCGGACCAGTAGTCTTCCGAGCGGACCGGCGGGTTGTGCCCCAGTCCGTCCTTGCGGAGAGCGGCGACCGTGGCGGCGAGGCCGATGATGATGAGGACGATGACTGCGATTCCGATGAGTTCCATACCTCCATGGTTCTCCGTTGGCGCAGACGAAAGAAGTGGCAGAAATGCCCAAAAAGCTATAATTTCTGCCACTGTCTCTGCCACAATGGAATCATGATCAAATCAGTGGCAATGATCGTGGTCCCCAACTTCTCGATCTTCGAGTTCGCGACCGCTTTCGAGGTGTTCGGCATCGACCGCTCGGCGCGCGGGAACGGCGTCCCCGCGTTTGATTTCCGCGTTTGCACGCCCGCGCCGGGCGATGTCCCGATGAAGTCCGGGCTGTCCATGCATGTGGGGCTCGGGCTGGAGGCGGCCGCGGACGCTGACCTGGTCATCATGACCCCCTTCGGCCGCGACGAGGACGTCCCTGAATCCGTCCTGAATGCGCTGCGTGACGCCCACGCCCGCGGGGCCTGGGTCATGTCCATCTGCTCCGGGGCGTTCGCCCTCGCCCGGGCCGGCCTGCTGGACGGCCGCCGCTGCACCACGCACTGGCACTACTCCCAGGAGCTCGCCAGCCGGTACCCCGCCGCCCTGGTGGACGAGGACGTCCTCTACGTCGAGGACAGCCGGATCATCACCAGCGCCGGCACCGCCGCCGGCATCGATGCGTGCCTGCATCTGGTCCGGGTGGAATTCGGCGCGAACGTGGCGGCGAGCATTGCCCGCGACATGGTGGTTCCGCCGCACCGCGACGGCGGCCAGGCCCAGTTCATCGACCGGCCGATCCCGCGCTGCGGCTCCGAACCCATGGAGGAACTCCTGCAGTGGATGGTGCGGCACCTGGGGGAGGACCATTCCGTCAACGAACTCGCCGCGCGGGTCCACATGTCGCCAAGGACGTTTGCCAGGCGCTTCCGTTCTGAAACGGGAGCGACTCCGGCCGCCTGGCTCAATTCACAGCGCGTGCTGCGGGCCCAGGAACTGCTCGAGACCACGGACCTCAATATCGACGAAATCGCCCGCGAATCCGGCTTTGGCCACTCGGTGCTGCTGCGGCACCACTTCGCCAAGGTGCTGGACACGAGCCCGCAGTCCTACCGCCGCACCTTCCGCGGACACCTGGCCGCCGCGGTCTAGAGAGCCAGGCCGTCCGACGGCGGCGGCTCGGCCGCCGCCTTGGCCGTCTCGACGAGGTCCCGCCACGGTCCGGTGACGGCCTGCTCGGGCAGGGTGGCACGGTGCTGTCCGGCCCGGATGTTGTACAGGAACCGGTCCGGCTGGCCCTCGGCTGCACCCCTGCCCGATGTGGCGACGGCGTCCCACGGGCAGGCCTCGATCAGCGGCTGCCAGAGGTCTGTATCCTCCGGCGGAGTGGGCTGCACGGTCCACGTCCGCTTCATGCCGGCAATGCCGCCGCTGCGCTGGACAGTGATTTTCATGGCTGGACAGGGATTTTCATGGTTTGGCCTATCGCCGGGCTCCCGGGAACTTTACCTTCACAGTTTCCCACGCGGAGCGCACGGCGTCATGCTCTGGAGAGTCCGCCCCGAAAAGCTCCTTGGCGGAGGCGGCAGTGGCCTTGGCGAACGCCCCGAACGTCGCGTTCGGGGCCAGCGATCCGCCGGTCAGCGTGCCGTACCAGATCCGGCCCGGTGCGTCCCATGCGTTGCCGCCGAGGCTTGTGGCCACCAGGCAGAACGCCCGGTTGGGGATCCCGGAATTGATGTGAACGCCGCCGTTGTCAGCGCTCGTATGCACATAGCCGTCCATCGAGTCCGGCTGCGGATCCTTGCCGAGCACGTCGTCGTCGTACGCGGTTCCCGGGGCCTTCATGGAACGCAGGGCGGTCCCCTGGACCTGGTCCGTGAACAGGCCCTCGCCGATCAGCCAGCTGGCTTCCGCCGTCGACTGCTGCCGGACGTGCTGCTCAACGAGCGCCCCGAAGACGTCGGACATTGATTCGTTCAGCGCGCCGGCCTGGTTGCGGTAGACCAGCCCTGCCGAGTACTGGGTGACGCCGTGGGCGAGCTCGTGGCCGATCACACTCAAGGACTTCGTGAACCGCTGAAAGACCTGGCCGTCGCCGTCGCCGAAAACCATTTGCCGGCCGTCCCAGAACGCGTTGTCGTACAGGCGCCCATAGTGCACCGTGGCCTCAAGATGGAGGCCGTTGCCGTCGATCGAATTCCGGCCGAAGGCCTCGGCGTAAAGGCGGTGGGTGTACCCCAGCCCGTCGTAGGCCTCGTCGGCGGCAGGATCACCGGTGGGCGGTTCCCCTTCTTTGCGGACCACGCTGCCGGGAAGCTGCTCGGCGGACTTGGCGTCGTAGACCGTCCGTTCCGGCGGGGCCGGCTGGGCTTCCCGCATGCCGGGGTGGCTGCCGGGCGCGGGCACAGCGCGGGACGCCTGGAAGCTTGGGACGTGGTGCAGGGCTTCCTTTGCCGCGCGGGCGGCGGCAGAGAACTCCGGTTCGCGTTGGGCCGCCAGGCGGCGGAGCATGTACGGAGGGATGATAGAGCAGAACATGTGAGACCCCTTTGTGCTTCGGCGGGATCCCGTGGTGTGCGGCAGCCGGCACCCAGTCCAGCCACCCGGCCGCCGGAACCCCGCTGCCGATGCAGACAGCCTACGAGCGGGCACCGACAATTGGCAGGGTGCCGCGCCCGCTCTTTCTGTCCTCTGTACTGCGTCCGGTACTTCGTACTGGTCGGCAGTTCAGGCCCGGACGTAAAATCACCCATGGAAAAGTTAAGGTACTCGGTGACCGTCAACGCCCCCGTGCAGGACGTGTGGACCACGATGCTGGATGACGCCACGTACCGGGAGTGGACCAGTGTGTTCAACAGCGAGTCCTCTTACGAGGGGAACTGGAACCAGGGGAGCGAGATCCGTTTCCTCGGGCCCGACGGCGACGGGTCCGTGGCGGGGATGATCGCAACGGTGGAGGAGAACCGGCCGAACGAGCTGATCTCCCTGCGCTATATCGGGCAAGTCGTCAACGGCGAGGATGACACCACCAGCGAGGCAGCGAAGGCCTTTATGGGCGCCTATGAAAAGTACGCCTTCAGCGAGTCCGAGGGAGCAACCACCGTGGACGTGGAGCTGGACAGCGACGAGGAATTCGTCGCCATGTTCGACGACGCCTGGCCGCTGGCGCTGGCGAAACTCAAGGCCATCGTGGAATCCCGGAGCTGAGCCGGATCAAGGCCGATTCTGGGTCCAACCGGGTCTGACGCCCTGGCGGTCGAATGCTTCCTGCCACTGGGCATGCTCGCGGTCGGCGTCCAGCCGGCGGCTGGCAGTCCACCGGGGCAGGTAGTCAGGCGCGGGTAGATCGCGGGCAGGCTTGGGCTTCGGCTTGGCCACGGGCCGGGTCTGGACGGGCTTGGGTTTGGGCTTGGCCGCAGGCCGGGTCTGGACGGGCTTCCGGGGGTGGCTCGGCTTCGCCGGCGACGTGAGCGCGATCCACCACCTGATGCAGGCTACAAGAGCCCAAAGGATGAGCCCGGCCAGGATGACTTGCCAGAGAGCGACAACTACCCCAAGGATGAGCAGCACGACGATCCACATGGCGACACCTTGGCAGATATGGCACGCAGAAAATAGGGTCTTATTCCCTTATCCCCGACCGGGAGGCGTGATCTTATGATCCTCACCCCGGCGTTGCGGATCCCGGTTATAGGACGAAACGGGTGTGTGGACGGGGCCTGCTTCCCGGTGACGGCGGGCGAGTCCGGGTAGCGAAGCTGTGAAAGCTTTGGATGGCCGGCGTGCCTGTATATCCCTGGAGTGTTTAGTCTGTGAGCGGTCGGTGGCTCGTGCCGGGAAGTGCGTTGCGGGCAAGAGGCACTGGTGCCTCTTGCCCGGGTCAACGCCCTGTCACTCGGGTGAACGCCCTGTCACTCGGGTGAACGCCCTGTGGGGCGCGGAGCGGGCGCTCCGGACACCCCTATTCGCCGTCCGGGGCGGCTTTGGCCACGAT
>CALMVY010000250.1 GCA_937873245.1 uncultured Arthrobacter sp. | reverse complement strand
CCAGCCTGGCGCAGGCAACTGTCCGCGCCCTGCAGGACGACGGCGTCTCCGTCCCCCTGACGGTCCTGCTGGACGACTCCCTCTTTACCGGGCCGGCGCTGAACCCGGCCTGGAGCCCGGAGGACGTTGCCGCCGGCGAGGTGGCTCCGCTGTTCCCGCTGGCACTGAACTCGGCCCGCTTCGACCCGGCCAATACCACCGGCCCGCGCCCCCAGGACGCGGCGATGAGCGCCGCCGAGGCGTTCTCTGCCCAGCTCGCGGCCGCCTCCGCCGGGGCCGGGCTGACGGTGGCACCCGGCGTCGCGCGGGTTCCCGCCGGAACGGGCAGCGGCACCGCCAGGGTCCTCGCCGAGGTCCAGTCCGCCACCGTCGGCGAGCAGGTGGACCTCCTCCTGCGCACCTCGGACAACTACCTCACCGAGGTGATCGGCCGGATGGCTGCCCTCGCGGCCGGGAAGCCCGGCAGCAATGAGGGCGCGGTCGCGGCGGTGCTGCAGCAACTCGAGCAACTGGAAATCCCCGCCGGAACGCTGCGCGCCGCCGACGTCTCCGGGCTGGCACTGGCCAACCAGGTTTCCGCCCGGCAGCTCTCCGAAGTGGTCCGGGCCATCACCTCGGGTGCGGACCCCCGGCTGCGCGCCGGGCTGGCCGGGTTCCCGGTCGCCGGGCTCACCGGCACCCTGGGGGACCGCTACATGGATGCGGCCACGGCACGCGGCGCAGGACTGGTCCGGGCCAAGACCGGCACGCTGAACACGGTGATCGCGCTGAGCGGTTACGTGGTGGACGCCGACGGCCGGCTCCTGGTGTTCTCCTTCATCGGCAACGGCCTGACCCCCGGGGCGGCGAACAAGGCCGCACTGGACCGCGCTGCCTCGGTCCTGGCCGGCTGCGGCTGCCGCTGAGGGGACTGCGGCCGGCGCCGGACCGTCGATTGCTCCGCAACTGCCCTTTTGGACCCCCAAAACGGCAGTTACGGAGCAGCGGACGGCCAAGACGACGGCGCCGAGCCCGCCGACGTTCGCCGCCCGACGAATTTAAGGCGCATTGTCAGGCCCTTGTGATCTGATGGAGCCTATGGAGTCCTCTGCGCGCGAGACATCAGCCCAAGCCCAAGCCCTCATCAACTGGGAGCTCGCCGCTTCCACCGCCGCCCGCCTGACGCCTGCCGGACCCACCCTGGGATCGGCAGAGATCGGCGCCGCCGTGGAAAACTTGCGGCTCATGGCGGACATTTCCGTGCCGCACGTCCATGACATCACCGGACTGGAAGCCGCCCGCGACCTGCGTGATTCCTCGGTCCTCATCGTGGACCGCGCCTCCTGGTCCAAGGCCAACACCCAGAGCTTCGCCGTCATGCTCCAACCTGCGATGGAGAAGATGCTCGAGGGCCGCCGCGGCACCCTGAACCCCGGCGCGGCCAGCGTCAGCGGCGCCATCACGGGCAGCCAGCTCGGCGCCATCCTCGCCTTCCTCTCGAGCAAGGTTCTGGGCCAGTACGACCCCTTCTCCGCGCTGGCCGAGAACTCCGCGGCCCCTGCCGCCGGACGGCTGCTCCTTGTGGCGCCGAACATCATCTCCGTCGAGCGTGAAATCAACGTCGAACCCGAAGATTTCCGGCTGTGGGTCTGCCTCCACGAACAGACCCACCGCGTGCAGTTCGCCGCCGCGCCCTGGCTGCGGCACCACATGCTGGACGAGATCGAAAACCTCAGCGGCCAGCTGCTGGGCAACGTCGACTCCCTGATGGAGCGGGCCTCCGCCGCGGCGAAATCGCTCAAGGACCGCACCGCCTCAGGAACCGCCCCCAGCCGGGGCGCCATCATCGACTTGCTGCAAAACCCCGAGGAAAAGGCCGCGATCTCGCGCCTGACCGCCCTGATGAGCCTGCTCGAAGGCCACGCCAACGTGGTGATGGACGCGGTGGACTCCAGCATCGTGCCGTCCGTCAAGACCATCCGGCAGCGCTTCAACTCCCGGGCCAAGGACCGCGGCGTGATCGAAAAGTTCATCCGCAACCTGCTCGGCCTGGACGCCAAGATGCGGCAGTACACCGACGGCGCAAAGTTTGTCCGCGAGGTAGTGGACGTGGCCGGCATGGAGGGCTTCAACAAGGTCTGGGAGTCCGCGGACCACCTGCCGAGCGAAGCCGAAATCCACGATTCCAAGCTGTGGCTCGAACGGATGGGGCACTAGTTCCCGTGACGTCCCGTCCCGTTTCCAGCGGGCGTCGCCGGCCCGGACGCCTCGCGCCCGTCGTCGGCACCGCCCGGAAAATGCTGCAGGACGCGCTGGCGGGGGGAGGCTACCCCGAACGGGTCCTGGTGGCCTGCAGCGGAGGGCCTGACTCGCTGGCGCTCGCCGCCGTCGCGGCGTACTTCGCCCGCCGCGGCCACGTGGACGGCCACCCCGTCTCCGTCGGCGCCGTCGTGGTGGACCACCAGCTGCAGCCCGGCTCCGCCGCCGTCGCCGCCGCCACAGCGGCCGCGCTGCGGGAACTGGGACTGTCGCCCGTGCAGATCAGGACCGTCGACGTCGCCTCCACCGGCATGGGTCCGGAGGCCGCCGCCCGGGACGCCCGCCACGCCGCCCTCGAAGCCGCCGCCGACGATAACGGCGCCGGGGCGATCCTGCTCGGCCACACCCTCGACGACCAGGCCGAACAGGTCCTGCTGGGGCTCGCCCGCGGCTCCGGCACGCGCTCCCTGGCGGGGATGCGGCCTGCCCGGGACCGCCTGCTCCGGCCGTTCCTGGGACTGCGGCGTGCTGACACCCTGGCGATCTGCGATGTTGAGGGCCTTGACCCCTGGCACGATCCGAGCAACGCGGATCCGTCGTTCGCGAGGTCCCGCATCCGCGTGGAGGTGCTGCCGCTGCTGGAGGAGAAGCTGGGCCCGGGGGTGGCCGAGTCGCTTGCGCGGACGGCGGCCATTCTGCAGCTTGACGCCGACTACCTCGAAGACGTGGCGGAAGAAACCTATCTCCGGCTCCGGGAACAGGACGGTGCCGGCATCAGCCTCCCGGAGGGAGCCCTGCGCGAACTGGCGCCGGCCGTGAGGTTCCGTGTCATCGCGAAAGCCGCGGCCGCCGTCGGAGGCCAGCAGCCCAGCTACCAGCGTCTGCTCGCCGCCGAAGCACTCCTCCGCCGGCAGGGGTCGGCCGGTCCCGTGGAGCTTCCCGGCGGGGTCAGCGTCTACCGGCTCTCGCTCGCGCAGCTCCTCGCGGAGGGGCAGCCCGGCCCCGGCAGCGTTCCCGTTCCCCGCGAAGCGGCCCGCTGTGGGAAGCTTGTATTCCGGCCTCAAAAACCGCCCAAAATATAGTCGCCCCCGCATCTACACAGGAGTTATTGGTGGATTCAAACGACGTCCAGGCAGATCTCAAGCACGTTCTGTACTCCAAGGAGCAGATCCAGTCACGGATCACCGAACTCGCTGCCCAGATCGACAAGGACTACGAAGGCCGCGATCTGCTGATCGTCGGCGTGCTCAAGGGCGCCGTGATGGTCATGGCTGACCTCGCCCGCGCCCTTCACAGCCACGTTTCAATGGACTGGATGGCCGTCTCGTCCTACGGTTCCGGCACCCAGTCGTCCGGCGTGGTCCGGATCCTCAAGGACCTCGACACCTCGATCCAGGGGCGGGACGTCCTGATCGTCGAAGACATCATCGACTCGGGGCTTACGCTCCACTATCTGCTGCGCAACCTCCAGGCCCGCGATCCCGGCTCGCTGGAGGTCTGCGCTCTGCTGACCAAGCCCGAGCGGCGGCGTGTGGAGCTGCCGGTCCGGTACGTGGGGTTCGAGATCCCCGATCTCTTCGCGATCGGCTACGGCCTCGACTACGGGCAGCGATACCGCAACCTCGACTACGTAGCCGTGCTTTCTCAATGAGAGAGGGCTCGACCGGGGCGGGTGCGGCCGTGCGGAGCGCCGGGTTCACCCTGTTACCCTGAGTCGAGCCGAGGCCGGGGGATTCCCCATGCCAAAGCGGGTTCTCACAACTTGACCACTCAGGTCCACATCAGCACCCCAGAGCGGGGGACCGGACGATGAAGCGCTTCTCGCGCAGCGGCGCGCTGGTGCCGATCCTGATCGTGATCGTGCTCGCGTTCTTCGCGCAGCGCCTGATCGCCCCCTCCACCGAGGAGGACAAGCCCACCTACTCCGAGTTCATCGAGATGATCAGCACGGAGAGCGGGGCCGCGCAGATCGAGTCGGTCGACATCAAGACGAACGACAACACAATCGACGTCGTCAAGGACGACGGAACCGAGTTCTCGACCGGCTACCCGGACAACACCGAGCAGCAGCTCGTCTCGACGCTCGAGCAGCAGAAGATCGAGACATCGGTGCAGGGCAAGGGCGGCTCCGGCTTCCTCAGCCTGCTCACCTACATCCTGCCCTTCATCCTCATCCTCGCCTTCTGGATCTTCCTCATGAACCAGATGCAGGGCGGCGGCTCGCGCGTGATGAACTTCGGCAAGTCGCGCGCCAAGCGGATGTCGGTCGACGCGCCCAAGATCACGTTCCGCGACGTCGCCGGGGCCGACGAGGCGGTGCAGGAGCTGCACGAGATCAAGGAGTTCCTCGAGAACCCGAAGAAGTTCCAGGCGCTCGGCGCGCGGATCCCGAAGGGC
>CALMVY010000249.1 GCA_937873245.1 uncultured Arthrobacter sp. | reverse complement strand
CCTCGCCTTTGGCTCCCTCATCGTGATGGTCCTGCTGGAAGGCGGCAGTCTCTCCTCGCTCCTGCTGCCCGCCCCCATGATCCTCGTGTTCGGGGCCACCCTGGCCATCGGGCTGGCCGGAAACACCCTCAAGGACGTCATCCAGGCCTTCAAAGCGGTGCCGGGAATGTTCATCGGTAAAACCGCGAAGCCGCAGGACAGCATCGACCAGATGGTCCGGTTCGCCGAAAAGGCGCGCAGCGAAGGCCTGCTGTCCCTCGAAGAAGAAGCCGCCAGCGTCAACGATCCCTTCCTTGCCCGGGCCCTGCAGAACATCGCTGACGGCACCGACGCCGAAGACCTCCGCATGCAGATGGAGGACGAGATCGATACCAAGGCGCGCAGCGACCACTCCAACTCGAAGTTCTTCGCGTCCCTCGGCGGCTACGCGCCCACCGTCGGCATCGTCGGAACTGTCGTCTCCCTGACCCACGTCCTGGAAAACCTGTCCGAACCGGAGCAGTTGGGGCACATGATCGCCGCCGCGTTCGTCGCCACGCTCTGGGGCCTCCTGTCCGCCAATTTCATCTGGCTGCCCTTCAGCTCCCGCCTGGCCCGGCTGTCCGAGCTGGACATTGAACGCCGGACGCTGCTCATGGAAGGAATGCTCGCCGTACAGGCCGGCGCCCAGCCGCTGCTGCTCGCCGAACGTCTCCGCTCCATGGTTCCCGAGCACCAGCTCAAGACTTCCGGCGGCCGCAAGGCGGCCGCCTCCGACACTGAAACCATGGACACCGCCGCGTGAGTGGCCGCCGGCGCCCCCGCAAGAAACCTGAAGAACACCACGTCGACGAACGCTGGATGGCGTCCTACATGGACATGGTGACGGTGCTTATGTGCCTGTTCATCGTCCTGTACGCCATGTCCACAGTGGACGCCAACAAGTTCGAGAAGCTCCGCAATTCCCTTGCAACCGGCTTCGGAGCAGTGGCGAGCGAAACAGTGGACACCGCCGAAGGCACGGTAGTTCCGCCGGAACTCGTGGACGAAAACCTGGAGGCTTTCGCGGCGGTGCAGCCGTCCGATTCCCAGGCGGCACCTGACGCCCTCGAAGCGGCCCTCAAGGAAGTGGACCGGCTGCGCGCCCTCGAGGAACAGATGAAGGCGGGGCTGGCCGCCGCCGGGCTCAGCGAGAACGTTGATTTCCAGATCGACCAGCGCGGGCTGACGGTCAAGCTGGTCGGCTCCCAGACGTTCTTCGCACCGGACCGGCCGGAGCTGACCGAGCGGGCATCCCAGGTCCTGACCATCATCTCGCCCATCCTCGGACCGGCGGCCCTGGAGATCATGGTCGAAGGCCACGCGGCCAACGGCGTGACCGCCTACCCGTCCACGTGGGAACTGTCCTCCGCCCGTGCCGTGAATGTCCTCCGCTTTATGGTGGACCGCGGCGGGATCGCCCCGGGAACCATCGGCGCCGTCGCCTTCGGCTCCGCCCGGCAGGTCAACGACGATTCCACGCCGGAGCTCATGGAGCTGAACCGCAGGGTGGACATCGTGATCATCTCGGACCAGCCCGACGTCGTCCGGGCGCTGATCCCGGAAGTGCTGAAGCTCAGCGAGAAATAGGGGTCAGACTGCTTACCGCGGCGGTTCCCTTGCCGATAGTGGCAACCGTGAGTGTTTTGGATGAGCGGGAAGTGGCACGGGAGCGGACGGTCAGCGTCTACGACTTCCGACGCCCCGCGACGCTCGCCCGCGAACACAGCCGCGTCCTGGAACTGGCTTTCGAAACCTACGCCCGCCAGTGGGGAACCCAGCTGACCGCCAAGGTCCGCGTCAAGTCCGTGGTGCGGCTCGAAGACGTCAGCATGCTCAGCTATGACGAATATGCTGCCTCCCTGCCCGCGGTCACCGCCATGGTGTTGTGCACGGTCGAAGGCCACGATTCCAAGCTCGTGGTGCAGTTCCCGGCCCCGGCCGCCCTCGGCTGGGTGAACCGGATGCTGGGCGCCTCGAACGACGCGCCCATGCCGGACCGCAAGTTCACCCAGATCGAACAGGCCCTGGTCAAGGGCCTCATGGACGAGGCCCTTGAAGACCTCGGCTACTCCCTGGGGCCGCTGCTGAGCGAAACCATCCGCGTGGACACCATCCAGTACAACTCCCAGTTCGCCCAGGCCGCAGCCCCCAGCGAACTGATGATCGTCGCGGCGTTCACCATGAACGTCGGCGACATGAGCGCCCCCGCCACCCTCGCCGTCCCCGCGAGCATCCTGCTGGGCCGGCTCAAGAAGGTCAACCCGACCGACAACCGCGGGGACGCCGCAGCACGCGTCACCGCCCAGCTGGAACGGGTCCCGGTGGAACTTTCCGTCCGGCTTTCGACGTCGTTCGTCACCCCCAGCCAGGTCCTGGGCCTCGCCGTGGGCGACGTCCTGACCCTGCCGCACCTGGAAAACCGGCCGTTTGACCTCACCCTGGACGGCACCCGGCTCGCCACTGCCGCCCCGGCCCGCAACGGGTCCCGCGCGGCCGCCGTCATTGTCACAATCGAGGAGAATCACCGATGAGCATCACCCTGACCAGGCACGAATCGTCGGCGGAACGGCTCGTTGAAGAACTGCCGAGCCCGGTTGCGCTCAAGGTGCTGGCCCTGGTGCCGGCCCGTGCCGCCGCCCCCTATGCCCGCCAGGCTGTCACCGCAACCTTCGTCGGCTCCGTCACCGCAGACCTCGCCCTGATGTTAAGCGACCGCACGTTCCTCGACGAGGCGGCAGGTGGCATGGCGGGGACCCAGTCCGGCGTCGTTTCGGTGACCGATGTGCTGCGCCCCGCGATGGAAAGCGCCAGTTCCGTGTTCGGCGCCGGGGTCCTGAGCGACCTGCGCGAGTCCGACGCCTCCGGGCTGCTCTCGGACCCCGACACCGCGGTCTTTGAACTTTCCGACGGCGCCAACGCCGCCGCCTGGTTCGCCGTCCGCCTCCGGGAGCACAGCACCAGCCAGGACCGCGCCGGGGACGTATTCGCCGGCGGCGAGGCCGTGGCCGGCCGGCTCGGCCGGATCAACAACATCGAAATGGCCCTGACCGTGGAGATCGGCCGGACCCGGATGTCAGTGCGCGACGTGCTCTCGCTCGAACCGGGCAAGATCATAGAACTTGACCGCTCCGCCGGCGCCCCGGCGGACGTCCTGCTCAACGGACGGCTGATCGCCCACGGCGAAGTGGTGGTCCTGGACCAGGACTACGCTGTCCGGATCACCCGCATCCTCGATGTTGCCGAGGGGCTCAGCTGAATGGACGCACTGATCCTCGGGCTGCGGGTATTCGTGGCCCTGGGCGCGGTGCTGGGCCTCATGTGGTTCCTGCAACGACGGCTCGGCAAAGGCACCGGACGGCGGCGGGCTGACCGCGCGCTGACCATTGTCAGCCGGCAGAGCGTCGGCCAGAAGGCCTCCGTGGTGGTGGTCGATGCCTCCGGGCAGCGCTTCCTGCTGGGCGTCACGGAACACGCCGTGAACGTCCTGCACACCGGCGAGATCCCGGCCGACGCTGAAGAAGCGGCGGCTCCTGAAGCCCGCCGCGGAGCCGGTGAATTCGCCCGGGTGCTGTCCGGTTTCGGCCCGCTGCACGGCGGGCAGTCCGCTTTCGAGGAGCTTCCCGTCGAGGGCAGTGACGGGACTGCCGGTTCCGACGCCGGAAACGCCCCGCTGTCCCGCCGCAGCACCCTGCACCGGGACTCCCACGCGCGCGGACCCGGGCTGCGCGGCAACGCGTCCGGTGCGGCCGGCCACGCGCCCCTGCACGGTTCAATCCTTGCCGGCTCCACGTGGAAGCAGGCCGCTGCCGCTCTCAGGAGCGGACGCCGCAATTGAGCTCTCTGACCTTCCGCTCCGCCGCGGCACTCCCGGCTGCCCCCACGCCCCCGCCCGTCGCTGCCGCTGAGACGGTCCGGCCGGGCTCTATCTTCAGGACCTTGGTCCTGGGCCTTGCCGCCGTGCTGTTCGCCTTGGTGCTGCTGTGGCTGGGCGCTTCCGCCGGCCACGCCGCCCCCATCGACCCCACCCCGCCGGTCCCGCCGACGGATCCGGCGAACCCCGGCGGCGGCAACGTCAACATCGAGATCAACGGACTCGACGGGAAACCGTCGACGGCGGTCCTGACCCTGATCGGCATCACCCTGCTCTCGGTGGCGCCGGCGCTGCTGCTGATGATGACGTCCTTCACCAAGATCTTCGTGGTCCTGGCGATGACCCGCAACGCCCTGTCACTGCCGTCCATCCCGCCGAACCAGGTCCTCGCCGGGCTGGCCCTGTTCCTCTCGATTTTCGTTATGTGGCCGGTCATCAACGAGATGAACACCATCGGGATCCAGCCCTACCTCAACGGCACCCTGGACTTCAACGGGGCCGTCGGCGCTGCCAGCGGCCCGCTGCAACAGTTCATGCTGGCCCATACCCGGGAAGAGGACATCGCCCTGATGTCCCGGGCCGCCGCGGCGGAAAACCCGGCCACCCCCGAGGCCGTCCCCATGCAGACCCTCATCCCCGCCTTCATGATTTCGGAACTGCGCGCCGCGTTCATCATCGGCTTCGTTATCTTCATTCCCTTCCTCGTGATCGACCTCGTGGTCTCCGCGGCCCTGATGTCCATGGGCATGATGATGCTCCCGCCGGTGATGATTTCACTGCCCTTCAAGATCCTGCTCTTCGTCCTGGTGGACGGCTGGGGCCTGATCATCACCTCGCTCATCCAAAGCTATGCAGGCACCGGATGAACGCCAACGCCGTCCTGGACATCTGCCTCCAGGCCATGATCGTCGCGGCCAAGCTCTCCGCCCCCGTGCTGGTGACGGCACTCGTCGTCGGGCTGGCCATCGCCCTGTTGCAGTCCATCACGCAGCTGCAGGAAGCCACCCTGTCCTTCGTGCCCAAGGCCGCGGCGGTGGCTGTGGCCCTGGTGATCTGCGGCCATTGGATGATCTCGGAGATGGTCACCTTCACCAACGATCTCTTCGCCAAGATCCCGGCCCTGCTCGGAGGCCTGTGAGGTGGGCATACCGATCGACCCGACGTGGCTGGAAGCGGTTCTGCTGGCCACCGTCCGGATGACGGCATTCCTGATCGTGGCACCGCCCTTCGCGTCCCAGGCCTTCCCGGGCCGCGTGAAGGCCATGCTCGGGCTGGGGCTCGGCCTGGCGGTTTCCCAGTGGGTGTCCGCCGGCTACAGGCCGCGGGACACAGCCGGCTTCATCACGGGCGTGGTCCTGGAGCTGGTTACCGGGCTGGCCCTCGGTTTCCTGGTGCTGGTGATCTTCTCCGCCGTCCAGTCCGCCGGCAGCCTGATCGACCTCTTTAGCGGGTTCCAGCTGGCGCAGAGCTTCGACCCCCAAATGAACGTCAACGGCGCCCAGTTCACCCGGCTGATGCAGATGGCCGCGCTGGCGCTGCTGTTCGCCTCTGACGGGTACCAACTGGTCATCACCGGGCTCACCGGCAGCTTCGTGGCCCTGCCCCTGGCCGGCGGCATCGATCTGGCCCAGCCGGTCCAGGCCATGACGTCGGCGGTCACCGGCATGTTCCTCGCCGCAGTCCAGATCGCCGGGCCGCTCGTGGTGGTCTTGTTCCTGGCCGACGTCGGACTGGGCCTGCTGACCCGCGTGGCCCCGGCGCTCAACGCCTTCTCGCTCGGCTTCCCGCTGAAGATCCTGATGACGCTGATGCTGGCCGGCTTTATGTTCCTGGCGCTGCCCAGGATCGTCTCCAGCCTCGCCAACCAGGCCGCCAAGACCGTGCTGGGGGTGGGCTGATGTCGGATTCACAGGAAAAAACCGAGGAAGCCACCGACAAACGGATGAAGGAGGTCCGCTCCAAGGGCCAGCTTTCCCGTTCCCAGGACCTCACCGCGTGGGTCGGCGTCGGCGCCGCTGCCATCATGATTCCTGCCACCGTCGAACGCGCCTCCAACGCCGCCACGGACCAGCTCTTCAGCGTCCGCGGCATCATCGCGGCCCCGGACCCGGGCAAAGCAGTCAAAGCCCTGGAGGACGGACTCGCCTCCATCGCCGGAATCATCGGACCCATGCTGATTGTGGTGTTCATCGTGGTCCTCGCCGGGGCCGCGCTGCAGGGCGGCGTGCACATAAAAAAATTCAAGCTCGACTTCGAACACTTCAAACTGCTCAGCGGCCTGAAGCGCGTCTTCGGCACCCAGGCAATCTGGGGCGGCGTCAAGGCGCTGCTGAAGGCCACTGTGGTTGGCCTGGTGCTCTACGGCGTCGTGCAGGGGCTGGTTCCGGTGCTGCTGACGGCCGGAGGAATGCCGGTCTCCGGGGTCGTGCAGGCCGCGGGCGGCGGCATCGCCTCGCTGATCCAGTTCGCCGTGGCGGCCGGCATCGTGCTCGCGGCGGCCGACTTCTTCGTCGTGATGCGCCGCAACCGCAAGAAGACCCGGATGTCCAAGAAGGAAATCCAGGACGAGAACAAAAGCAGCGAAGGCGACCCGCTGATCCGGTCCCAGCGGCGGGCCCGCCAGATGGCGATGAGCCGCAACCGGATGATCGCAGCGATCGGCGATGCCGACGTCGTGCTGGTCAACCCCACGCACTTCGCCGTGGCGCTCAAATACGAACCCGGAAAGTCCGCACCCCGCGTGGTGGCCAAGGGCTCCGGCCACATCGCCGCCAGGATCAGGGAAGAGGCCGAGGCGAAGAACGTGCCGATGGTCCAGGACATCCCGCTGACCCGGGCCCTTCACGGCGCCTGCGAACTGGGCCAGGAGATCCCCGTGGACTTCTACCGTGCCGTGGCCGGGGTCCTGGCCTTCGTGATGTCCCTCAAAGCCCGCGGCGCCGCCCGGGGCATGCACCGGATGGCCACCGCCCTATGAACATTTCTCGAACCAGCGTCTGTGAAAGGACCGCACCATGAAGAACAGGCTCGCCCCTCTGACAGTGCCGATCGGCATCGTCGGCATTGTGCTGCTGCTGATTGTTCCGGTGCCTGCGCCCCTGCTGGACGTCCTCATCGTCTGCAATATCCTGCTGGCGCTTCTGGTCCTGCTGACCAGCATGTTCGTGAAGAAGCCGCTGGATTTCTCCGTTTTCCCGTCGCTCCTGCTGGTCGCCACCCTGTTCAGGCTGGGCCTGAATGTCGCCTCCACCCGGCTCATTCTGGGGGAGGGGCACGCCGGGCAGGTCATCGAAGCCTTCGGCCAGGTGACTGTGGGCGGCTCGATGATCATCGGCGCCGTGGTGTTCCTCATCCTTGTGGTCATCCAGTTCGTGGTGGTCACCAAGGGTGCGGAGCGCGTGGCCGAAGTGGGCGCGCGCTTCACCCTGGACGCCATGCCGGGCAAGCAGATGGCGATCGACGCCGACCTCAACGCCGGGCTGATCACGGACACCCAGGCCCGCGAACGCCGTGCCGAAGTCTCGGCCGAGGCCGACTTCTACGGCGCCATGGACGGCGCCTCGAAGTTCGTCAAGGGTGACGCCATCGCCGGGCTCATTATCATCATCATCAACTTCGTCGGCGGTATCGCGATCGGCATGCTGCAGCGCGGCATGGAGATCGGCGAGGCCGTGAACACCTTCGGCATCCTGACCATGGGCGACGGCCTCGTGACCCAGATCCCGGCCCTGCTGATGGCCGTCTCTACCGGCATGATCGTGACCCGTTCCAACGCGGAATCGGACATGGGCCGCACGGCGTCCACCCAGCTGATGCAGTCACCCAACGCGCTGATGATCGCCGGCGTCGCGGCCATCGCGATGGCCCTCATCCCCGGCATGCCTCCGCTGCCGTTCATCTTGGTCGGTGCCGGGCTGGTGTTCGCGTCGCGCAGGATCGCAGCCCAAAAGGCGCAGGAGGAAAAGAACCGGGACGCTGAAGCGAGTGCGCTGAACTTCCCCGAAATGGACCCGAACGAGAAGCTGCTGGAGGACATGCGCGTCCATCCGGTGGAGATCCTGCTAGCCCCGGACCTCGTGGACATGGTCTCCGGCGCCTCGGATGACCTGCTGGCCCGGGTGAGGTCGCTCCGGCACAAGATCGCCATGGAGCTGGGACTGGTCATCCCGCCGGTCCGCACCAGGGACAGCGTGGACCTGCCTCCGGCGAGCTACTCGATCCGGATCGCCGGAGTCGAGGCTGGGGCCGGCACCGCCCCCAGCGGCCAGATGCTGGCCCTGGGCGACAGCCTTGACTCGCTTCCTGGCGTCGCGATGATCGAGCCGGTGTTCGGCCTGGCCGGAAAATGGATCCCGGCGGAAATGCGGCACAACGCGGAGATGACCGGCGCCACCGTGATCGACCGTGTGTCCGTCCTGGTGACCCACCTGTCCTCGATCGTCACGGCCAACGCCGCCCGGCTGCTGTCCCGCGAGGACGTCCGCGTCCTGACCGAGGGGGTCCGGAAACAGAGCCCCTCCGCCGTCGACGAACTCACCCCCGCGCTGCTCTCCCTCGCCGAGCTTCAGCGTGTGCTCCAGGGCCTGCTGGATGAGCAGGTGCCCATCAACGACCTGGCCAGGATCTACGAGGCGCTCACCCTCCGCGCCAAGGTCTCCACCGACCCGGAATCGCTGGTTGAATCCGCGCGGCATGCCCTCGGCCCGGCCCTGACGGCCAAGTTCATGGACGGCCCCGTGCTGAACGTGATCATGATCGACCCCCTCCTGGAGCAGCACATGCTCGAGGACATGCGGCCCGCCGAGGGCGGCAGCCAGATCGTGATGAACCAGGACCGGCTCGACGCCGTACTCCGTTCGGTGCGTTCGGCCGTCGACTCCGCAGCCGCCGCCAACCGGCCGGCCGTGCTGGTCTGCGCGCCGGCTCTCAGGCCCGCCGTCCGCCGCCTCGTGGGAGCGCAACCCGGCTCGGTGCCGGTACTGTCCTACCGCGAAGTCACCTCAGCCAACGTCCGGATCGAAACAGTAGGAGTCGTTCGCCATGCAGAACCGCTTTCGGCTTAAGGGCGCGTCGCTGGAGGAGATCCGCCGCAAGGCGGAACAGCAGCACGGCCCCGCCGCGCGCATCGTCTCCGCGGAACGCGTCATCAGCCCCGGGATCGCCGGACTGTTCGCCGGCGACCGCTACGAGGCGATCGTCGAGGTGGTGACGGGGCATGAGATCGTCACCGGTGAGGTGGTTCCCGATCCCGACATCCTGGCGGATCCGGATGCGCCCGCGCCGGCCGCGCCCGGCGCGCCGGCCGCGCCGGCCGCACCGGCGGCGGTTGCCGCGCCTGCCCACGACTTGAAGGGCGCCGCGATCGCGGCGCTGCTCGAGGAGGCCGACGCCGCCGAACTGAGCCTGCACCGCCCCGGCAACCCCGGTCTCTCGACCGAGTCCCCGGACTTCGCCGAACTGCTCGAACAGCTCGGCACCGGGCTGCGCGGCCCGGCCGATGCCCAAGCCGCAACAGCACCGGCACCGGCACCGGCACCGGCAGTGTCGCCGGTGGCGGCAGCGACGCCGTCGATCGCACCGGCGCCGGCCCAGGTGCGTGAGTCCGTGCCGGTCCCGCTGAGCGGTACCGGTGATCTGGTGGTCCTTGTCGGGCTCGACGACGACGCACTGGATACAGCGCTGGCCATGTCCACTGCTGCCGGCGGGGCCGATGTGCGCACGGCAGGGAAGCTGTCCGCCTACGGCCACCTGCACGTGGAAGGACGCCAAGGCGCGACGGCGGCCCGCGCCCACGCCGTGCTGACGGACCAGACCGTGCTGGTGGCGTTCGGCCTGGGGAAAGCCCGCGATGCCCTCGCCCGGCTCCAGTCCGTCGCCGCACTGTCCGCCGACCAGCTGTGGGTAGTGGTCGACGCCGGACGCAAGCAGGAGGACTCGGCGCGCTGGGTCGGCGTGCTCGCTGCGCAACTGGACATCACCGCGGTAGCGGTCGTGGGGGCGGCCGAAACCGGCACCCCGGAAACCGTCAACACGCTTGGGCTGCCGGTGGGTTGGATCGACTCCGGCCAGGCCCGTTCGGTCAGGATCTGAGATGCGCGGCACGAAGCAGGCATCTGCAGCAGGATTCGTCGGCAGCTGCGCACAGCGAAGGGTAGATTGAGAGGATGCTGGTACTTACACGCAAGCCGGGCGAACAGATCATGATCGGCGACGGGATCGTCATCACGGTTCTGGAAGGCCGCGGCGACGGTGTTCGGATAGGCATTGAGGCGCCCCGCGGGGTGCCGATCCAGCGCCGGGAAGTCATTGAGGCCATCGCTGCGGCGAACCTGGCGGCTGCCGAGTCCGGCGCGGACGCCGGCGCTGACACGGAAGACGCGCTGCGCGGGCTCCTGCCGCCGACTCCCGCCCCGACGGCGAACCCCGCGACGGACTGACTGCCGCCCCGGACTGACCCAGGACTCGGCGGTCAGTCCCGGCTGCCGCCGAGGTACTGCTCCAGGAGGGGCTGGTTGGTCCGGCGGACCACTGCCAGGGCGCGCTCAATGTTTCCCGCCGTCGTCAGCTGGTCAAGAACCCCCGCAGTGTCGGCGGGCAGGGCGGCGGTGGCGTCGCCGCTGCGCAGACCGGCGGGCGTGCCGGACTCTACCGGACGGTTGAGATTGCGCAACGATTCTTCGCCGGTTCGGGCGGCATCGTTGAGCTGCCGGAGCAATTCGCGCAGCCCGTCCAGATGATCCTGCAGGACTTCGGCCCAGGCACCGGGCGGTGCCCCCGCGACGAGCTCATTCAGGGTCGCCTGCGCGGGCAGACCCCACTCGGCTGCCACTGCGGCCGACTCGACACTCCGGGCCAATGCTTCAAAGCGCAGCCGATCAAGGACACTCTCCACTTCGGCGGCCGTGAAGCTCAACCACCGGAGATTGCCGGCCAGGACATGGAGCCGCTGCGTCTCCAGCCTGAATAAGAGCAACTCCAGCTGCCGGCGCTCCTGCCAGAGAGCCGCCGAAAGATCACCTGCACCCATGGGCCCCATTCCCCTTGCCGCCCCGGCCGAGAAGCCTTACCGCATTTTCAGCCAAGCTTTTCCCTGAGGTTACACGCAGAGAGCGGATCAGGTGATAGGTTTCGTCTTGGGTGCTGCGCCCGGGTTTTTAACACCGACTTCCATGGGGGAAGCACGGGGCCCATTTCGGGTGCGGCTCCCGGTCGTTTAAGGCTGCCGGATCCTGTCTCATGGGGGGACACTCTATTGAATCGCGTGGAACGCAACGAGATGGTCACACAGCATCTTCCGCTGGTGGGCTACCTCGTCTCAGACTTGTGCTCGAAAGCGTCACACCTTTCTCGCGATGACCTGGCGTCGGCTGGTGCCATTGCCCTGATCACCTCGGCGGACTCCTTCGACCCGGCCCTCGGCGTGCCGTTCGGTGCTTTCGCACGCCGGCGGATCCTGGGCGCTTTTGCCGACGAGATGCGGGCCAGCGACTGGGCCACGCGCTCGGCGCGGCGCCGGATCAAAGAAACCATGTCAGTCCAGGAAACCCTCGCCGCCGCACTCGGACGCACCCCCAGCGTCGACGAGATTGCCGCTGCACTTGGTGTCCAGCAGAGCGTCGTCGAGGCAGCCCTCGCCGATGCCTCCCGGACCCTGACGCCCCTGGATGAAGCCGTTGTCGACACGCTGGCCGCCGAGACGCTGACCCCGGAGCACTCCGTGCTCGCGGACGAGCGGCTCCAGTACCTCCGCGCCGCGGTGAAGTCCCTCCCGGAGCGGATGCGGTACGTCGTCGAGGAGATCTACTTCGGCGACCGAACCGTCAAGGATCTTGCCGCGGAACTTGGATCCACCCACGCGGCGGTCTCCCAGCAGCGCGCCGAGGCCATCCGGCTGATGCGCGACGGCCTGACCGCGCACTACTCGGACGATCCCGGGCAGGGCTTCGAGCCCCAGTCGCGGATCACGCCGAAACGCCGAAATGACTACCTTGCCCAGCTGGCAGAGACTACCGCGGGCGGCATTACGCGGGCCATCTTCCCGCTGGGGCCGGTGCTCAACGAAGCGGTCTGAGCTGCCCCGATGTCCTTTCCGGACGTCCTTCCAGCCAGGTAGTAAGCCAACTTAGTAAGCTGACCGAGAAATTCTTTCCGGAGCATCGCCCTCCCTCCATCCCTGGGGTAGCGTCAGAAGCATCGAATCCAGCGGTATCGAGTGCTTCACCATCGGTTGAGACAGTAGTTTCAACAGACGCGCAACGGTATCGGACCTACTCAGGAGGACGCATGAAAGCATCACCAACGCTCACGACGAACCTGCAGGCAGTGCTCGTGGACCTGATCGAACTTCACGTTCAGGGCAAGCAGGCGCACTGGAACATCGTCGGGACGAACTTCCGGGACCTCCACCTGCAGCTGGACGAGATCATCGAGGCGGCGCGTGCCTTCGCGGATGACCTCGCGGAACGCATGCGCGCCCTGCACGCGCTCCCGGACGGCCGCAGCTCCACGGTGTCCAAGTCCACCTCTCTCGCCGAATTCCCGGCCGGCCTGATCAACACGAAGGACGCCATCGAGCGGATCGTCGCCGCCCTGGAGGCCGCCGTCGGCACCATGCGCAAGGTTCACGACGAAGTGGATGAAGAGGACCCCACGACGGCGGACCTGCTGCACGAGTTCATCGCCAAGTTCGAGCAGTACGCCTGGATGGTCAACGCCGAAACAATGCGGGCCAACGCCAGCGTCACCACGGCGGACAACAAGTAACGTCTGCTGGCACTTTCAGCGCCCGGCGCCGGTTCCCACCGGCGTCGGGCGCTTTGCATTTAACCCTTGTCTCCAGGATGCACGGTCCTCCGGACTACCGCGCCGTTGGCACTTTCCGGAGGACGACGGCGGCGAGGACTGACGCTCCCGCCATCAGTACCAGCGCGATGGCCGCCGTGATGTGGACGCCCGAGTCGAAGGCGGCCCGTGCCGCGGTCATTACTGCGTCCGCGAGCGGTCCCGGGAGGGCCTGGGCCAGCTCCACGGCCCCCGCGAGCGTCTCGCCGGCCTGGTCCGACGCCTCGGCGGGGACGGCCTCGGCGACGCCGGCGGGCAGCCGGAGATTGCCCTGATAGGAGGCCGTCAGAATCGATCCCAGGATGGCCGTGCCGAGGAGGGAGCCGATTTCATAGCCGGTCTCGGAAATAGCGGCCGCCGCGCCGGATTTCTCCGCGGGCGCGGCGCCCAGGATCAGGTCGTTGGAGATGGTTTCCGCGGCGCCGACGCCGAGGCACAGGACCAGCAGGGCCGCCAGCAGCAGCGCCGGGCCGTTCCCGTGATCGCCGAAGGCCACCAGGAAGTAGCCGGCGGCGCTCAGGAGCAGCCCGCCGGCCACCACGAACCCGGGCCGGACCTTTTTCACGAGCGGCACCACCAGCAGGCCCGCCGCCACAGTGGCGATCAGGGCGGGAACCATAGCGACGCCGGATTCCGAGGGGGACTGTCCCTCGAGCAACTGCAGGTGCTGCGCGAGGAACAGGATGAAGCCGTTGAAGGAGAACAGTGCAAGTACGTTCGCGATGATGGCCGTGCTGAACA
Organism: uncultured Arthrobacter sp.; assembly: GCA_937873245.1. Classification (GTDB taxonomy): domain Bacteria; phylum Actinomycetota; class Actinomycetes; order Actinomycetales; family Micrococcaceae; genus Arthrobacter. The sequence continues at coordinate 791 of CALMVY010000249.1, read as the reverse complement.
CCCGGTTGCCGAAGAGGCTGAGATCCAGCAGGGGAGCGGTCCTGTTTCCTTCGCCTGCGCCGTCCGGCGCCGCGCCGCGCGCGGCGTAAAGCGGCGTGGGCGAGCTGAACCCTTCCAGTCTCTTTTTCCAAAACGCCTGCGCCCTGGTCAGGTCCTGTTTCTGCAGCCAGGCGATATAGTCTTGGTACGGCCGGGCGCGTTTCAGTTGGAGCGCGCCTTGGTCGCGCGCCGCCTGATAAAACGCGAACACCTCGTTGGACAGCAGGGCGCCGGACCAGCCATCCAGGAGCAAGTGATGGAAGCTCCATACGAACCGATACGCCTTGTCGGCGAGGCGAAACAAGGCGAACCGCATCAGCGGGGCTTTGGTCAAATCGAAACCGCGGACCCGGTCCGCGAGCAGGAACGCCGCCAACTGTTGTTGGATCTGATCGGGAGGCAGCGCCCGCCAATCCTGAACGTCCCATTCCAGCTCTACTTGCTTGCGCACCACCTGCAGAGATTTATCCTTGCGCTTCCACATGACCAGCGTGCGCAGTATCGGATGCCGCTCCGTCACCCGCGCCCACGCCTGTTGATATGCGCCGACGTCGAAGTCGCCCTCGTACGTGCACTGATACTGCTCGAAATACGCGGTACTGTCCTTGTCGGTCAGGGAATGAAAAAGCATTCCCTCCTGCATCGGGGACAGCGGATAGATGGACTCGATGTTCTCTTTGCTCACCCGCTGCGCTCCATCACGGATCACCGAGCTGGTTCAACAGCTCGTCGAGCTGTGCTTGATCCAGCTT
>CALMVY010000248.1 GCA_937873245.1 uncultured Arthrobacter sp. | reverse complement strand
CCGGCAACCGTCGCGCCTTCCAAGTCGGCGAGGAGCCGCTCGACACGTTCCGCCTTTATATGGCGGTCTATTGCCGCGAGCAGGCCTATTGCCATTTCAGTCCGGCGCTGATCGCCAATCTGGAAAAGCACTGGAACGCGGCGCAGCGGAAGTTGTGATTCGGCATGCGCAGATTCTCGCAAACCTACTCCGCTCGTCCCGCGAAAGCGGGGACCCAGGGCGGAATGTTGGAGCCTCAGAAATAGTAACTCTGGATTCCCGCTTGCGCGGGAATGAGCGAGTGGGGCTATGACGGGACTCAGCATCAAAGGCGCCGACCTTGCGCCGCGCCGGCACGAATTGGAACCGATCGAGATCGCTTCGCGCGATGAGATCGCGGCGCTGCAATTGAAGCGGCTGACATGGTCGCTCAATCACGCGTACCGGAATGTCGGCCATTACCGGATCGCGTTCGATCGCGCCGGCGTGCATCCCGGCGACCTGCGCGACCTTTCCGACCTCACGAAGTTTCCCTTCATCGCCAAAGATGACCTGCGCCGGCATTATCCGTTCGGCATGTTCGCGGTGCCGCGCGAGCAGGTCGCGCGCATCCATGCCTCGTCCGGCGCCACCGGCAAGCCGACGGTGGTCGGCTCCGCGCGCAAGGCGTCGATCCGCGCAAATCGTCGCTGAAGATCGGCGTGTTCGGCGCCGAGCCCTGGACCAACGCCATGCGCGAGGAGATCGAGCAGGCGTTCGATCTCAACGTGGTCGACATGTACGGCCTATCGGAGGTGATCGGCCCCGGCGTTGCCTGCGAATGCGTCGAGAGCAAAGACGGGCCGCATGTCTGGGAGGATCATTTCTACCCGGAGGTGATCGATCCGATGACCGGCGCGGTGTTACCGGATGGCGAGATCGGCGAACTGGTGTTCACCTCGCTGACCAAGGAAGCGCTGCCCATCATCCGGTACCGCACCAAGGACCTCACCCGCCTGCTCCCCGGCACGGCCCGCCCCGCGCACCGCCGGATGGGACGCATCACCGGCCGCAGCGACGACATGATCATCCTGCGCGGCGTGAACCTGTTCCCCTCCCAGATCGAGGAGATCGCGTTGCGCATCCCCGAGCTGAGCCCGCACTTCCAGCTCGAACTCACCCGCCCCGAGGGCCAGCGCATGGACCAGCTGACCGTCAGGATCGAACGCCGCGAGTCCGTCACGGTCGAGGGTGTTGCCTCCGCTGCCAAGGTCCTGCAGCAGCAGATCAAGATCCACGTCGGCTCCTCCTGCGCCGTCGACGTCGTCGAGCCCGGCTCCCTGGAGCGGTCCAACGGCAAGCTCCGCCGGATCTACGACCTGCGCCCCAAGGCCTGACCCCTATCCTGTCCAGCCCGCCGGGCCGGCCCACCAGGGCCACCCGGCGGGCTGACCGGTCTCCTGATCGTGAGAAACTAGCGACTATGCCCACAACAGCAACAACCACGAAACGCGGCCGGCCCGGTTATGACCAGCAGTCGGTGCTGGTGATCGCTGTTGACGTGTTCAACCGCCATGGTTACGACGCCACGTCCATGGGCATCCTCGCCGAGAATCTGGGCATCTCCAAGTCAGCCATCTACCACCATGTGCCGTCCAAGGGCGACCTCCTGAAGCTCGCGCTGGACCACGCCCTGGGCGGCCTCGAGGCCATCCTGGACCAGCCGCAGGCCCAGACCGGCACCGCCGAGGCCCGGCTGGAGTTCGTCCTCCGCCAGACCATCTCGGTGCTGGTGGAGCGGCTTCCGTTCGTGACCCTCCTGCTGCGCCTGCGCGGCAACACCGAGATCGAGCGCGACGCGATGGAACGCCGGCGGGCCTTCGACCACAAGGTGGCGGCCCTGATTTCCGCCGCCCGCGACGAGGGATCGCTCCGCCAGGACATCGACCCCCGCACGGTCACCCGGCTGCTCTTTGGCACCATCAACTCGATCGTCGAGTGGTACAAACCCGGAGGCTCCCTCTCCCCCGAGAAACTGGCCGACGACGTCATCACCATGGCCTTCCACGGCCTCCACGTCCCGCAGTAGTCCACCCCGGACGGCAGTCCCGTTGACGGGCCAGGGCGTCGGGGCCACCCTGTGAGGATGGCCACCAGACTATCCACGGTGCTCATGGGCACCTTCCCCCAGTTGCGGTACGAACCCACCCCCAAGCGGGTCCGCGCGAGCCTCGCCGGGACCGCCGTCGTCGATACGGTGCAGGCGTATCTGATCTGGGAACCGCGGCGGATCACACCCGTCTATGCCGTGCCGGAGCAGGAACTCCTGGCCGGGCTCGCCGCGCCGGCCCTGCCAGCCGGCCTGGTCGAGGAGCATCCCTTCGCCCTTCGCCAAGGAGCGGCACCGACATCCCTTGACCCCGGAACGGCGTTTGGCAAGCACACCGTCGCAGGCGAGGAACTCGACGTCGTCACGGGAACGGCGGCCGCTCCCCGGGCCGCCTTCCGGCCGGAGGACCCCGATCTGGCGGGCTATGTCATCCTGGCGTTCCCGGCCTTCGACTGGCTTGAGGACGATGAGGAGATCATCGGCCACCCCCGCGATCCGTTCCACCGCGTGGACATCCGCGCGTCGTCCGTGGACGTGGAGGTGGCGCTCGACGGCGTGACGCTGGCCAGCACGAACGGCGCGCAACTGCTTTACGAGACGATGCTCCCGGTGCGCTACTACATCCCGCCGGCGGACGTGCGGCTGGACCTGCTGGAGGAGAGCCCCAAGCGGACGGTCTGCCCCTACAAGGGCCAGGCCAGCTACTGGAGCTACCCGGCCTCCGCGCAGGGCACGAACCTAGCGTGGAGCTATGACCGGCGGTACGTCGACGCCGCCCAGATCCACGGCCTCATCAGCTTCTTCAACGAGCGGGTGGACCTGAGGGTCGACGGCGTGCTCCAGGCCCGCCCCGTGACCCCGTGGTCCCGACCGGACGGTCCGGGCAGTCCGGTTCCCGGCGGTCCCGCGGCCGGCGGTCCGGGGGCACTTTGAGGGCCGCCGGGCTCATTTCGCCACCGGGTACCGGCGTGTCCGTGTCAATGTGCCCCCGCCCCGCTGACGGACCGGCCCACAAGAGCGGCGCCCCGCTGAGCCGGGACGCCGTGATTCTGTCCGCCGATCGGAGCTCCGTCAGAGCTGGTAGTCAGCTATCGAAGTGATGTTCTCGTGAACGCACAGGATGTTGTGCTCCGAGTCCATGAACCAGGCACACTTCTCCGAATCCGTTGTACAGATGTGGTTCTCGGTCTTGAGCTCCGGCAGGTCATAGTCCTGGAACTGGACGCCTTTGGACTCCATTTCCTGGACGGTCCGCTCGATCTCGGAGACTTCGAAACTCAGGGCCGTGTGCTCGGAGTGCTTTCCGTCCCTGACGGGCATCAGCTGCAGCATGGGGCCGCCCTCGCTGCCGAACATTTCACTTCCGTCGTCTGCCACGCCATGGTGCGGGAGCCCCAGGGTGTCGGCATAAAAATGCCGGGCACGTTCTGCATCGTCGACGGGCAGGACTGTTGTGGCTTTGTTGAGTACTAGGGTCATTTCGCCACCTCCTACGTAGGAAATTTTACGCCGGAGCAGGGAAGAAAGAGCTTGCGATCTAACGCCGAGGTGAGACTTCACGCCCATGTCCGCGGGGACAATGGGCGCGAAATCTCACCTCGGCGAGAAAAGTAGTGCAGGTCCGTGGCTACTTCTCCACGAGGGTGAGGACGTCGTACGTGGCCACGATTTCGTCGTTCTGGTTGGTCAGGACCGCGTCCCAGGCCACCTCGCCGTACTCGTCGGTCTCGCGCGGGGTGATCTTCTTGGCGGTCAGGGTGACGCGGATGGAATCGCCTGCTGCCACCGGGGTGATGAAGCGCAGGTTCTCCAGGCCGTAGTTCGCCAGGACCGGGCCCGGGGCAGGCTCCACGAACAGCCCGGCACCCCAGGCCAGCAGCAGGTAGCCGTGCGCCACGATGCCCGGGAAGAACGGGTTGGCCTCGGCGGCTTCCTGGTTGGTGTGGGCGTAGAAGGTGTCGCCGGTGGAGTTGGCGAACTTCGTGATCTCGTCCAGGCTCACTTCGCGCAGGCCGGAGCGGATGGCATCCCCGATGTGCAGGGTGTTCAGGTGCTTCCGGAACGGGTGCTGGCCTTCGGTCTCGAGCGTGAAGTTCCGGTCAGCGCCGGTGTGCCAGACACCCGTGACGGCGGTCAGCATGTTCGGCGAGCCCTGGATGGCGGTGCGCTGCATGTGGTGCAGGACGGAGCGGATGCCGCCGAGCTCCTCGCCGCCGCCGGCACGGCCGGGGCCGCCGTGGACCAGGTGCGGGACCGGCGAACCGTGGCCGGTGGAGCTGCGGGCGTCCTCGCGGTTGAGCATGTGCACCCGGCCGTGGTGGGCGGCGATACCGGTGACGAGCTCACGGGCGACCTCCGGATCGTTGGTGCAGACCGAGGCGACGAGCGAGCCGCCGCCGCGGGCGGCGAGGCGGACGGCGTCGGGCAGGTCCGTGTAGCCGATCACCGACGACACCGGACCGAAGGCCTCCAGCGAGTGGACCTCTTCGGCTTCCGGATCAGCCCAGCTCAGCAGCACGGGGGACATAAACGCGCCGTCGTCGACGACGCCGACCGTGCCGTCCGCGCTGGTGACCTTCGGCGAATCGAGCGTGCCGTAGGCGAGTTCGCCGCCGGCGTCGAGCATGGACTGGACGGCCGCGCGCACATCGGCGAGCTGCTCCAGGGAGGCCAGGGCGCCCATGTTGACGCCCTCGGCGCGCGGGTCGCCCAGGACAACGCGTTCCCGGATCCGTTCCCCGACGGCGGTGACGACGTCCTGCACCAGCTCCTGCGGCACGATGGCGCGCCGGATCGAGGTGCACTTCTGGCCGGCCTTCGCGGTCATCTCGGTGACGAGGGACTTGATGAAGGCGTCGAATTCCGGGGTGCCCTTGACGGCGTCCGGGCCCAGGATGGAGGCGTTCAGGGAGTCGGTTTCCGAGGTGAAGCGGACCCCGCCCTTGACCACGTTGACGTGGGACTTGAGCGTGTTCGCGGTGGAGGCGGAGCCGGTGAAGGCCACGATGTCGCGGTAGTCGAGGTGGTCCAGCATGGTGCGGACCGAGCCGGAAATCAGCTGCAGCGAACCCTTGGGCAGGATGCCGGATTCGATCATCGCCCTGACCACGGCGGCGGTGACGTAGCCGGTGGGCGTGGCAGGTTTGACGATGGTGGGCACGCCGGCGATGAAGGCGGGCGCGAACTTCTCCAGCATGCCCCACACCGGGAAGTTGAAGGCGTTGATCTGCACGGCGACGCCGGGAATCCGGGTGTAGATGTGCTCGCCGACGAAGGAACCGTCCTTGGACAGGACCTCCATGGGGCCGTCC
>CALMVY010000247.1 GCA_937873245.1 uncultured Arthrobacter sp. | reverse complement strand
GGTGGACGCAGCGAACGCAAAGCTGTCCGAGGCGGGGCTTCAGGAGCTCAATCAGGGAGGCCGCCGCGTGAAGGCGGAGCGGAGCCGCTTCGCAACGCAAAGCGTTCTTCTGAATCGAGGAGTCTGACTGAATTGCGCCAGTTGGCAAACATTTCAGCAGCTGTGGTGGAAATTTCGCGACGTCCTGTGCCATCGGAGTTGCCTCGGAGAAACTGCACTGTTTTACGTGAAACAAGGCAAGCGACGAAAAGCCGTTCTCGCAGAATGAGGATCAGCCAGCCGGGAAGCCAGCGAAGCGGTGGGAAATGTTTCACGTGAAACAGCCAAGCAGATTGATGCCCCGGAAGTCCCAAAGCATGTAAGTGGTGGCCCTTCGTTCCCAAACTTGCCCAAGGGCGGCTGCAGCCGCCAGCCGGGCGCCTGCAGCGGACCCCTGTGGCGTCCGGAACCTTTGCCAGACTCCCCCCGCAACGGCCGAATGGAAATCCGTTCACCGCTAAGCGGCGGACGCAATTCCTCCCCCGAAATCAGTCCTTATTGATTAAAAAGCGGAAAAACGAGGGCGCACAAGGGCTTCACCTCAGGTGGTGCAGCCAGATTCTGACCAAACCTGCCAGTAGAACCGCTAATGCAAAAAAGGTGGCCCCCCTTCCTGGTCTGGAAGGGAGGCCACCGTGGGTCGTGGTCGGCGGCATCGCGCCGAGCGCAGAATTGCTTAGGACAGGACGTCCGCGAATTCCTTCTCGAAGAACTGCTTCGGACGTGCCCCGATGACGGTGCCCTTAACTTCGCCGCCCTCGAACAGGTAAACGGCGGGGATGGACGTGATGCCGTACTGGGCCGCGATCGCAGGGTTGTCGTCTACATTTACCTTGACGACGTCCACCTTCTCGCTGTACTCAACGGAGATCTCATCGAGGATCGGTCCGAGCTTGCGGCACGGACCGCACCATTCAGCCCAGAAGTCCACGATGACCGGCTTGGCGGATGCCAGTACATCGGTGCTGAAACTAGCGTCGGTTACGTCTTTTGCGTTGCTCATAGCCCTGTCTCTCTCTTCGGTTGGTTGGTGCGCGCCGATTTAGGCGTGGAAGTCTGCAAGGTAGTGCTCGACGTCGAGGGCGGCTACACACCCGGAGCCCGACGCCGTGATGGCCTGGCGGTAGGTCGGGTCAATGACGTCACCAGCGGCGAAGACACCCTGCACGCTGGTCTTCGAGGTGCGGCCGTCGACGGCAATGGTTCCCTCCGGGGTCAGGTCCAGTTTGCCCTTGACGAGTTCGGTGCGGGGATCGTTGCCGATCGCCACGAAGACGCCAGTTACGGCGAGTTCGGTCTCGGTGCCGTCCACGAGGTTCTTTAGCCGGAGTCCAGTGACCTTGTCCTGGCCGAGGACATCCTCGACGCCGCTGTTCCAGATGAAGTTGATCTTCTCGTGCGCCAGGGCGCGGTCGGCCATGATCTTGGAGGCGCGGAGGGAGTCGCGGCGATGGACCACCGTGACGGTCTTCGCAAACTTGGTGAGGAACAGAGCCTCTTCCATCGCTGAGTCACCACCGCCGATCACTGCGATGTCCTGATCCTTGAAGAAGAAACCGTCGCAGGTTGCGCACCAGCTGACCCCGTGACCTGAAAGACGCTTCTCGTTGGGCAGGCCGAGCTCGCGGTACGCCGAACCTGTCGATAGAATGATGGAGCGGGCCTGGAAGGTCTCCCCCGAGCCGATGGTGACGGTTTTGATGTCGCCGTCGAGATCCAGTTCGGTAACGTCCTCAAACTGGATTTCGGTGCCGAAGCGGGCGGCCTGCTTTTCGAAGTTCTCCATGAGGTCCGGGCCCATGATGCCGTCCGGGAATCCCGGGTAGTTCTCGACGTCGGTCGTGTTCATCAACTCGCCGCCGGCGGTTACCGATCCGGCCAGCAGCAGCGGCTTCAGGTTGGCGCGCGCCGTGTACACCGCGGCCGTGTAGCCCGCGGGGCCGGAGCCGACGATGATGACATCACGTACTTCGGACGCGGTGTTTTCTGCGTTGCTCACTGAACGGTGAACCTCTTCCTTTGTCGATGCGCCCGCCTGGGTGGCCGGCCACATGGCACAACTACTGCGTGGCGCTGAATATTCCAGTCGGACCGGGCGTCAAGGGAGGACGCCATCACTCAGGGTACCGCCTCGGCACCGAGGACCACGGGGTTACTGCCTTGGCTACGGGTCCCCTACTGGACCTTGATCTCGGCCAGCCGCAGCCCATATCCATAGCGCGTCTTCGGCGCCGCCAGCTTGGGCAGGCTCTTGATGGAGACAATGACATACTGCGCCGTGGCGGGTTCCTGCAGGGGCATCGTCAGATCAGGCGACGTGAAGCTGTTGCTGCCCACCTGCTTGGCTCCGTCCAGGGATGGGCGGTCGTTGGTGAAAATGCTGATGTTGCCGCCTGAGGCCCCCAATTGGCTCAGGGTCACCGAGGACACCTCAGCGGGGCTCTCCAGCTTGACCACGAGCGGCACCTCCGTGGCCAGCCCGCCCCAGTTGTCCGTGGCGAATTCCATGTCCGACCAATAGCTGGCGGCGTTGCCGTCGAAGGTCTTGACCAGGTCGCCGTCGTAGGTTGCGGCAAAGTCGAAGTCGCCCAGCCGGGTGACGTCCGCAACGACCGGAGGGCCGGTGACCGGCGCGGGGCTTCCGGTAGCGGACGGCTCGGCCGACGTGGCACCGGGGGCGCTGGTGGTGGTAGCGCCGCCGGCGTTGGGCTGCGGGGTGGTCTTGAAGAGACTTCCCAGATTGGTAACCGCAAGGACCAGGCCGACCACGAGGACTGCCGCGAGGAGACCTCCCACCAGCCAGCGCATGGAGCGCGGCTCGCGCCGGGGCTCGTCATCCTCGCCGTAGTACTCGTCATCGTCCGCGGCGTTGTCGTTCCGGGCCGAACCGGGGAAGAGTCGCGGGGCACGGTCCGCGGAGCCACCACCGGCCAGGGCGGCGGACTCCGGGACCCGGCCCGGGCGGGAAGTCTCCCGGTCGTCGTCGGCGGGCACGTAGTCGTCGTCGGACCACAGGGAGACCTTGGGCGATTCGGCGGGAGCCGGCGGACGTGTGCCGGCTGCACCGGACCCGGAGGCTCCTCCCTGCACGGGCTGGGGCGCCGTTACGTGGGGTGTGGCTTCCTGAGGTGCAGTGTCGGGAGATTTTGCTTTCGAGGACGCAGCCGCCGCGGCACCAGCGGCGACTCCAGCCGCACCGGCTGCTGCGGCGCCAGCGGCGGGTGAGGACCCCGGACGGGAAGGCACACGTGCGGGGGAAGCCGGCTGCGCAGCCGGGGCGGCTCCTGGTGCGGCCGGCTGGTTCCGCCCGTAAGTGATGTAGTCGGCGTCCACTTCTTCGTCGTCGTAGAGGCCGTCGTAGGTTTCGGGTTCCTGGGAACGCGGCTGACCGAAGATTTCGCTGCCCAGCGTGTCCGTGAAGAACGGTTCAACATAGGGCGGGTTGGAAGACACCACAAGGTCCAGCAGGTCTGCGGCTGAGGTGTGGTTCGTAATGAGGTAGGTCGTGGCCTCGCTGACCCCCAGGTCGAGGATCTGCACGTTGCCGGGACGCTCGCCGGTGGCGACTTCCCGGGCACTCTGCGCCACTTGATCCGCGTTGCCGGGACCGGCAACAAGGATGCTCACAGCACGGTTGAGCACCTGGTCCACACCGTCCAGCACCAGATCCTGGTCATGTGAGGTCAGTACTGTGGCAGTGACCTTGTAACGGCCACCTAGTACTGATCCGACATCGATCGGGTGGGACACGGGCTCCTCCTAGACTGTCCGGGAGCTGCCCAACTGATCACTTCATCAGTGACCACAGGTCCTCCGGTAAGCCGGTGGACCCCTGGTCTGCAACTCCCCTTGTTAGTGTTCGATCCTAGCCGATGCAGTGTCCCGGCCGCGGAAGCACGGCGCTGCGAACCCTGCCGGATACTATTTTTTCTTCTTGCCGCCGAACGGGAAGTAGGGATTGTGCCCCGCCGGCCCCTGGTAGGTCCGGCGCCCGGGCAGTGGGATATCCCCCCGGCCCAAGCCGCCTTCCGCGGTGCTGGGCAGATCCTCGGCGGGCAGGTAGCCGCCCTCCGGTCCCGCGCGTCCGGCCCGTTCGTCCTGTTCGCCAAGGTCGGGCCCGGCACGGAAGGACGCGGCGTCGAATTCCCCTGAGATTCTCGGGATGAGGCCGGTGTCCACCGAGACAGTGGCACGGTCCGGCCTCGTACGGGGTGCGGCAGGACCCTCCGGACGGTCCCCGGCCGGAGGCTCCGCAGCCGCCCGCCGGCGCAGGCGGCCCAGCAGCGGCTGCAGCAGGTCGCTCAGCTCGGTCACCCGGAAGAGCTTGAGCAGGAGCAGGTAGGCGGCCAGCATGACGGGTCCGACGACGACGATCGTCACCAAAGCGGCGATCGGCGTGCTCCAGGCAAAGCCGTCCCGGCTGTAGCTTCCCAGCAGCCACAAAGCCCCCGCCCCGGCCAGTGCGGAACCCAGTGCGGCGTAACCCATCCGGATGTAGGAATTGGCGATCCGCGGGCCGTCCAGGTGTCCCAGGAGCCGGCGCAGGAAGACCGCACTGACAATCACCGAGAGGATGTTGCCGCCGGTGTAGAGGATGGCGATGGCGAAGATGATCTGGTCGAACGGCAGGAACTGGATGCTGAAGGCGGCGACCACATTCACCAGGGCCAGCACCAGCTGGATGAAGAACGGTGTCCGGGCATCCTCGTTCGCGTAGAACACACGGGACATCATGAAGTTGGCGCTCATGAAGGGGGTGCTGAGGGCCAGGATGGTCAGGGTCTGGGCCAGCATGACGCCGTCCTGGGGCACGCCGCCGGAGAAGAACATGCCCAACGGTCCGGCCAGCGCAAACAAGGCCAGGGCCCCGAACACCGTGGCCACAGCCATGGTCCGCAGCCCGTGGGAGAGCGCGCTGCGCAGCGCGGCCCGGTCCCCGTCCTGCGACGCCCGGGTCATCCGGTTGAACAGCACCGTGGCCAGCGACAGCGCGATGATGGAGTGAGGGAGCAGGTAAAGCTGGCTCGCCACCTCCAGCACTGCGTTGCCTGGCATCGTTTCCGCGGCCGGATCCCCGGCCTGTTCCAGGCGGAGCCGCTCCGCACCCGGAATGGTGGCGATGCGCATGACATAGAGAAAGGCCAACTGCCCGACGGCGGCCGTCGCCAGGGTCCAGACGCTCAGTCTGGCGGCCTGGCCCAGTCCGACCCCGCGCCAGCCGAAGCGCGGACGCAGGCCGAGCCGGAGCCTGAACACCGGGATCAGCAGGATGGCGGTCTGGGAGATCACGCCGATGGTGGAGAATCCGGCCACGAGGAAGGTCTGCGTGGAGCCCCAGGTGTCCAGCGTGTGGGGGTTGGCCGCGTTTGCGCCGAAAGCCCAGATGAACATGCCGAGACCGGCGATCGCGACAATATTGTTCAGGATCGGCGCCCACATTGCGGGCCCGAACGCGCCGTGAGCGTTCAGCACCTGGGTCAGCAGGGCGTACAGCCCGTAGAAGAAGATCTGCGGAAGGCACCAGAACGCGAAGGACACAGCGAGGGCCTTCTGCTCCGGCGAGTAGCCCTGCGTCGTCAGCTCGATCACCCACGGCGCCAGCAGCGTCACCGCCAGCGTGAGTGTCAGCAACACCAGCACGGCGAGCGTCAGCAGCCGGCTGATGTAGTCGGCTCCCTTGTCCGGCGCCTTGCTCGCCTTGATGATCTGGGGCACCAGGACGGCGTTGAAGACGCCGCCCGCCACGAGCAGGAAGATCAGGTTCGGCAGGTTGTTCGCGTTGATGAACGTGTCGTTGACGGTGGAGCCCAGTCCGAGGGCGGCCGCCAGCATCCAGGTTTTGGCGAATCCCAGGAAACGCGAGACCAGCGTTCCCGCGGCCATGATGGCGCTGGAACGGACTTCTCCGGATTGGACAGCTTTGGAATCGGCGGGGCCGGAGTGCGCTGGGGTGGGTTTGGCTGATGACATCGTCTTCATCGTCTCACCCGGGCACGCCTTAAGGCGCAATCGGGTCCCTTTAAAGGGGCCTGCGTGGCCCTAGTGGTGCTCCGGCAGGACTTCCTTGGCGAGGTCGGCGATGCGGCGCTCATTCGGGAAGGAGAGCTTACGGGCCAGCTCATGGATGGGAATCCAGGCGACGTCCACCGCTTCCTTGTCGGGATCATTCTCGATCGTCAGTTCCCCGCCCGTGGCCTGGAGCAGGTAGTGGTGGACGGTCTTGTGGACGCGGTGGCCGCTGACCGTGAACCAGTAGTCGATGCTTCCCAGCGGCGCGAGGATCTTGCCTTCGATGCCGGTTTCCTCCGCGATCTCGCGGACGGCAGCTTCTTCGTTGCTTTCTTTTCCTTCCGGATGGCCCTTCGGCAGGCACCATTCCAGCCGTCCGCCGCGATTGAGGCGGGCAATGATCGCCACCCGGAGTTCGGCGTCGGACGTGTCCACCACGACGCCGCCGGCGGAGACTTCCTCCACGGTGGGGAGGGAAGCCTGCCCGGAGTGCTGCACCGGCGCGACATTGGCACCGATTGCCGACGGCAACGGTGCGTTTGTCCTCCTGCCGGGAGCGCTCGGTACGGGATGGGCCATGAAGTCCACTCTAACGACTCTTGTCCGCACTTGATGACCTAAACATGGCAGGAAAGTGGACGGCCGGGAAAGTGGATCGCCGGCGCAGGCCGCGCGTCCGGGTGACACCGGCCGGACTTTGGGGGCATTCGGTGTGGTGCTGGCCGGGATTTCTGACAAGCTTAAGAAACTATGGCGCACGTACATCACGAGACTGACTCGCACACCGTTGATTTCCAGGTAGACCCTGTGGTCCTGGAGCTGGGGCAGCGGTTCGTCGACGCCGGCCACGAACTTTCCCTGGTGGGCGGGCCGGTGCGTGATCTCTTCCTGGGCCGGGTGTCTCCCGATCTGGACTTCACCACCGATGCCACACCGGACCAGACGGTTTCCCTGATCAGGAAGTGGGCTGACAACTACTGGGAGATCGGGCGCGCCTTCGGCACCATCGGGATGCGCAAGGCGGGTTTCCAGATCGAAATCACCACGTATCGCGCCGAGGCGTACGATCCCGACTCCCGCAAACCTGTGGTTGCGTTCGGGAAGTCGCTGACGGATGACCTGCTGCGCCGCGACTTCACCATCAACGCCATGGCGCTGCGGCTCCCGGGGTTGGAGCTCGTGGATCCGTTCGGCGGTGTCCGCGACCTCCACGCTTCCGTCCTGGCCACCCCGGGCGCCCCCGAGTCCTCGTTCTCCGACGATCCGCTGCGCATGATGCGCGCGGCCCGCTTCGCCGCCCAGCTGGGGATCACGGTGCACGAGGACGTCCGCGCAGCGATGTCCCGGATGGCGGAACGGATCACCATGATCTCCGCTGAACGGGTCCGCGAGGAGCTGGTCAAGCTCATTTGCGCGGCACACCCCCGGGCCGGGGTGGACCTGCTCGTGGACACAGGGCTGGCCGACTTCGTGCTGCCC
>CALMVY010000246.1 GCA_937873245.1 uncultured Arthrobacter sp. | reverse complement strand
ACCGTGGAATTCCGGGGGCATACGATCGCCAAGACAGGACCGTGGGGGCAGGGGCCGGCGCTGCTTCAGACGCTCGCCATTCTCGAGGGATTCGATGACCGGTACCTGGATCCATCCACCGAACTCGGGGCACACACGATTCTCGAGGCACAGAAGCTGGCGCTCGCGGACCGGGAAGCGTACTACGGCGACACGGATGTGCCGCTGGAGTATCTCCTGTCCGCCGAGTACTGCGCCGGCCGCCGGGCGCTGATCGGGGAGCGGGCCTCGCTCGACTTCCGGCCCGGTTCCGTGCCCGGCCGTGAGCCGTACCTGCCGCCTTTGCGGACGCAGTACACGCCGCCGGCGCTCGCGGGGCAGGGCCCTGGCTCCGCCGGTTCGGCCGGGCTCGGGGTGGGGGAGCCTACCGTGGCGCCGAGCGGTGAGACCCGCGGCGACACCTGCCATATCGACGTCGTGGACCGCTGGGGCAACATGGTCTCCGCCACGCCGTCGGGTGGCTGGCTGCAGTCCTCGCCCGCCATCCCGGAACTGGGCTTCTGCCTCGGCACCCGCCTGCAGATGACCTGGCTGGAGCGGGACACACCATCGACGCTGACGCCGGGGAAGCGGCCGCGCACGACGTTGACGCCGACCCTCGTGCTGCGGGACGGCAAGGCCGTGACCGCGCTGGGGTCGCCGGGCGGCGACCAGCAGGATCAATGGCAGCTGCCGTACCTGCTGCGCACGATAGTTGGCGGCTACTCTCCGCAGCAGGCCATCGACGCCCCCACTTTCCATACGACGTCGATGCCCGGATCATTCTGGCCGCGCACCTGGGAGCCCGGCGGCGCCGTCGTCGAGGAGCGGCTGGGCGGGGACGTTATCGCGGGACTTGAGCGCCGCGGCCATGTCGTCACCGTCGTGGGCGGCTGGACGCTGGGACGCCTCTCCGCCGTCGTGCGGGATCCTGCCACCGGGGTCCTGCAGGCCGCGGCAAATCCCCGGGGAGCGCAGGGGTACGCAGCGGGGCGGTAACGGCACTATCCGCGAGAGCCGGACCCGAGTCGGTCCATAAAGCGGACCGACTCGGCGGCGATCTGCTGCTGCGCCTGCTGACGGGAGATGCCGGGCTCGCCGTCCCCGGGCTGTTCACCGTAGTCCCCGAAAAACGCGTGCACTCCGCCCTCCACCGTCGTGAAGCTGGCGGCCGGCGGGAGCAGGGACTTCGACACTGCGATCTTGTCCGGAGTGGTGAGTCCGTCGTTCGAGCCGGAGATGGAAAGCACCGAGAGATCGACGGCGGCCGTCATGTTTTCCGCAGGGTACGAGGCGAACAATAAGAGGCCGGAGACGTCCTGGTTGGACTTTGCAGAGGTGGAGGCGCTCACCCCGCCGAGTGAATGGCCGCCGACTGCCCAGGAAGTGATCTCGGGGTGTTCGTCCATCGCGCCGCGGGCCTGGCCGATGTCCAGTAAGGGGATGCCCAGCGGTACTTTCAGGATGACCACGAGATACCCCGCGTTCGCGAGTGGACCAAAGATGTCTTGATACGCGCGCGCATCAACACGTGCCCCTGGGTAGAAGACGAGTCCGGCGCGGGCCTTTCCTTCCGGGACGAGGGTGATGGTGGTGGCGTCTTCGGTGGTGGTCCCCGAGGTTTGGCCGTCCGCACCGCTGGGCTGGTGGGGGAACGGATTGAGCCAGGCGAGCCCGCCAACGAGAGCGAGGACGGACAGCCGGCCCGCGAGGCCCCGGACCAGTTGCCAGCGGGAAACTGAGCGCCGGCTTGGCAGGCGGTTTGTCGGACCGTGAGGCTTGTTTCGAGGCCAGCCTTCGAGAAGAGTGGCGCGTTTGACGAGGATGAACGCCCAGAAGAGGCCCGCTGCGGCAGCAACCATCAGCAGGACGGGCAGCGCGGGGTGGCCGCCGAGGACTGCGCTGTTGCCCAGCAGCATCCAGAGCGGAACCAGGATCAGCGCACCCGCGGCGACGGCGCCGCTCCAGTCCAGGACTGCCGGGCTGAGCGCCGTGGAATGGGTGTCTGATGGTTGGGGGTGCGGCGCATCCTTCACCATCCGATGTTATCTCCATGATCGAGATAATCGGATCCCGGAAACTGCCAACGACCGCTACGATCCCCGACGGCAGGGTTCAGGCGGCGTGGCCGAGGTCTGCGGGGTGGAAGTAGTAGTTGCGTCGGGGTTTTTGGCGTGGGTCGATGTGGGGTGGCGGGATGAACCAGGGGATGCCGGTGCGGAGTTGGATGGTCCATTGTTCTTTGTGGATCACGTGGTGGTGGTGTGAACAGAGCAGGGTGCCGTTCTCGGTGCCGGTGGGTCCGCCGCGGGACCAGTAGGTGATGTGGTGGGCTTCGCACCAGGGCGCGGGGATGGTGCAGCCGGGGAAGGCGCAGCCCTGGTCGCGGGCGGTGAGGGCTTTGCGGATGTGGGGCGGGAAGACGCGTGAGGCGCGGCCGATGTCCAGGATCCGGCCTTCGCCGCCGAGCAGGACCGGGATGATGTCGGCGTCGCAGGCGATCTTCCGGACCGTGGAGGCGGTGACAGGCCCGGTGAAGAGCATCGTGCCGGTGAGTCCCCACGGTGCGCCGGGCCGGTAGGAATGTCCTGCGGCCTCACTGGCTGTGGTGTCGTCGTGGTTGTTTCCGGGCAGGTCGATGTCGCCGGTGAGGTGTTCGAGGCGGGCGAGGAGGTCGCGGTAGTCGATGGTGACCATGACCTGCGGGCGGAGCCCTCCGGCGGCGGGCAGGGCGCCGGCGGCGAGGGCGACTTTGCAGGCGCCGACGAGGCCGTCCAGGCGTTTCTGCGGCTGCGAGCGGAGGTCCAGGCACGCGGCACCGGGGTCATCTTCCGGCGTGCCGGCGGCACTGTCGGCACCGGAGGGACCCTCGCAGGCTGCCGCGCCTCCAAGGGCCGCGCCTTCCTCGTCTCCAGGTGCCGCGGGTGTCTCGGTGTGGGTGGTGCGGGGGTTGGTGGCGGTGTTCATCAAGGTGAGGAGGTGTTCGAACTGTTCGGCGGTCGCGAAGATTTCGAGATGCTGCAGTCCGTGGCGGGGTTTGCGGATGAAGGCGCCCTGGAGCTGGCGGAGGAGTTCTTCGGAGGGCTCGGCACCGTCCTGGTCCAGCGCGTCGGTCCAGCTCCGGGCCGCACGGGCGAGGAGGTCCGGGTCGTTCTCGGCCGCGGTGCGGGTCAGGGCGTGCTCCATCCCGGCGGCGGCTTCGGGGTTGCAGGTGTGCCGGACACGGTCCAGGGCCAGGGTGATGATGGTCGCGGCCCGGGACGAGACCTCGCCGGCGGCGACGGCGGCCCCGAGTTCCTCCCGCGCCGGGGGCAAGGGGTCCCCGGAGAATCCCTGCCGCGGCAGGAGATCCCGGGCGAGGGCGAGCCGGCGGCGGGCCTCGGCGGCGCTGATTCGCAGCCGTGTCCGCAGGAACTCCGTGGTGTTCCTGTAGCCGTCGTCCACGGCCAGGCCGGCATCCGCGGCAACTTCCGATCCGGATGCAGCCACCGCGCCGGACGCGTTGCCCTGCCCGACGGTGCCTTCCGATCCGGATGCCGCCACCGCAAGGGGCACGTCATCAGGCCGGGTGCTGCCTTGGCCGGAATCGGCCCGCCGACCGGTGGCCGACGCAGTCTCGCCGTCCGCTGCCGCCGCGCCGGACGCGTTGCCGGGCCCGGCGGTGCCCGAGGCGGAGTCGTCCCGCCATCCCGTGGTCCACGCTGTGCTCGCTTTCGGGGCGGCGGTGGCCTGTTTCCGGGTCCGGTCCACGGCGCCGGCCGCCACCAGCTGCAGGT
>CALMVY010000245.1 GCA_937873245.1 uncultured Arthrobacter sp. | reverse complement strand
GGTCGTTGTGGTCACAAGGAGGTCTGCCCGGTTTCCGGGCGTGAGTAGAAGTTCATCCACTGACTCGGGTGTCGGGAAGCGACCGGAGTCCATGCCGAGGAGCTGCAGTTGCTGTCCGGCGAGCCGCAGCCGGAGGTAGCGGGACACACAGGTGTTGATGATGCGCCACCGTTCGCGTTGTCCGGGGCGGGCACTGAATTGCGGGTTGCTTTGACCGTTGACCAGGATCAGTTCACCCTCCCGGCCCATCATCCGTTCCATCGCGGGGACTTCCGCGATGTTCCCCAGGCCGTCCAGGGTGGTGTCCGAAATGACCAGCACCCGCTCCACACTTGACTCAATGGGTTCAGGGTCCTCGACGATGATTGCTCCGAAGAGGCCGGCGAAGATCTGCGCGGCGACCATGCCGTGATGGTGGGGGTGATACCAGTACACGCCCGGGGGATGATTCGTGGGAAGTTTGTATTCGTAGTCGAAGGTGCTGCCGGGGTCCACCGCAATGAAGACGTTGTCCCCGTTGCCCTCGGGGGAAACGTGGAGGCCGTGCACGTGCAGGTTCGTGGTCTGGGCCAGCTTGTTGACGAGCCCGATCCTCAGGACATCGCCAGCGCGTATACGAAGCGTCGGGCCGGGGATGCCGCCGTTGTAGCCGAGGGCTGCGGCCGACCGGCCTGCCAGCAGTATCTGTCCGGGTGCGGCTTCGAGTTGTACCTGCAGCTGGCCATTGGTGCTTCGTTCCTCCGGAGGCTGGGTCAGGTCGCTTCCCGTAACGGGAGGCTGCCGCGACGTCAGGGTCCAGATCATCCCGGCCCCGCCTGCCGCTGTCGCAGCAATGCAGAGCCCGCCCAGCAGCACCGCCTGTCGGCGGCTGATGGGCTTCACTATGGTCCCTCACCGAGCACTTTGAGTTGCTCGCGGTATTGGTCTGCGGTGAGTTCTCCTCTCGCAAAGCGCTCGTCGAGGATCTGGCGGGCCCGGCTCCCACCGGCCGGCGGCGGCCCGCCTGGCCCCTGGGGGCCTGGAGGTCCGTATCCATTACGGACGCCGCCGCCGAAGACTCTGACCGCCAGCAACACCAGCAGCGCGATCCCAAGGAGCAGCAGAAGAGCCCAGAGCCACATCCATCCCATGCCTTGTCCGTAACCCCACATCATGACCGGTGCCCTTCGTTTTCCAGAGTTACTCCGACTCTTCGCGCGGCCTCGGCTGAGAGGTAGAGTCCGAGGTCCCGGTCCACTCGGGCCGGTTTTCTACGCACCGCAACGGTCGGCGGAAGGCCTCGGCGCAGATCCTGCAGTGCTCGTGTGGTCAGGAGGCGTCGGCGGGCTGGAACGTGACTCCGCCGTCGGTGGAGATGACGACCCCGCTGGCGGTGGCGGCCCAGATGGTGGGGCTTGCCTCCGGGCCTTTGACCGCCGCGATAGCTTGGACCGTGTCGTCGATTTTGCCCTTCCGGGTCCAGGTCGCGCCGGCGTCTGCCGAGGTGTGGACTGTCCCGTCGGGTTCGATTCCGACCGCCTCGGCGGGGCTGGCGAAAGCGGCGTGCTGGACTACGGGTGCGGAGTCCACGGTGTTCCAGGTCTGGCCGCCGTCAGTGGAGCGGCGGATCCCTTGTGGGGTGGTTGCCAGGACCGTGTCGCTGGTGGGGTTTCCGGCGAGGACGGCCGGGACGAAATCCGCGGCCGCCGTGGTCCAGGTTTTGCCGTCCGGGCTGGTGCGCAGTGCGCCGTCGAAGCCGACGATTCCGGATTTGGTCGCGGTGAGCGCGTGGAAGTCGGATTCGCCCTGGCGGG
Source organism: uncultured Arthrobacter sp. (assembly GCA_937873245.1). GTDB lineage: Bacteria > Actinomycetota > Actinomycetes > Actinomycetales > Micrococcaceae > Arthrobacter. Next base: position 1,061 of record CALMVY010000245.1, on the reverse strand, counting down.
AGAGCTTTTCCCAGGTTTTACCGGCGTCGGTGGATCTGATCAGCCCGAGCGGGTTGGCCATGTCGGAGTCTTCCCCGGGGTGTCCGGAAGCGTAGAGGACGCCGTGATCGGTGCCGCCGGTGAAACCCATCAGGTCGTTGGTGGCGCCGATTTTGGCGGCGGGCTGCTTCGTGATGTCGAACAGGCCATCGTGGGTGGCCAGGAGCACCTGGCCGGTTGTGCTGACGCTCAGCCCGTGAACGTGGGCATCCGGCAGGGTGCTGCCGTTGCTGATTGCGGGGGATGGACCCGCCGGGACGGAGGACGGGCTGCATGCGGACAGGGCAAGGACGAGGCCGGCGCCGGCTGCCAGAATGGCTGTCGCACGGACCCGGGGACGTGAGGGATTGGACATGGGGGCTCCAGGGATTCAGACGTGAATGGAAGGGCAGGGGTTGGGCGCCGGCCCGGGAGGGCCGGCGCCCAAGGGTACCGGTCAGAGGGTGGCCAGCAGGTCCTGCATTTCCTTGATTTCGGCTTCCTGGGCGGTCACGATGTCTTTGCTGAGTTGAATCGCTTCGGCATTCTTACCCTGGGACATTTCGGTCTGTGCCATCATGATGGCGCCTTGGTGGTGGGTCACCATCTGCGTCAGGAACAGCTTGGCCGCTTCGGTGCCTTGGGCGGATTCGAGCTGCTTCATGTCGCCCTCGCCCATCATGCCGTCCATGCTGTGGCCGGCACCCATGGTCGCGGATTCGTTCCAGGTCTTGAGCCAGCCGGTCATCGTTTCGATCTCCGGTGCCTGGGCTGCTTTGATCCTGGTCGCCAGGTCAGTGACCGACGCGGGGATGTCCTTCTTCTGAAGCATCATCTCGCTCATTTCCACGGCCTGTTCGTGGTGCGGAATCATTCCCTGGGCGAACATGGTGTCGGCCTCGTTGTGTTCGGTAGCAGCGGCCGGGGCACTGCTGGACATCATCCCCGGGCCCATTCCCGGCATCGAACTGGCGGAGGACGCAGGGCTGCTGGAGGTGGCAGACGGTGCGGAGGGGCCGGTTGAGCAGCCGGCAAGGGCCAAT
>CALMVY010000244.1 GCA_937873245.1 uncultured Arthrobacter sp. | reverse complement strand
ACCTCCAATCGGCTTCTGAGTTGGGACAAGCTGCGGCGGATGTGGCTCTTGACCGTACCAAGCGGCAGGTCCAGTTTCTGTGAGATCTGCGAATGCGTCAGGTCATCGTAAAAGGCAAGCTTGAGGATCGATCCCTGCGGCTCCCCCAGCCGGTCCAGTTCCCCGTCCAGCAGCAGGCGGTCGGCGAGCACCTCCGCCGCTGCGTGCCCTGCCGCCTGTTCCGGGTCCGGGGAGAGCTCGACGGCGGCCAGCACCTTCCGTGTTTCCCGCATCGATGCCGCCTGCGCGTCCGTGATGACGTTCCGGGTGATGCCGACGATCCACGCCGGAAGCCGCGCTTTCCCAGGGTCGAACGCCGACCGCGAGCGCCACACGCGGATGAAGACTTCCTGCGTGGCGTCGTCTGCCGCGGCGTTGTCACGCAGCGAACGCAGTGCCAGCGTGTGCACCAAAGGTGAGAATTGCCGGTACGCCTCGGCCAGCGCGGTTTCGTCCCCGGCTGCGAAGGACTCATCAAGTCTCGCGTTCCAGATGGAAGGGGGCTGGAAAGGTGCCAAGCCCGGCTCCTTCCCGCTGCTGGTGGCGATGGTGAGCGCTGCGTCCTGAATCATGCGGGCACCGCCGTGACAATCACATTGTCGCCGTAGTCCTGTTGTTCGTCCAGCCATCGGCCACCGCAGGTCACCAGCTTCAGCTGGTGCGGGCCGTCCCGGCGGAAGATGGACGCGCCGTCGAACGCGTCCTTGGCCATGAGTTCCACGCCGGTCACCCGGAAAGTCAGGGGTGGTGCCCCCTCGCGCTGCACCGTCACGAGGGTGCCGGGCGCGAGCGATTTCAGTTGGGAAAAGGGCGCCGAATCGGAAGTGGTGTCGACGTGCGCCGCGACCACCGCGGTGCCGGCCGCGGCCCCTGGAGCCGGGCCAAACCGGTACCAGCCAGCCTCGTTGAAAGGCTCCGGGATCTCCATTGCCCCGTCAGTGCTCACGCCCACCTCGACGACCGGCATGTTGATGGTGGTGCCCCCAACAGTAAGGAAGCGCGGAGCAGGGTCCTTGGGCGTTTGGGCCTGTGGGGTTGCCGGGCGGACCGGAATGGCTGACCCTGGGTCCGAGGCTGCACTTTCCGCGGCCGGACTCTCCGCGGCCGGACTCTCCGCGGCCGGACTCTCCGCGGCTGCACTTTCCGCGGCTGCGGGCTGCGGAGCATCGGCTTCCCGGGGCGAAGTGCACCCGGCGATCAGCAGTGCCACGGCGACGGCGGCAGCAGAGATCCGGTTCATCTCAGTCCTCCCCTGGATGTCAGCGGCCGGCCGCCCGGCGGGTAACCGGGCGGCCGGTGCTTTGCGTACTGGCTAGCGGATGCGGCGGAGTGCCGCCTGCTTGCGGGACACAGCGACCCCGCCGGCAAGCAGCAGGAGGAGCCCACCGCCGATGCCTACCGTGGCGGCTGTCTGACCGGCTGATGCGGTCCCGGCGTCAGCGGCGCCGGAGCGTGCTCCGGGAACACCGGCCGGGGCGGAGTGCAGGCCCTCAATGTTCTGCACGGCCACCGAAAGGTTGTTGTCCGCGAGGCTGCCCCACGCGTACACCACCGTGTGGGTGCCTTCCGCGACCGTTACATCGGCCGGGCCGATCACCGGGTCCGTGGTGCCGGCGGCGGCCACGGAGACGGACAGGGTGCCCGGATCCAGCGTCAGGGTCTCCTCATTGGGGTTGGCCAGGCCGGAGATGACGGGGGTGCCGCCGGCGAGGACGTCCACGGCCGGTGCCGCTGCGGTGTGGCGGACCGTGAGCTTGCCCTTGCCGGGATCGATCTGCGAAACGTCGTTCGTGAAGAAGTTGGCTGTCGGCTGGCCCGCCGCGTCGAGGTTGGCCACGGCCGTGTAGTTGCCGCTGGCGGCGAGGGTGACCTTCACGGGCCCGATCACGGGGGCGGATGCATCCGCGGCGTCGGCGGCAGTGATAGCAAGGTCGTAGTCCCCGGCCGGCAGTGCCAGCGGACCGGCGAGGGTGCCGGGGGCGAAATCGTCGAGCGTGCGTTCGCCGTTGACCCAGACGTCGACGGTCAGGCCCGGCACGCCGTGAAGAACGGACAGCTGGGCATCGGACTCGGCCGCCTGGGCGGGGCCGGCAAGGGTGAGAGCTGCCGCGATCGCCACGGCGCCTGCTGTGAAAATGCTGGTACGCATGTACATCTCCTTCAACGGCCCGCCGGGCGGGCGATTTTTGCTTACACCCCTACTACCGGCGCACCCGGCCGTTTGGATGCACATGCATGTAAATCTTTTTTGAAGGAGCGGGGGGCACAACAGCGCGGCCGGGCTGCCCTGGTGAGCTGCCCGGCCGCGGCTGGAGTTGTCCCTGCTGGTGTCAGGCGCGCGGCGGCGCGGAGGCGCCGGGCGGGTGGTCCGGACGAGGCGTTCGGTCCGGCGCTGCGGGGGCCTCCGACGTGTCCGGGCCCGTAGCTGCGGGGCCACCGATGCCGTAGAAGCCCGTCTGGCCCTCGGCCGGTCCGGCCGTGGCCGGACCTGTCCCGCCGGGTCCCGGCTGGGCTGAATGGCCCGGTTGACCGGGATATGGCGTCCCGCCCGGGCCGCCAGACTCGCCGGGCAGGGGCGCATACCCTGGGCCGGCGGGAGTCACAGCGGGAAGAATCGCCGCGGCTTCCCCGGGATCCCGGGGGCCCATATCCAGGTGGAACGGCGGATATTCGTCCCGCATCAGCGCAACGTAGGCGGTGACGCGGTAGATCCAGCGGTTCAGGCCCATCAGGAAGTCGAACAGCCCCCGGGAGTACACCCCGGTGAACAGCAGGATAACCCCGGCGATGAAGACGAGCAGCCCGAAGAGGGACATACCCACGCCCACCTGCGACCACTCGCCCTCGCTGTACACCCAGGCCTGGGCCGCGCCGGTGAGCAGCGAGATGATCAGCAGGTGCGGGAGGGCCAGCAGCCAGGACTTCACGAGCACCAGGCCGTGGGAGAGCTTCTCGGGATAGTCGACGTCGAAGTCGGCGGGGTAGTCGGTGCGCTCCAAGGTGAAGGGCGGGTAGCGGTCGGTGCCGAGCGCCGCGTAGCAGTAGAAGGCCACCCGCCAGCTCCAGCGGATCACCCCGACATTGAAGTTGAACAGCGAGCGCGGGTAGTGCCCGGTGAAGAGGATCGCGAACCACGCCACGATGGTGACCACGCCGAAGGCGAACCACAGAAAGAACAGCACGATGAAGTGCGGGATGGCCAGGAACCACTTGAACAGCCACTTCCAGCGGGACAGGTCCGGGTCCAGGTAGCCACTGAGCCGGGCCGGATACACGACCCCGCCACCCGGCGGAATGCCTGCCGCCGCCCCCGGCGGGGTGCCCGGTGCGCCCGGCGGCGTGCCCGGCGCGGCGCCCGCCACATACGGCTGAGCGGCGTAGGCCGGCTGTCCCGGGACGGGCTGGCCGGCATAGGGTTGCGTCGTCTGGCCGGGGCCGGCCGGCGGGCCGCCTTTGCCGCGGCCCAGCCCGGCTGCGCCGAAAATGATCAGGGGCAAACCGATGAGGAGGAGCAGAATTCCGCCAACCAGCAGGCCGATGAAGACTGGCCACAGGAGGTCAGAGCGGGCGCCTGCCTGAAGGTCCACGGCCACCGGAGCGGTGGCGTCGGCATTCATGATGACCACAGACCAGGAGCCCGGCCGCAGGTCCCACCTGAGCTCCTGGGTTCCCTGCCCGGTGGCCACCGCCGTCCAGAAACCTTGGTCCGCAGGCGATGCCGGCACCTTGGGACCGGCCACATCGCGGTACAGGACCCGGAACGGCGCAAACCTGACGTCGACGATTTCGGAGTGGTTGACGCCTGCCAGATAGGCCGCCACGTCGGCCTGCGGGGCGATCCCGATGAAGACCGGCTTGGTCGGATCGGCTGCCGCGCCACGGAGCAGGATGCTGCCCGGCACGACGACGGGAGCCGTTTCAGGGAAGCTGCTTTCCGTCATGATGTCGAGGCGCGGGGAAGTGAGGGCGAAGGAATTGGTGGCGAAGCGTTCCACGGGCGTTGTGAAGAACCCGTTGTCCCGCTGTTGATAGTTGGCCCAGCCGACGGCACCGGCGCCGGCCAGCAGCCCCAAGCCAAGGAGTGCGCTGAGCGTGCCCAGCACGAGCATGACAATCCGGCCTGGTCGCATGAGCGCCGTCCTTTCACATGGTCCTTGTTAGGACCTCCGGTTCAGCATGGACGCCGATTCAGCGCCCCAGCGAGGTAAGCAGGCTGTGCGCCCAGCTCTGGGCCTTCTCGATTTCGCCGTCGCGCAGCGGCCCTTCGCTTCCTTTGCCTTGGAAGGGCATGGGTGGGGCGTGGTTGTATACC
>CALMVY010000243.1 GCA_937873245.1 uncultured Arthrobacter sp. | reverse complement strand
GTGAGGACCGGGCGCGAGTCATCGCTCGCGGCCGCGAACTCCACCCGCTCGATGGCCGTGCGCAGTAGCTTCGGGTCCAGTTCCACGGAGACGCCGCCGGCGACGACGGCGATGTTCGGGAAGTCCTCGGCGTCCATGGCGTTGACCATGATCGTGGCGATGCGCGCCGCGGGCGGCGCACCGGGTTCAGTGGTTTCCATGTCGACACTGTACTCATGGCACTGTACTGGCGGGACCGTACCCGGGTCACAATCCACTGACAGCGGAACCCCCGTGCGCCGGCCCGGCTGAATCCCTAGGATGGGACACGGCACGATCCTGCGCATCGCCGGATCGCGGATTCGCAAATAATGAGGAGTGGACATGGCAGCAACACGCACCGCACACACTGTATGGAACGGCGACCTGATGACGGGCGCCGGAAACACCACCCTGGACAGCTCCGGCCTGGGCAACTTCGACGTCACCTGGAAGGCGCGTGCCGAGGCGTCCGAGGGCAAGACGAGCCCCGAAGAGCTCATCGCGGCCGCGCACTCGGCCTGCTTCTCCATGGCCTTCAGCCTTGCCATCGCCCAGGCGGGCCACACGCCTGAGGAAATCAACACCAAGGCCGATGTCACGTTCGTCCCCGGCACCGGCATTACGGACAGCCACCTGACCGTCAGCGCCCGGATCCCGGGCATTTCGGAGGACGAATTCCAGCGCCTCGCCGAGGAAGCCAAGGTGGGCTGCCCCGTCTCGGCCGCCCTCACCGGCATCAAGATCACCCTGGACGCCTCCCTGGCCTCCTAGCGCCTGACGCGCCAACGGCGAAGGCCCCCGTTCCCTCACCAGCAGGGAACGGGGGCCTTCGTCGTTGGACGCGCTGCGCCTGTCGGGCGCCGCGTCCTAGTTGCCGGCCCGGCGGGCCGGCAGCGGGGCAGGCCGCACGAGGCGGTAGCCCTCGCGCAGCGGCGGCCGGTCGGTGGGCAGCTCCTGGATCATTTCCTTGAGTGCGCCGATGCCGTATTCCAGCTGCGGGTCCGTGCCGGCGGCGTAGGCATGCGGCGGGAAGGTCACTTCGATGTCGGGCGCGACGCCGAAGTTCTCGACCCCCCAGCCCACGCCGCCGGAGAACCAGGTGGCGTAACGAGGCTGGGTGACGCCGGTGCCGTCAGCCAGGGCGAAGCGGTTGTCGATGCCGACGACGCCGCCCCAGGTCCGGGTGCCGATGACCGGGCCGATCCCCCGCAGCTTGGAGACCTGGGTGATGATGTCGCCGTCGGAGCCGGCGAATTCGTCGGTCAGGATGATGACGGGACCGCGCGGCGCGTGGTGCGGGTAGGTCCGCGGCCGTTCCCCGCGGGGCATGCTCCAGCCCGTGACCTTGCGGCCGATGAGCTCGGCGACGAGCTGGGAGGTGTGCCCGCCCCGGTTGCGGCGGACGTCGACGATAAGGCCGTCGAGGGCCGTTTCGGTGTCCAGGTCGCGGTGCAGCTGGGCCCAGCCGTTCGCCATCATGTCCGGAATGTGCAGGTAGCCGAAGGTTCCCTGGGAGGCCTGCCGGACAGTCCGGCGGTTCGCGGCCACCCATTCCTGGTACCGGAGCCGTTCCTCGTCCTTGACCGGAACCACGGCCACGCGGCGCTGCTTCCCGGCCTGGCTTCCGTGCCCGGCACCGTTGCGCAGGGTGAGTTCCACCGCGCGGCCGGCGGCGCCGACCAGCTGCATGGCCGGGGTGCGCGCTTCGGTGAGCTCGACGCCGTCGATCGCCAGCAGCACGTCGCCGGGCTTCGCGTCTGCCCCCGGACGGGTCAGCGGCGAGGTGGCGAGCGGGTCCGAGGACTCACCGGCAAGGATCCGGGTGATTTCCCAGCCCGCGCCCGTGAAGACGAGATCGGCGCCGAGGCGGCCCTGGCCGTTGCTGCCGTTCTCGGTGACGGCGGCCGGACGGACGTAGGCGTGCGAGGTGCCCAGTTCGCCGTGGAGCTCCCACAGCAGGTCCACGAGGTCGTCGTGCGAGCCGAGCCGGTCCACGATCGGGCGGTAGCGGGCGTGCACCGAGTCCCAGTCCTGCCCGGCCATGTCCTCCGTCCAGAAGAAGTCCCGCTGGAGCCGCCAGGCTTCATCGAAGGCCTGGCCCCAGACGCTGAGCGGATCAAGCCGCACGCGGATGCGGCTGAGGTCCACCTTGACCAGCTGGCCGGACTCCTCGTCCGCCTTGGCGGTGGCGGGCGAGACGCGGATCTGCTTGTCGTGCAGGACCACCACCTTCCCGCCGTCGCCGGAGAGCCGGTAGCTGTCCAGCGCGTCCACGATGGTGGTGGTTTTGCGCCGGGCCAGGTCGAAGCGGACGAGGCAGGGCGCCGCGTTCTTGTCCTCGAGGCTGGCGCGGCCCTCGCCGGTGACACCGGAGAGTTCGCTGTCGAGCCACAGCAGCGCCCCGGAGGTGGCGGTGAGGGCGGAGTAGTTCCCTTGCGGCACCGGCACGCTGATGACGCGGTGGGCCAGGCCCTCGGCGTCGACCCGCACCGCCGGAACCTGCTCCGCGTCGGACGTTCCTGCCGGCGCGCCTGTGCTGTCCTCCTGCGTGGCGTCCTGCAGGTCAACGCTCGGGCCGAAGGGAGACGGCGTGTCCGCGGCGAGGGCCACGAGGTAGGGCTTGATCGGGCTGGGGAAGGACAGGTCGAAGGAGTGTCCGTCGTAGACCGGATCGAAGCTGCGGTTGGAGAGGAACGCGAGGTACTTGCCGTCGGGGGTGAACGACGGCGATTCGTCGCGGAAGCGTCCGTCCGTGACTTCGATGATGGTGCGCTTGCCGTCCGCCGCGTTGCCGGCGTCGCCCACGCTGGTGATGCGCAGCCGGCTGCGGGAGCCGAAGGACGTGACCGGCTCGGACCAGCCCAGCCAGGCCGAGTCCGGCGACCAGCTGAAGCCTTCGATGCTGCCCTCGCCGATGCTGCTTACCAGCGACAGGGTGCCGGTGCGGGTGTCGGCGAGGTAGATGTCGCCGAAGGCCGTGCCGACGGCGAGCCAGTTGCCGTCCGGGCTTGCCTCCATGGCACTGGCCCGGGTGGGCTTGGGGAACTCGATCCTGGTGGGCAGAGCGGACTGGCCCTGCGGCACTGCGGCGGTGCCTTCCGCCGGGCCGGCCGTGTCGGCTGTGTTGTCGGCGCCCGCTGTGTTGTCCAGGTCGGGCGTGTTGGTGGGGTGGTGGTCCGCTCTGTTGTCCGTGGCCGCCGGGACAGCGGCCACGGTGTCCGGCCGGGTGAGGGCTGCCGCCGAGACGGGTTGGGGCAGGGGCGTGCCGGCGTCGGGCTCCTCCTGCGGCCTGGCGGGCTTCAGCGCCGGAGCGGCCGGCTGTCCGCCGGGCTGATTGCCGAAGCGTGAATTTCCGGCATCGGGGTTTCCGGCAATCGCCCTCAGGTACAGGGCCTCGACGCCGTCGTGATCGGCCACGTACGCGATCCTGCCCTCGCCGAAGGGACGGGGCAGGCGGGCCCGGACACCGGGTGTTGCTTCCAGGACACGCGAGGGGCCGTCTTTGTGCCGCAGCCAGTGCAGCGTGCCGTGGGCCTCCACGGCGCTGGAGCCGCCGGCGCGGTCCGGAACCACCTCGCCCAGGTGCCGTGAGGTTTTCAGCGGCGCCCCGCGGCGGGCCTGGGAAGCCGACCCCAGCGAAATCTCGAGTCTGACGGCGTCCGAGCCGAGGTCCGTCAGCAGCCACAGCTCGCCGGCCGATTCGAAGATGACACGCCGGCCGTCGGTGGCGGCGTGGCGGACGTAGAAGTCCTCGTGGTCAGTATGGCGGCGCAGGTCAGAGCCGTTGGGCAGCACGGAGTAGAGGTTGCCGTAGCCCTCGTGGTCGGAGAGGAATGCGATCCGTCCGTCGACCCACATCGGGTCGGTCAGGTTGCCGTCCAGTTCGGGGGCGAGGCGTTCGAATTCGCCGTTTCCGTCACTGTCGATCCACAGCTTGCCGGCGGCGCCGCCCCGGTAGCGCTTCCACCAGGCAGGTTCACGGGAGAGCACGCTGGCCAGGACAACGGGGCGTTCGTCGCCGACCACGGGCCCGAAAGCGACCGATTCCACGGGGCCCAGCGGGAGTTCACTGGCCCACCCACCCGCGACGGGCAGGCTGTAGGCGTGGGTGTGGCGGCTGTCGGCCTGGCGGAAGGCGCTGGTGACCAGGACGTCGCCGTCGGGCGTGAAGCCCTTGACCTTGGTGGAGGCGTGGCCGAAGTAGCTCAGCTGTCGGTAGCCGCCGCCGTCGACGTCCGCGGTGACAACTTCCGGTGCCGTGCCTTGAACCACCGTCCACACCAGCCCCTTGCCATCCGGCGTGAAGCGGGGGTTCCGGGCGGGCAGCTGCAGCGCGGACACGCGCCAGGCGCGGCCCCCGCCCACGGGCGCGATCCAGACGTCGTCCTCGGCCACAAAAGTGACCAGATCGCCGTGCAGATGCGGGAAACGGAGGTAACTCGAAGAGGTCATCGTTAGATCATAGTCAAGACCGGCCTTCCCGCCCGGAAGGTATCCCTGCCGTGCCGGGCATGGTGAGATGGATCATGCGAATCATTGTTGCCGGCGCCTCCGGGCTGATCGGAACCGCCCTTTCCAGCACCCTGCGCAGCGCCGGGCACGACGTCGGCGCGCTGGTCAGGCGGCCGCCCGCCGCGCCGTCCGAGTTTCAGTGGAACCCCGCGGAGGGCAGCATCGACGACACGGCGCTGAAGGGGGCCGACGCCGTCATCAACCTCTCCGGCGCCGGCATCGGCGACCGGCCGTGGACCCGGGGACGGATCAATGAACTCCGCAGCTCCCGGCTGGCGGCGACCGGGACCTTAACGGCGGCCATGGGCCGGCTGGACACTCCACCGGCGGTGTTCCTCAGCCAGTCCGCATCCGGCTACTACGGCAGCGCAGGTCCCGCGGTGCTCCATGAAAGTGCCCCTCCCGGCAGCGGTGTACTCGCACGGATCTGCGTCGACTGGGAGGCGGCCGCGCACGAGGCCCCTGCCGGCGTCCGGGTGGTCACTCCCCGCACCGGCGTCGTGCTGAGCCGTTCAGGGGGCGCCTTGGGGCGGCTGATGCCGTTGCTGCGCCTCGGTGTGGGCGGGCCGCTGGGCAACGGCCGGCAGTACTGGCCGTGGATCACGCTGCCCGACGTAACCGGCGCCTTCGCGTTCCTGCTCGGCAGCCAGCTGTCGGGACCCGTGAACGTCTGCGCCC
>CALMVY010000242.1 GCA_937873245.1 uncultured Arthrobacter sp. | reverse complement strand
AAGATCAAGCCGGATACGCAGAAACCCGCCGCCCCCTCTGACGGGGGCCGCGTGTTTCTGGTCGTTCATAGACTTAAGTCTATGCGAAGAAATCAGCGAATTACTTCGCGTCCTTCTCGGACTTGGCGTCTGCTTCCTCAGCGGCCGGAGCCTCTTCGGTTGCTGCTGCCCCGTCCTCGGTAACCTCGGTTGCTTCAGCTTCGGGAGCCTCTTCGGTCTCGGCGGCTTCGGTTTCTGCAACCGGAGCGGCGTCTTCCTTCTCGGCGTCCTTCTTGGCAGCGTCGCGCTGGGCGGCGGACGTAGCCTCGGCTACGACGGCCTGCTTTGCGGAGACCGGCTCAAGAACCAGTTCGATGACAGCCATGGGAGCGTTGTCGCCCTTGCGGTTGCCGATCTTGGTGATGCGGGTGTAGCCGCCGTTGCGGTTCTCCACTGCCTGTGCAATGTCGGTGAACAGCTCGTGGACGACGCCCTTGTTGCTGATCAGGCCGAGTACACGACGGCGGGAAGCCAGGTCGCCACGCTTGGCGAAAGTCACCAGGCGCTCGGCGTACGGCTTCAGTCGCTTGGCCTTGGTCACCGTGGTGGTGATCCGCTTGTGCTCGAACAGTGCGGCGGACAGGTTCGCGAGCATAAGACGCTCGTGAGCCGCTCCGCCTCCGAGGCGCGGACCCTTAGCGGGGGTAGGCATAATAGTTTCTCCTCATATGGAAGCCGTTGGGCTGCGCACACCGTGGTGCGTCAGCCGGCGGGCCAAGATCTGTTTGTTAGAGCTCGTCGTCGCTGAAAGCGGCGTCGTCCTCTTCAATTGCTGCGGCGCGTGCTGCGAGGTCAAAACCGGGAGGCGAGTCCTTGAGGGACAAGCCCAGTTCAACCAGCTTTGCCTTGACCTCATCGATGGACTTCGCACCGAAGTTACGGATGTCCATGAGGTCGGCCTCGGAGCGGGCCACGAGTTCACCCACGGTGTGGATGCCCTCACGCTTGAGGCAGTTGTAGGAACGGACGGTGAGGTCCAGATCCTCGATCGGCAGGGCCATGTCTGCTGCCAGGGCAGCATCCGTCGGCGACGGGCCAATCTCGATACCTTCAGCTGCGGTGTTCAGCTCGCGGGCCAGACCGAACAGTTCCACCAGGGTGGTACCTGCCGAAGCGACGGCATCGCGCGGGGCGATGGCCTGCTTGGTCTCGACGTCGACAATGAGCTTGTCGAAGTCAGTGCGCTGCTCAACACGGGTAGCTTCCACGCGGAAAGTAACCTTCAGGACCGGCGAGTAGATCGAGTCGACCGGAATGCGGCCGATCTCGGAGTCGCCGGACTTGTTCTGAGCTGCCGAAACGTAGCCGCGGCCGCGCTCGATGGTCAGTTCGAGTTCGAACTTGCCCTTCGAGTTCAGCGTGGCAATGTGCAGATCCGGGTTGTGGAATTCGACGCCGGCCGGCGGAGCGATGTCCGCGGCGGTGACGACTCCCGGGCCCTGCTTGCGCAGGTAAGCAACAACCGGCTCGTCGTGCTCGGAGGAAACCGACAGGTTCTTGATGTTCAGGATGATCTCAGTGACATCTTCCTTGACACCCGGAACCGTGGTGAACTCGTGCAGCACGCCATCGATCCGGATGCTCGTGACAGAGGCACCGGGGATGGAGGAGAGCAGGGTACGGCGGAGGGAGTTTCCGAGGGTGTAACCGAAACCGGGCTCCAGCGGTTCAATGATGAAACGGGAGCGGTTGTCGGAGACGACCTCTTCGGAGAGGGTGGGGCGCTGTGCAATGAGCACTTAGGTTTCCTTTCGGCGAGCATCCGCTATATGACGCAACACAGGTGGTGGAAAGATCGGTCTGAAGACTTAACGCCGCCGGGCTTGCCCGGACCGGTGAGGGTCCGGGCAAGCACCGGTGCGTTGGAAAGCCTTAGACGCGGCGGCGCTTCGGCGGACGGCAGCCGTTGTGGGCGCTGGGGGTGACATCCTGGATGGAGCCAACCTCAAGGCCAGCGGCCTGCAGGGAACGGATAGCCGTTTCGCGTCCCGAGCCCGGGCCCTTGACGAATACGTCAACCTTGCGCATACCGTGCTCCTGTGCACGCTTTGCGGCGGCTTCGGCGGCCATCTGGGCTGCGAACGGGGTGGACTTACGTGAGCCCTTGAAGCCAACCTCACCGGACGAAGCCCAGGAGATGACAGCACCGTTCGGGTCCGTGATGGAAACGATGGTGTTGTTAAAGGTGCTCTTGATGTGCGCCTGGCCCAGCGCGATATTCTTCTTGTCCTTCTTACGCGGCTTGCGAACCGCGCCACGAGTCTTCGGGGGCATTTTTTCTCCTACAGAAAGTTATCGGGGGAAGCCGAGTTAGTCCCTCAGGGACTAGCGCGTCTTCTTCTTGCCTGCGACGGTGCGCTTCGGACCCTTGCGGGTACGCGCGTTGGTCTTCGTGCGCTGTCCGCGTACGGGCAGGCCCTTACGGTGGCGAATACCTTCGTAGCTGCCGATTTCAACCTTGCGGCGGATATCTGCTGCTACTTCGCGGCGAAGGTCACCCTCAACCTTGTAGTTGCCTTCAATGTAGTCACGCAGCTGGACGAGCTCGGCGTCGGACAGGTCCTTGACCCGAACGTCCGCGCTGATGCCGGTGGCAGCCAGGGTTTCGTGTGCACGGGTCTTGCCCACGCCGTAGATGTAAGTAAGCGCAATTTCCAACCGCTTTTCGCGGGGAATGTCTACGCCAGCGAGACGAGCCATAGTGGCAGTGCTCCTTGAATAAACCGGAGGTCGTAGGCAGTACACCCGCACGTTCCGTGCGGCCCCAGCCTCCGACCGGGGGTTAGCTGTCCGGACTCGTTGATGCTCAGTGTCCCAGATCAGCTTGTGCTGCCTTTATTTACTTGCGTGGGTTAGCAACCCAGGATTTCCCGAGAGGGAAATTAGCCCTGGCGCTGCTTGTGGCGCGGGTTCTCGCAGATCACCATGACCCGGCCATTACGGCGGATCACTTTGCACTTTTCGCAGATCTGCTTGACGCTCGGCTTGACCTTCATGGCATTCCTTTGCGTGTTGCAGTGGTCAGCTGGACCGGCCTTCGGCTGTTGCTCTGGCCGCCCAGTGTTTACTTGTAGCGGTAGACGATACGACCACGTGTCAGGTCGTACGGGCTCAGCTCCACCACTACCCGGTCCTCAGGGAGGATCCTGATGTAGTGCTGGCGCATCTTTCCAGAGATGTGCGCCAGAACGATGTGCTTGTTGGTGAGCTCAACGCGAAACATCGCGTTGGGCAGCGCCTCAGTCACAACGCCCTCGATCTCAATGACCCCGTCCTTCTTGGCCATACCCTCCGCTAACTGTTGTTTGCCGCAGCCCTCCGGCTTGCACCGGAAATGACCGCGGACGTTTTTGATTGATTGGCTGATGCCTCCCGGCCACAAAAGGGCACAACAGGGCAGACAACCAACAGACAACACTACGCCATTACGGCCCGAATGTTAAATCCAGCAATCGTAGCGTACTCAGCCCCCGTATGCACCAAATTCGCCCGCCGGCGTGCTCACAGACTCCGCGCAGCCGATCCCATCGAGAATGGCGAGGCGCACGACGTCGGCTGCCGCACTCTGCAGGGTAATGAGGCTCACCTGCCGGGCGGCCTCGCTGCCGCGGTCCAGTGCGAGCGCGCCGGTGGCGAGGCAGAAGACCGTGTCGCCGTCCGCCAGGGTGTGGCTGGGATCCAGCGCCCGGGCCAGTCCCGCGTGGGCGGCAGAGGCTGTGCGGTTGCACTCGGCCTTGTCCAGGATGGCGTTCGTGGCGACGACGACGAGCGTGGTGTTGAGCGGGGGCGGGGGCTGCGAGCCAATCTC
>CALMVY010000241.1 GCA_937873245.1 uncultured Arthrobacter sp. | reverse complement strand
GAAAACTATGCTTGCCGATCTCGAGCGCGGCAACCCGAAAATTTTTCCTAATCTGCTGACTGCGATGCGCCCACTGATGGGTGACCAAGCCGCCGGGCCGCAGCATAGGGTGTCAAGCAACGGCCAGAGGGCGCGATCGAAGCCCCCTGAAGCTCAGCCGCGGGATGATGCTGTTTTAGGAGAAAATGAAGCCGGGTAATCGAGAGCGAGCCAAGGATTTTTGACCTTGCGCAGAATCTCAATGTGACGAAAGTTAGCGACTGCTCGCCGGGAGATCCGAGCGTGACGCCAAAGCGACGGCCTTATTTAGTGTTGTCCTCAGCCTTTACGATAGTCCAAGCCGCTGCCAGATGGTCGAGGTCGGGCCAGCCTGATTCAGCGTGTAAAAATGCAAGCCGGGTGCGCCGGCTTCAAGCAATTCGTCACACAAACCAGTTACGAAATCGAGACCGTAGGCGCGAATCGATGCGATGTCATCGCCATACGCCTCGAGCTTTAGTCGCAACCAACGCGGAATTTCGGCGCCGCACATATCGGAGAAGCGCGCAAGCTGCGAGTAATTATTGATCGGCATAATGCCGGGCACAATGGGGATATCGATGCCGAGCGCCCGGCACTCGTCGACAAAATTCAGATAGGCATCAAGGTTGAAGAAATATTGTGTGATCGCGGCATTGGCGCCGGCTTCGGCCTTACGTTTGAAGTTTTCCAGATCCGCACGTGCCGATCTGGCCTGCGGGTGAACTTCCGGGTAAGCGGCGACTTCGATATGGAACTGGTCGCCGGTCTCCGCCCGTATGAACTCGACCAATTCGTTGGCATGCGCAAATTCGCCGGTGCTGGCGGTGCCCCATCCCGAGCGGGTGACGGTGTTCGACCGGATCGAGGACGCGATCGACTGGGCGGACGCGCTGAACATCCTGCGGCTGCAGCTCGAGCGGATGCAGGGCGGCTACATCCCGTCGCTGCGCGAGTACAACCGCGTCTTCGGCGTCACGCGCGAGCGCCTCGAGCGCGCCCCGCGCGACGTGCTCATCCTCCACCCAGGACCCATGAACCGCGGCGTCGAGATCGACTCCGACGTGGCCGACGGTCCGCACAGCGTCATCCTCGACCAGGTCACGAACGGCGTGGCGGTGCGCATGGCCGTGCTCTACCTGCTGGCGGGCGGCCGGCCCGACCTCGCCGACGCGGCCAAGGGGCGCGACGACCGGTGACGCGCCCCCTCCTGCTGCGCGGCGGCCGGCTGCTCGATCCGTCGCAGCGCCTCGATGCCGGGCCGGACCGAGTTCACCGTTCGGCTGCCCGAGGCTCCGCCCGCAGCCTGAACACCCGGTGTCGCTGGTCAGGGGCGCAAGCCGCCCCGCCGCCGTCGTGATGTGTGCTGGAACAGTTAGCCGCCACCAGCCGGCACCCCGTCCCGAATCGCAAACGAGGCCTTCGTGCTGACGGGGGATCCCGGCGTCGTGACGTAGTCCAGCGTCCGGAAATCCGCGGTCATCGCTTCCTTCGTGATGCGGGTGTTCACGTAGCCGCGGTTGTCGTTGAAGAACTTCAGGTGCGGGTTCCAGGCCATCACCGGGTCCGTGGTGGAGCCTGAGCCGTTGCCGGTGGACGTGATGGACGTGCACACCAGTTCCGAGCCCACCACGGGCGAGGCCGGGTCCTTGTAGTCCACCTTGACGTCGTTGGCCCAGTTGCGGTGCACGTCGCCGGTGAGGACCACGGCGTTGCGCACGTTCGCGTCCACCCAGCCCTGCGTGATGCGGCGGCGCGACGCGGCGTAGCCGTCCCACCCGTCCATGGAGACGTCGTCGATCTCCGGCGCCTGGTTCCGGTCCCGCTCGGCGAAGAACACCTGCTGGCCCAGGATGTCCCAGCGCTGCGTGGAGTTCCGGAAACCCTCCAGCAGCCACTTCTCCTGCTCCGCGCCGGTGATGGTGCGGTCCTCGGCCAGGCGTTCGGCCACGTTCTTCTTCCAGCCGTCGCCGGCGAGCTGGTCGTCCCGGTACTGCCGGGTGTCCATCATGTGGAAGTTGGCCAGCTGGCCCCACTGGATGGTGCGGTAGATCTTCATGTCGAACCCGGCCGGCACGGACGAGGGCCGCAGCGGCATGTTCTCGTAGTACGCCTGGAACGCGGCCGCGCGGCGCTGCCGGAACCGCTCGGTGGTGTCGTTCAGCTGCCCGGCATCCCGGTTCTCCGGGATCTCGTCCGCCCAGTTGTTGTCCACCTCGTGGTCATCCCACACCACCAGCCACGGCGCCACCGCGTGCGCGGCCTGCAGGTCGGCGTCGGCCTTGTACTGGGCGTGCCGCTGCCGGTAGCCGGCCAGGCTGGTGGTCTCGGGACCTTCGTGGTCGCGCGGGTTGCCGCCGCCGATCACGTAGCTGTCCTTCTTGTACTCGTAGAGGTAGTCGCCCAGGTGCAGCACCAGGTCCGGGTGGTCCTGCGCCAGCCGCGCGTAGGCGGTGAAGTAGCCGTGCTCGTACTGCGCGCAGCTGGCGAACGACATGGCCAGCGCCGCCGGCGTCTCGTGCAGCGCCGGGCTGGTGAGGGCGCGGCCCACGGGGCTGATGTGCCGGCCGGTGCGGAACCGGTAGAAGTATTCGCGCCCCGGCCGCAGGCCCCGCAGCTCCACGTGCACGGAGTGCGCGGTTTCGATCCGGGCCTGCTCGACGCCGCGGGCTACTACCGTGCGCATCCCCGCGTCCTCCGCCACTTCCCACGCCACCGCCACGTTGCGCGACGGCATGCCGCCCAGGCCGTCCCCGGCCACCGGGTCCACAGCCAGCCGGGTCCAGATCACGAAACCGTCCGGCCACGGCTCGCCGGAGGCGATGCCCAGCAGGAACGGATCGGCGCGGAGGCCGGCGTCGTCCGCGGTGGAAACGGCGACGGCGGCACCCGGCCAGGCGGCGACGAGCCCGGCCCCGAGGCCGGCGGAGAGGAGGGATCTGCGTGAAATGTTGTCCATGCCGTCGAACGTACGGCGGCCGGTTGGACACGGCCTGAGGACCATGTGAATGGGCGGTTAACTACGTGACAAGAACTGTTGACTGGGTTTCGGCAGGCCCGGATTCACGAGGCCCCGGCCTCATCAGAGGCCGGTCTGCCAAAGGGGGTTCCGGTCCAGCGCGGACCGCACTACCTTTTTTCCTGTGGCCATGGCCAAGCAGCGGTGCTCTGACCACCCTCCACAGGAATTTCTACTCAGAAGGAGTGGGAAAAGGTCATGAAGTCTCGTACCAAAATCTTCCTGGGTCTTCTCGTCCTGTTGCTGGTTGTCGGCGGGGTGACACTGTTTGCCGTCGACAACACAAGAAAGACCAGGGCCGCGGAGTACAACCCGCAGATCAACCCTGCCGATTTCACCACCAACATCACCAATGAGTACTTCGCCCTCCCTGTCGGCAAGAGGTTGACGTACGAGACCACCGAGCAGGGAAAAGTCACCGAGAGGGTTGAGATCGAAATCCTGCCGGAGACCGTGACCATCGAGGGCGTGGAGACGGTGGTGTATCTGGACAAGGAATACAAGAACGGGCAGCTCGTAGAGGAAACCCGGGACTACCTGGCGCAACACAAAAACGGCGACGTGTGGTACTTCGGCGAGGACGTGGACAACTACTGGAATGGGATTTTGCTGAACCATTCCGGCAGCTTTTTACACGGACGAGACGGGGCGAAAGCCGGCATCTGGATGAAGGCCGAGCAGCGCGTGGGCGATTCCTACCGGCAGGAATTCTACGTAGGTCATGCGGAGGACATCCGGGACACCGTCGCTACCGGCGAGACCGTCTCCACAAAATCCGGCACCTACACCGACTGCGTCAAGGTCTACGACTGGACGCCGCTTGAAAAGAATGCACGGGAGCACAAATATCACTGCCCCGAGGTCGGTGCGCTGGTCCTTACCGAGGACTTGGAAACAGGGAGCCGGTCAGAGCTCGTGAATGTTTCCCAACCCTAGCCTTCTCAGGCCATGCGTGACACTCAAAAACCGGCGTCGGGCGGCTACTTCTTGGGCCGGGGCTTGGAAACCTTCGGCTCCTTGGGCGGCAGCCCGGCCACGTGCTCGAATGCCTTCTCCACCCAGGCCTTGGCCCGCGCCTCATCGCCGGAGCCCTCGGCGTTCCAGACTTCCGGCAGTCCGGTGTACCCGCCCATGGGGCGCTCGGGCGGCCCGAACGGAACGGTCCGCTCGGTGCCTTCCAGCGTCTCCTTGTCCGCCTCGGCCAGCTTCACGCCGATGGTGGGGCCGAACAGGCCGGCGAACATGTTCCCGTTCACGAACGCCCCCAGGTTTCCGAACATGGGCTTGATGACCACCTCGGGATGGTCCGGCAGCACCGAGCGGAAGTGTTCCTTGTCGGCGTCGGACGCTTTCGGCATTTCCATGGGTTTTCCTCCGGTAACTGGTGGCCACGGGCTGGTCTTCCTGCAGGATACCCCGGGCCCGGCGCGGTAGAGGCGGTGAGGGTACGGGCGCTGCTTCGACGACCGCCGGTTCCGAGGCTCATCTTTTTTGATCTGGAAGGAAAGCTCGACTTTCCCGGGCGCCCCGGCGGAAGCAGCAGCGGCATCCGGTTGCGATCGCCGAAGAAGACCTTCTGGCCCCGCCCGTCTTGCCACGCCATCATCACCCGCTCGCTTCAACCGCAAGTCTCCGCTGTGCCCAGTCCCACCGGATCAGCTCCTGCTCCAGCCGGACAGCCGGGCCAAAGGTGCCATTCCCCAACGCCTGGTACAGCGCCGACTCCTCGCCGGTCAGCCGCGTCAGGGCAGCCGTCGAGGGCTGCGGCTCGCTGCCCCACACGTCCCGGTGCTCCAGCAGGGTGGCCTCATCCATCATTACGCTCACCACGTGGGGGTGGACTGCCCTGAGCTCATCCAGGATCCGGAAACCGTGCGTGTCCAGGTCCCCCCAGTACAGGACTTCGCAGTCGCCCAGCCAGGCGGCGTCGCGCAGGGACGAGAATCCATACCCGCCGCCATAGATCGCCAGCGAGCCCGTACGCTCCGGCAGGGCCAGGAAGTTCACCAGGTTCTCGGTGACGATCACCTGCGCCACCGGCAGCCGCAGCGAGCTGAACGCCGGCGCGGTGACGGTGATGTCCCGGGCCCCGCCAAGCAGGGGCGCAGCGGGGTCCAGCATCCGGAACCGGACCAGCTCGGGTGGATGCGCGAATCCGTGCCTTGCCGCGAAGCGGGCGGCGGGCGTCCGTGCGGCAAACTGGCCCAGCAGGGAATCCGGTTCCGCCGGGACGTCCGGCAGGTCTTCGCCACCGGACGGCACTTCGGGGAGCGCCACCGGACGCAGGGCCTCTGCCAGTTCATCGATCACCCTCCGGTGGTTTTCGATGAACTTGGTGTGCACCCCGGGCAGGCTGAGCTGCCGGACGTATACCCCTGGATCAGGATTGTCCCGCAGCCACAGCGCCACCCGGGCGGCCGTCAGCGCATCGGCTCCGAGGTCCAAAAGCCGCAGCGGACGCCGCAGCGCCCACTGACGAAAAGACGGGTCCAGGGCCGCCATGCCCCCGGCAAGCTCCAGAAACCGGGCAGCGTCCCTGGCCTTCCCGGCAAACCCGACCTCATCGCCGGCCGACTCGAACACCGCAGCCGCGGGCAGCCGGTTGGAACCGATGGTGCTCCGGCCCACCTCCGCGGTCTCCAGGCTGAACGGACCGGCGGCGGCAAACAGCTCACTGGCCCACGCGCGGGCCGCAGCGTAGTCGCTGAGGAGGGCCGCCGCCGTCGGACGCTTTAACGGACGACGCCGGGGGTACAGTCCGGTGGGTTCCAGCAGCTCGCGGAGGAGCGAACCGCTGCTCCACGCCTTCAGCGAAAGGACCTTCAGGTCCGCCAGCGTGGTCCAGGAGTCAGCGCGGAGGTCCCTTCCCAAACCTCGCAAGCTCGGTTCGGGGCCCTCGGGACGCCGCTTAGGCATGCCGGTCCTTCTCCTCGCGGTACTCCTGGATGGTCATGTTGCGCAGCTGCGAATCGTCGCCGTTGGTGTTCGCCACGAACCCCACGTGCGAGACGAACGGCTCGATCACGTGGATTTTCTGCAGGGGAGTGACGATGAGCAGCTGCAGTTTCATCCGCTGGAACAGCTCCAGCCCGTACCGGGCGGACTCGTCCGAGCCCCGGCCGAACGCCTCGTCAATCACCACGAACCGGAAACTCCTGCCGCTGCCGGCATTCCTGCCCGCTCCCTTGCCGGACCCCAGCCCGAACTGGAACGCCAGGGCCGCCGCCAGGATGGTGTACGCCAGCTTCTCCTTCTGCCCGCCGGACTTGCCGCCCGAATCCGTGAAGTGCTCGTACTCCTCGCCGGTCTCCGTCCACTTCTCCGACGCCGAGAACGTGAACCAGTTCCGCACATCGGTCACCTTCGCCGTCCACTTCCGGTCGAGGTCCGTCAGTCCTTCGCGGCCCCGGAACCGGTCGATCAGCCGCTCCACCTGCAGGTATTTCTGCTCGGAGTACTGGTCCGTCTCACCGATGGTCCCCTCCGAACACGCCCGCAGGTCGCTGCCGAACTCGCGCACGTCTTGATCCGACGTGGCCTGGTGCTCCAGCTGGATGTGCCGGGCCGTGTTGTACGGAATACCCGACAGCGACTGGTTGATCTCCCCGATCCGGTCAATGATGTTCTGCCGCCGGCTGTCCAGGAAAGCATTGAACGCCACTACCTCGCGGATGGTGTTCTGGTTCAGCAGATCCTTGAACTGACTCTCAAACCGGGGCAGGTCGTTGCCCACCAGCTGCTCCAGCATGCGGTTGTAGTCCGCCGCGGCCTCCAGCGATGCGTCGACGTCGGTGGTTTCGTTCGGGTACTTGTTGCGGAAGTCCGCCATCTGCCGGACCGTGCTCTCCGCTGCCCGGGCGATCCGTTTGGACAGCGCGTCGATGGTGTCCGTCAGCCCGTTGCGCACGGCGCTTTCCACGGTGGCCGTGTTCCGGTACGTGAGCGGCTTGTCCCCGAGCGCCGCTGCGGCGAGGCGTCCGACGGCGGCCAGCACCCCGGCGTCGTCCGTCACCGGCGTCTCACCCAGGACGGCCCGGCATTCCTCGATGGCCTCGGCGATGTCCCGGGCGTCCTTCTCGTTGGCGCCCAGCCGCTCCCGCAGCTTGCCCGCCTTGTCCTCCAGCCGCTCCAGCTCGTCCGTGACCTGTTTCTGCTTGGCCATGAGCTGCTGCAGGACGTCGCTGGTGGTTTCCAGAGCCCGCTTCTCCGCCTTCAGGTCCTCGATGCTGCGGGCCGTGGCCTGCCAGCTGATCTCGCCGAACTCCGCGACGGAGCGTACGGTGCCGAGCTGCTGGTTGTGCCGGCCCAGCGCCCCCAGCTGTTGGTTGATGCGGTCCAGCTGCCCGGCCACAATCTTCAGCTTGCCCTGCACCTCGTCCAGGTCGGCGCGGAACCCGGCGATCTTGTCGTGGTTGTCCCAGCCCAGGACGTAGTTGCGCCGGTCCGCCAGATCCTTGCGGTCGTCCTTTTCATGCCGGCCCCGGCCGCCCTTGAGCTGGCCGTTGGCCGTCAGCGCCTTGGGGTAGCGGCGGAAGTCGGCCAGGTTCTCGCAGCAGAAGTAGTCGAACCGGCTGCTGAGTTCGTCCTGCAGGAAGTCCCGGAACGGTGTCCCCTGCTTGATGGCGATCTTGGCCGCCAGCGTCCCCGGTTCGGCGGCCCTGGGCGTGTAGGAGTCGCCGATTCTCAGGTACACCAGCCGGCCGCGAAGGTTGTTCGCGTCCACCCAGCTGCTGACCGCGGCGTAGTGCTCCGCGGGGACCAGGAGCGAGAGGGCCAACCCGTGGAGGGTCCGCTCAGCGGCCCCCTCCCAGCCGGCCTCGCCGTCACGGACCTTGAGCAGCTCACCGGCGTACGGCAGTTCGCTGTCCGCAATCCCGGTGCCCTCGCACAGCCGACGGCGGATCTCCAGCTGGGGGAGCGGGATCAGGTTGCGCCGGGCCTGCAGGCTGGTGAGCTCGGCTTTGATCTCCCCGGACCTGGCCTGGAGCCCTGCCTGCTGGATGGACAGCGTGGTGCGGTCCTCATGCAGCGCGTCGGAACGGGCCGCCAGGTCCTGTTCCACCGCGGCGAGCCGGGCCCGGTTCGCGTCGAAGAGGACGCGGTCCTCCGGGGCCTGCAGGCCAAGGTCCTCTGCGGCGGCGGAGTAGGCCTCGAACCGCTGCCGCTGCTCGGCGGACTTGCCGGCCAGGGCTGCCAGATCCGCGTCGATCGCCGCGAGCCGCCCGCCGCCGTTGGTTCGGATGTCCTCCTCCACCCCGGCCAGGTCCCGGCGCAGCTGCTTGATCTCGCCGTTCAGCCGCGCGGAGTCCTCCTGCAGCCGCACGCCCGTGCGCTCCAGCTCGCCCTGGTGCTCCAGGCTCAGCTGCAGCTTCCGGTCCGTGAACCAGGGGTGCAGCTGATCGCGCTGCTGGCGGGCCAGTTCGTCGTCGGCGGTCAGCCCGGCGTGCAGCGCGGCGCCCTCTTTGATGGGTGTCAGCAGGGCGATCTGGTCCTTGGCGCGGAGGACGGCGTCGTGGGCTTTCTTCAGGTCGTCGAAATGGTGGATCAGGTTGGTGATCCGGGTGGCGACGTCGTCCTCCTCCAGCATGTTGGTGCGCACGAACGAGGTGATGTTCTCCACCTGCTTCATGGACACCGTGCGGTGGAACAGCTCCATGGCCTGGTTGCCGCTGATCCCGAACTGGCGCTTGAACGCAGCCGAGTACGGCTCGAAGGTGTCATGGACCGATGCCCCGGCGGCGCGGAGCTTCTTCTTCAGCTTCAGCGGGTCCTGGCCGAAGTTGCTGAAGTCGGCAGCGATGGCCTGGTCCGTTTCCGCGAGCGAGTAGAAGCGGTTGGGCTGCCCCGCCTCCTGCGTGGCCCACAGCGTGATGCCGAGACTGACCCACTTGCCCAGTACAGCGTTGTGGAAGACGCCCAGCACCACGGTCAGCTGGCCCGAACCGCGCAGGGCCACCGGCTTGGAGTACTCCCCGCCGGCGCTCCGGGCGCTCTTGTGGAAGCCCCGGACGTACGACATCAGGGAGCGTTCCTTCTTCTGCGCCCCTGCGGCCTTGTTGTACTCGATCTTGTGCGCCGGAAGCAGCAGTGTGGTGATCGCGTCCACGACGGTGGACTTGCCCGAGCCGATGTCGCCGGTGAGCAGGCTGTTCGCACCATCCAGCCGGAATGTGCGCACGCCCTGATGGAACGTGCCCCAGTTGAGCAGCTCCAGGCGGTGCAGCCGGAAACCCGGGGGAGTGCCGCCGCGCTCCGCCGTGTCATCCAGGCTGAACAGGCTCTCCTGCAGGTCCGTGGTGAGTTCCGCCGTCACTGGTCCTCCCCGGTCCCGCGTCCGGTTTCGCGTGCTCCGGCTTCGCGTGCGCCCGCGGGCGGCGCTGTGGCGGGCGGCTCGCCGGCGAGCGTCGCGCGGTAGTCAGCCAGCCGCGCGTCGAACTCTTCAAGCCACTGCGCATCCACGTACGCCTTCAGGATCCGTGCCACCTCGTACGTGTCCGCCTGCCCCTTCAGCTTGCGCAGGAAACCGAGCTCCACCACCTTCTTGATGTCGGCCGCCAGCCGGTCCAGGACACGGGCCTCGTTGCTGGATTCCGGCAGGAACACCGAGACCATGTCCGCGATGTCCTGTTCGGTCATGATGAGCCGGAGCTCGCCGCTGTTGATGTCGAACTCCATCATGCGCCGGCGGAGCAGGGCCAGCAGCAGGCTGACGTGGAAGGTCAGGGTGCGGCGGGCGATGAGCCGGGGGAGCGTGCCGTCCGGATCATCCTTGGACCTCAGGAACGCGAAGCCCTCCGGTTCGTCCAGGACAAGGTCCAGGCCCAGGACGGAGACGTAGTCGCGCACGTGCGAGGTCAGACCGAGCAGGGACTGCCACACCTTCTCATCGTTCTCGGCGTACAGCACGCCTTTGAAGAGCCGGGTGACGACGCCGGGCAGCTCCTCCGGCGTGCGGGTGTCAGTATCAGTGGCTGGGGTGGCGGGGTTCATGCGGGCCTTCCGAAGATGATCTGTTCGATGGTGGCTTCGCGGATGCTGCCGTCCGGCAGCTGCCAGGACAGGTGCTGGGACTGCTCCGGGTTGATGGTGGCCCAGTCCGATTCGGTGGCCAGCTGGTAGTACGCCACCACCTCCGCCAGGCCCTGGGAGAGCGGGTACGCGTCCGTGACCTCGGCCAGGGTGGCCTGCTCCGCCTCTGCCAGAACGGCGTCAATGTTGGCCCGCAGGCGTTCTTTGTCCACGAAGAACTGGCCGAACAGGGCCGAGGCGTCCACGTCGGCGTCGTCGGCCGTTTCGACGGCGTCGTCCACCAGCACCTTGCGGCTCGGCTCATAGAGGGGCCGTTCAAAGGGCAGCACCACGTCCACGGACGGCGCCTCAATCTCCATAAAAGCGCCCGACGGCGGTGCCTCCCGGGTGCCCAGCGCACAGGACTCGATGCTGCGGATCAGCTGCATGATGCGTTTGTTCTCCAGGAACACCTTGTCGTCCAGGAGCCGGCGCATCTGCTGGGAGAGCTGGCGGACGGTGGCCTGGGTCTGTTCGACGGCGGGCAGCCAGTCCTGGTGGAGGTTTGCCACCGCGTGCAGGCTGTCCGTCGTGGCGAGGGCTTCGATCTGGGTGGCGCGCTGGAGCAGGTCCTGCAGCTCGGTCCGGAGCTGGGGCGACATCAGGTAGTCCCAGAACCCCTGGAAGGTGCGCCCCTGGAGGGAGCTGCTGATGTCCTGCTGGTTGTCGAAAATGGATTCCAGCAGTTCGCCCTGGGTGCCGTCCCACGTGGCGATCTGCTCCCGGACCTGCCGGTCCAGCTTGCGGAAGTTCTGCTCCACCTCACGGAAATCGGCGAGCAGGTCCTTGGCCAGGGCCGTCAGCTGCTGGAGGTGGTCCAGAGCCTCCGGGGCCGTCATGACCTTGATGTTGCCGTCCCTGATCCGCTGCATCTCCGCGTCGATGCCGTCCCGCTGCCGCTGGAGCTCGGCCAGCCGCACTTCCGGGTCCGTTTCCGACTGCTGGACCAGGGCCTTGAGGACGGCGAAGATGCTGGTCAGCCGCGACTGGGTGGCCACGAAGTCCCGGCCGCGCAGGCTTTCCACCCAGTGCACCACGTCCTCGGCCGCGACGGTGAGATCGTAGCGGGGCTCGTCCTGGCCGGGTGCATAGTATTTGCGCAGCCACGCCCTTTCCGGGGCGGCCCACTCGTCCAGGTACTCCGAGGCCGGGCGGGGGAATTTGTCCTCGCCCAAGTTATCCCGGAGGCCGAACAGGACGTCATCCAGATGATCGATCAGCTCCTGCCGGCCGATGTCCCGCTGGTTGGGCCCGGTGAAGGCCTTGATGAAGAACGAGACGGCCAGCGGGGCGTTCTGCGCACGCAGCAGCGACCATCCCGCGTGGTTTTCACGCAGCGAACTGATTGCGTAGTAGTCCATCGTGTCCTTGGTGTGGTTCCTTGAGGCGGGGCCTTGAAGCGGGGCGCGCTGAGGGTTAGGGCCTACGTTATATGCGATCACAGACAACCTGTGGAGGAAAGGTGGTGGCACTCCGGATTGCCAGTGTTCCTCTTGCCCTGACGGTCAGATGTTACATGTAACATCTGACTATGAGCGTTAGGGATCGCGTTGCACGGCACCGGGTAGCTATGCGCGAACGTGGCTTCCGGCAGATTCAGATGTGGGTTCCAGACGCCCGCACGGAGGAGTTCAAGCGTGAGGCGCGGCGCCAGGCGCTCGCGGTTGCCGCCGCCGACCGTGCCGGTGATGACCAGGACTTCGTCGAACAGATTTCGGAAGACTGGCCGGAGTGAACCGGGGCGAGCTTTGGACCGTCTCAGGTGGAACGTATGCGCCAAAACCCAGGACAGTACTCATCATCCAAGATGACCTGTTTGCGGCGTCTGAGTCGATCACCCTTCTGCCGCTGACGTCCCAATTGACGGACGCGCCACTGCTGAGGTTGACCGTTGAGCCAGGACAGCTGACCGGGTTGGAGAGTGTTGGCCAGATCGTGGTGGACAAGCTGACAACGGTGCGTCGCGCCAACCTTGGGCGGCGGGTAGGGCGAGTGGATGCGAAGACGATGGTTGCAGTTGAGCAGTCCCTTGCCATTTTCCTGGGCCTGGCCAGCTGAGCCTTCGCTGCAGCTCTGTCCGGCCAAGGGTGCAATGTAACGAACTGGTAACATAAGGTGAATGCGCTCCAAGTCTGCCCCATCAAGAGTCACGCAGCTGGACGGCCTCAGGGGGCTCGCCGCCCTGGTTGTCGTTGCCTGCCACGTCGTGTCGACGCTCCCGGGAATCGGGAGTGCTGTCAACGGCGACCGGTCCGCGGACCTCACCACTGCCGAGTGGTGGGCTGTGTTCTCCCCGCTGCATGTCCTCTGGAACGGCACTCCTGCTGTCCATGTGTTTTTTGTGCTCTCCGGCTTCGTTTTGGTTCTGCCGTTTACCCGGCCGGGGGCGGCCAGGAGCTGGGCGCAGTACTACGCCAAGCGCTTTTTCCGGCTCTACCTGCCGGCCTGGGCGTCCCTGGCGGTGGCCGTTGCGCTGATTGCCGTGATCCCCCGGTCGGCGTCGCCGCTGCAGAGTCCATGGGCGGACATGTACGTGATCGAACCCAGCGTGGGCCAGGTCCTCAAAGACGGCCTGCTGCTGCTGAACGCCAGCACCATCAACACCCCGCTGTGGTCCCTGAAATGGGAAGTCGCGTTTTCCCTCCTGCTCCCGGTCTATGTCCTCATCGCCGTCCGCTGGCGGCGGATCTGGGCCGTGAAAATCGGCGCCGCCCTCCTGCTGGCCGCGGTGGGAGCCCTGCAGGACGTGGAGTGGCTGTCCTATCTGCCGATCTTCGCCATCGGGGCGGTCCTGGGTGCTGAGCGTGAGCGGATCCGTGAACTGACCCGGTCGTTGCCCCGCATCGTCTGGTTCTTCGTGGCCGCCGCAGGACTGTTCCTGGCCAACGCGGAGTGGATCAGCCCCGAGCAGCCGGTCCCCGGCGTCGAGGCCGTCGTGACGGTGGGCGCGACGCTGATCGTCCTGCTGTTCGTGTCCTGCGGCTCGGCCAAGAAGCTCGGTGACACAGCCGCGGCGCAATGGCTCGGACGCGTGTCCTTCAGCCTTTACCTGGTGCACCTTCCGATCATCCTGGCCGCCGTCACCCTGCTTCGGTCCGTCTCGCTGCCGCTGGCGCTTGCCGTCTCCGTGGCTGCCTCGTTGGTGATCGCCGAGCTGTTCTACCGTTACGTGGAACAGCCCGCGCACCGGCTCTCGATGGCCGTGGGGCGCGCCGTGGGGCACCGGACCAGCCCCGAGCCGGGCGCGGCCGCACCGGCGACCCCGGAGCACCCGGTATCCCCGGGGCGCCCGGCCACCCCGGAAGCCCCGCCCGTCCGTGCCCTGGCCGGTGCGGGCGCGGGCCACCGCGGCTAGCGCGGTATCGTGCGCCCCGGCGTCGTACGCGTCGACGTTACTCTCAGGCCTGGTTAAACCGGACCATGTTGCCCGACGGGTCGCGGAACGCGCAGTCGCGCGGGCCCCAGGGCTGGACGATGGGTTCCTGGAGGACCTCCGCGCCGGAGGCCCGGACCGTCTCGAACGTGGCGTCCAGATCGTCCGTGAGGAACACGAGGATGGGGAGGGCGCCCTTGACCAGCAGTTGCTGGAGGGCGTCGCCGTCGTCCTGGGAGCGGCCGGCGTGCGGAACGGAGAGCACCAGCTCCAAATCCGGCTGGGTCGCGCTGCCCAGGGTGACCCAGCGCTGCCCGTCCGAGCCGACGTCGTTGCGGACCTCCAGGCCGAGCACGTCGCGGTAGAACGCGAGCGACTCGTCGAGGTCATTGACGGTGATTTGTGCGTACTGCAATGAAATGTTCATGTCTTCCACGCTAGGGCTGCGGCTGCCGGGGCGCTTCTTCAATCCTGCTCGGCTTGCACGGCCTGCTTCCGGGGCGGCCGGGTGCGCAGCCGGGCAATGCACGGCGGCATGGCGTTCACCGCGTGGTGCTGCCGCGACCGGTACTCGCTGGGCGGCATGCCCACGATCTCGGTGAACCGCGAGCTGAACGATCCCAGCGACGTACAGCCCACCTCCATGCACGCATCCGTCACGCTGGAACCGGCCCGCAGCAGCGCCATGGCGCGTTCGATCCGCCGGGTCATGAGGTAGTTGTACGGCGTCTCGCCGTAGGCCGCCTTGAACTGGCGGGAGAAGTGCGCCGGGGACATCAGCGCACCGGCAGCCATGGTGGGCACATCCAGCGGCCGGGCGTAGTCGCGGTCGATCAGGTCCCGGGCCCGGCGCAGGTGCGCCAGGTTGGCCAGCTCCTGTGGTGTCATGCCGCCATTCTAGATCCGGGGACGTCCCGGCGGGGGCCCGGAATCACGGGCGGCGGGGGACCCCGCCGTCGTCCTGTGAAGACCGTTTGGTAAGCCGCCCCGCGAATCTCCTGTAGTGTTGATCCTGTTGTTGTGTTTATGCAGTTCGTAGTTCAGGCAGTACGCAAGGTTGCAAGACCTTGTTCTTCTGAAGCAGCGGTTTTGAGCACCCCACACCGGAGGACCCGAAAGTCGGGACTTTTCCTCCACCTTCACGAAGGACAAAAAATAATGGCTACTGGTACCGTCAAATGGTTTAACGCTGAAAAGGGCTTCGGCTTCATTTCCCCCGATGACTCCTCACAGGACGTCTTCGCACACTACTCCGCGATCGCCTCTTCCGGCTTCCGCTCCCTCGAAGAGAACCAGAAGGTCTCCTTCGAAACCGAGCAGGGCCCCAAGGGTCCCCAGGCCGTAAACATCCAGGCTCTCTAAGACTTAGCTTCCAGCTAACTCTTCTGAGTCCGGAACCTTACAGGTTTCGAGCAGGGTCCGTCTTTGACGGGCCCTGCTTTTGTTTAACCCGGGTGTGCTGGTTCCCAGTAGCTGGCAGCAGGGGCCGTTTTGAGGGCTCAAAACGGCCCCTGCTGCCAGTCAGTTGGGGAGGGGCCGCCGGTCAGCCGTTGGCCCGGTAGTCGAGGACCAGGGTGGCCGGGATGGGCCCGGTGAGCATGTCCACCGTAATCCCGTGCACGCCCGCGATATGCTCACGGAACCACACGTCGTAGGGATCCTCCGACGTGGCGAGCGTCTGATAAGCCTTGGACAGATCCTCGGCCTCGTGGAAGAGGCAGGTGAAATCCCCCTGCGGGGTCTGCATCAGGCTGGCAACCTCCCGCACCAGGCCCATGCGCGCCCGCGAGGCCCCGTGCTCTTCCCGCCGCGGACCCTTCAATTCCTCAATGCCCGACTTCCACTCATCCAGTTTCCCGGGCAAAATCGGCGCGAACCACGTAATGCATTCCATGACAGATGTCCTTCCACGCAGTAGTGAGCACGGTGGCAATCCCATCGGTACAGCTGCATGGTAGTCCCGCGGTCGACGGCGGGACAGGGCTTCCGGTAGCGCCCCCGGCCAGCTCAATGGGCGACGACGTGCCGCCGGGCAAGGAACGCGGTCAGTGCCGGGTTGTCGATCTCCTTCGCGAGCCAGGGCACGGACTGGGCCGCGGCCTCGTCACCGAGGGCGGCCCGGTGTGACTGCGCCCGGACCACGAACTCCCGCATCCCGCTCCGGCTGGCCAGCGCGGCCAGCCGGTCCACGAACCCCGGGGCCCGCGGGGAGCCTGCGGCGATGGTGACTTCCGCCGCGGTGTCCAGCAGCCGGGCCGTGTACCAGAGGTACCACGGCTTGGGTTCCAGGCCCCGGTCGATCCAGTGCTCGGCGGCGGCCAGATCGCCGTGCGCCAGTAACAGCCGGGCTTCCGCCCCGGCCGCCAGGGCCATGTAGCAGTGGTCCCCGGCGAGCTCGGCCATCACCCAGGACCGGTCGATCAGCGCCGCGGCCTCCTCCAGCCGACCCGCGGCAAGGTAGGTCTCGCCGCGGACTCCGGCGACAAACGGTTCGAACGCGGTCCAGTGTTCCGCCGCAACCCCGTCCAGCGCCCGGTCCAGGGCGGCGGCCGCCAGCCCCAGGTCCCCGCGGAGCAGATGCACCCGCCCCAGCAGCGCCTCGCTGAACGCCTGCTGCCGGCGGTTCCGGACCGTCCGGGCCAGTCTCCGGGACTCCGCGAAGGCAGCCACCGCATCCCCGTAATGCGCGGTGTCAGAGGCCAGCATGCCCTGGATCGCGAGGATCCGGGCCT
>CALMVY010000240.1 GCA_937873245.1 uncultured Arthrobacter sp. | reverse complement strand
GCCCAAGGCCATCATCTATTCGCTCATCATTGCGATGCTCCTCTACGTGGCGGCCACCCTGGTCCTTACAGGCATGCAGAACTACCAGGACATCGACCCCAAGGCCGGGTTCGCCTCCGCGTTCAACGGCGTTGGCCTGCCGGTGGTTGCCACGATCATCTCGGTGTTCGCGGTGATGTCCATCCTGACGGTGATGCTCACCTTCCTGCTCGGCGTCACCCGCGTCTGGTTCTCGATGAGCCGCGACGGGCTGCTCCCCGGCTGGTTCTCCAAGACGGACAGCCACGGCACGCCGCAACGCGTCACCTGGATCGCCGGGATCGGCTCCGCCCTGCTGGCCGGCGTCTTCCCGATCAAGGCCGTCGCCGACCTCACCAACATCGGCATCCTGGCCGCGTTCGTCGTCGTCTGCACCGCGGTCATCGTGTTCCGCTACAGGAAGCCTGACGCCCCGCGCACTTTCCGGCTTCCCCTGATGCCGCTGGTTCCGGCGTTTGGTGTGCTTGCGTCGGCGTTCCTGATGCTCCAGCTGCACTGGGAGACCTGGGCCCGCTTCGGCGTCTGGCTCCTCATCGGCCTGGTCATCTACTTCGGCTACGGCCGCAAGCACTCGCTGATGAACCCGGACAGCCCGCGGCACCAGGAGCTCGTGGAGATGCACCGGCCCCTCAAGTAGCCGCGCCCCACCCGAGTTGCGCTATCACTTTTGGCTCCCATTCAGGCTTTTTGGGCACCAAAAGTGATAGCGCATCTGTGTGTTCGGGACGCTTGCGCCTGGCCCGGGAACGTTCGATTTTCCTAACCAGTATTGCTCGGAAAACGTCGCTTTATCTTATGAAAATCCGGTCGCATACTGAATCAAGAAGGGTCCATATCTTGAGAAGGAACGAGCGCCAGCCATGACCAACATTTCAACGGAGTCCGACGTGAACACCGGCAACGCGGCCGAGCACGCACCCGTCTCGGAAGGCTCGCCGGTCCTTGAAGCCGCAGCGCTCGCCGAGGAGACCATCGGGCTGGTGCGCCACTGGCTCGCCGAGGCGGCGAAGGTCCCCGTCGATGCCTCCGCCGAGCAGCTCGCCGGCGTCCTGAAGGACCCCAACGGCCTCGACTTCACCGTGGGGTTTGTCGACGGCGTCGTCCGCCCCGAGGACCTGCAGGTCGCCGCCCGGAACCTGGCCGCGCTGGCCCCCAAGGTTCCGGCGTTCCTGCCCTGGTACATGCGCAGCGCCGTCCGCCTCGGCGGCACCCTGGCTCCGGCCCTGCCGCAGGTGGTCATCCCGGTCGCCCGCCGTGTGCTCCGTGAAATGGTGGGCCACCTCATCGTCGACGCCACCGACGCCAAGCTCGGCCCCGCCATCGCCAAGATCCGCAAGGACGGCATCAAGCTCAACGTCAACCTCCTCGGCGAGGCCGTGCTCGGCGAACACGAGGCCGCGCGCCGCCTCGAGGGAACCCACAAGCTCCTGGCCCGCCCCGACGTCGACTACGTCTCCATCAAGGTCTCCTCCACCGTGGCCCCGCACTCGGCCTGGGCCTTTGACGAGGCGGTTGAACACGTCGTCGAGAAGCTCACCCCGCTCTTCACCCGCGCGGCGTCCTTTGCCACCGGCGGACAAAAAGCCAAGTTCATCAACCTGGACATGGAGGAGTACAAGGACCTGGACATGACCATCGCGGTCTTCACCCGGATCCTGGACAAGCCGGAGTTCAAGAACCTCGAAGCCGGCATCGTGCTGCAGGCCTACCTCCCGGACGCGCTCGCCGCCATGATCCGCCTGCAGGACTGGGCCGCCGCCCGCCGCGCCGACGGCGGCGCCGCGATCAAGGTCCGCGTCGTCAAGGGCGCCAACCTGCCGATGGAACAGGTCGAGGCCTCCCTGCACGACTGGCCGCTGGCCACCTGGAACACCAAGCAGGACTCGGACACCAACTACAAGCGCGTCATCAACTACTCGCTGCACCCGGACCGGATCCGCAACATCCGGATCGGCGTCGCCGGCCACAACCTCTTCGACATCGCCTTCGCCTGGCTGCTCGCCAAGCAGCGTGGCATCGCGGATCCCGCACAGCAGAATATCGAATTCGAGATGCTGCTCGGCATGGCCCAGGGCCAGGCCGAAGCCGTCAAAAAGGACGTCGGCTCGCTGCTGCTTTACACCCCCGTCGTCCACCCGGCCGAGTTCGACGTCGCGATCGCCTATCTGATCCGTCGGCTTGAAGAAGGCGCCAGCCAGGACAACTTCATGTCCGCAGTGTTCGAACTCAGCGAAAACGAAGCTTCGTTCGAGCGCGAGAAGCAGCGCTTCCTCGCCTCCCTCGCCAAGCTCGACGACGAGGTCCCGCAGCCCAACCGCCGGCAGAACCGCAGCCTTCCGGCCGCGCCGATGCCGCACGATTCCTTCGAGAACACGCCGGACACCGACCCCTCCCTGCCGGCCAACCGCGACTGGGGCCGCGCCATCCTGGAACGGGTCCCGTTCTCCACCCTCGGCGACGCCGCCGTCGAGGCCGCCACGATCAACGACGAGCAGACCCTCAACACCGTGATCAACACCGCGGTGGAAAAGGGCAAGGCCTGGGGCGCGCTCTCCGGCGATGAGCGTGCGGCGATCCTCCACCGCGCCGGCGACGTCCTCGAAGCACGCCGCGCCGAACTGCTGGAGGTCATGGCCAGCGAGACCGGCAAGACCATCGACCAGGGCGATCCGGAAGTCAGCGAGGCTGTCGACTTCGCGCACTACTACGCCGAAGCGGCCCGCAAGCTCGACGACGTCGACGGCGCCACCTTCGTCCCGGCCAAGCTCACCGTGGTGACCCCGCCGTGGAACTTCCCGGTGGCCATCCCGGCAGGCTCCACCCTCGCCGCGCTCGCCGCCGGGTCCGCCGTCGTGATCAAGCCCGCCAAGCAGGCCCGCCGCAGCGGCGCCGTGATGATCGAGGCGCTCTGGGAAGCCGGCGTCCCGCGGGACGTGCTGACCATGGTGCAGCTGGGCGAGCGGGAGCTGGGCCGGCAACTGATCGCCCACCCCGCCGTGGACCGCGTCATCCTCACCGGCGGCTACGAAACCGCGGAACTGTTCCGCTCCTTCCGCCAGGACCTGCCGCTGCTGGCCGAGACCAGCGGCAAGAACGCCATCATCGTCACCCCGAGTGCCGACCTTGACCTCGCCGCCAAAGACGTCGCGTACTCCGCCTTCGGCCACGCCGGCCAGAAGTGCTCCGCGGCCTCACTGGTGATCCTCGTCGGCTCGGTCGCGAAGTCCAAGCGCTTCCACAACCAGCTGATCGACGCCGTCACCTCACTCAAGGTCGGCTACCCCGAGGACCCCGCCAGCCAGATGGGTCCGATCATCGAACCCGCCAACGGCAAGCTCCTCAACGCCCTCACCACCCTCGGCGAAGGCGAAAGCTGGGCCGTCGAGCCGAAGCAGCTGGACGGGACGGGCAAGCTCTGGAGCCCGGGCGTCCGCTACGGCGTGCGCCGCGGTTCCTACTTCCACCTCACCGAGTTCTTCGGCCCCGTCCTGGGGGTGATGACCGCCGAAACCCTTGAGGACGCCATCGCGATCCAGAACCAGATCGAGTACGGCCTCACCTCCGGGCTGCACTCGCTGAGCCCGGCGGAAGTGGGCCTCTGGCTCGACACCGTCCAGGCCGGCAACCTCTACGTCAACCGCGGCATCACCGGCGCCATCGTGCAGCGCCAGCCCTTCGGCGGCTGGAAGAAGTCCGCCGTCGGCGCCGGCACCAAGGCCGGCGGGCCCAACTACCTCGTCGGGCTCGGCGAATGGGTCAGCAAGTCCAGCACCGCGGCCGGCGCCCCGGCCGCCGTTCCCGCTCACGCGGGTGTCCGCCGGATCGAGCAGGCGGCCGCAGGCTTCCTGGCCGCCGGCGAGCTGGAGGCGCTGCAGCGTGCCCTGGCCTCCGACGCCCTCGCGTGGACCGAGGAATTCGGCACGGCCAAGGACGTCTCCGGACTGAGCGCCGAACGGAACATCTTCCGCTACCGCGCGCTGCCGGTCACGGTGCGGCTCTCCGACGGCGAGCCCCTCTCCCGCCTGGTCCGGACGGTGGCGGCCGGCGTCCTGGCGGGCTCGGCACTGACGGTGTCCACCGCCGTCGAGCTGCCCGCCCAGCTGCGCACCGTGCTCTCCGGCCTCGGCATCGACGTCACCGTGGAGAACGACGCCGACTGGCTGGCCTCCGCGGGGAAGCTCGCCGGAACAGCCAGGCTCGCCACCGCACGGATCCGGCTCATCGGCGGAGATGCGAAGGCGCTGGCCGAGGCGACCGGCGGACGCCCCGACCTGGCGCTGTACTTCCACCCGGTCACCGAGGCCGGACGCGTTGAGCTGCTGCCGTTCCTGCACGAACAGGCCATCAGCATCACGGCGCACCGCTTTGGGACGCCCAACTTCATCTCGGACGGCCTGATCTAGGCAGCCGACCCTGGCCTGCCTCCCCGGGAAGGCACAACGGTGGGCAGACACAAACGAGCCGGGCAGCCACCCTCCAATGGTGGCTGCCCGGCTCGTGGTCTGTGTGGGGCGCGCGGCGCCCGCGGACTCAGCCGAAGTACCAGCCGGGCGGAACCCACGAGGCCGGCACCGCATGCGCGGAGAAGTCATCGCAGCCGGCGCAGAAGTAGGTCACTTCGCCGAGTTTGTTGATGGAGCCGTCCCGGTGATGGGTCGCGGGAACAAAAGTCTCAAGGTAGATGAACTCGTCGGTCCCGCAGCGCTCGCAATACGGGCTGCCGACGTATTCCGCCTCAACCAGGGCGGTGGCATGCGGGTCCAGGCGTCCGCGGCTGGGGTGCTTGGCGGCGGCGCCGCGGTGCACGGCCTGGGAGAACGGGCCCACGGACTTGAGGGTCCGGGCCGTCGATGCGGAGGGGGAGTGTGGGCGGTTAATGGCTGGCGTCACTGTCGGCCTATCCCGAACGCCTCCGATGGCCGCCGCACGGCAGACACAAAGGACAGCGTTCGTTACTCGAATCGTTGTCATAGGCCTCTGCTTGACCTGCAACACACTCAGGATATGTCAGGAATCCGAGTGGATCAATGGTATGCGTAAGTACGCAATCCGAGTAGGTACATCGCGGGGTGCGTACTCGGGGCAGTGATTTTCCGCAGCCGCAGATTTTCCGCTGCGGCACGGTGGCCGCTCAGGCGCGCCGCTGCAGGGTCCGGCCCGCGATCGTCTGGGTCAGGGCCTCGATCACCTCGGTGTTGGCGAGCGGGTTGCGGATCAGGGTGAAATCGACGTCGCCCACCGGCGGCAGGTCGAAGCGCCGGGTGATGATCTTCAGGTCCTCCGGTACCAGGGAGGACGGCATGACCGCCACGCCGATGCCGGCCCGGACGGCCGCCAGCACGCCGCTGATCTGCCGGGTGGTGCAGGTGATGCGCCAGGTCCGGCCGGCGGATTCGAGGGCGTCGATGGCCAGCTTCCGGCTCAGGCTGGGGGAGGGGTAGGCAATCAGCGGCACGGACTCGGCCGGGTCCAGCGAGGTCTGCTCCAGGCCCACCCAGGCGAAGGAGTCCTGCTGCACCACTGTGCCGTCCTTGGCCCCGGCCACCCACTTGACGAAGACGAGATCCAGCTGGCCGGCGTTGAGCCTTTTGTAGAGCTGGTCGCTTTGGCCCACGGTCAGTTCCAGGTTGATCTGCGGGTACACCTGGCGGAACTCCCGCAGGATCCTCGGCAGGCCGGTGATCGCGAGGTCGTCCGCCGTGCCGAAGCGCAGCCGGCCGCGCATGGCCGAGCCGGAGAAGTAGCGGGAGGCGGCGTCGTGCGCGGACAGGATGCTGCGGGCGAAACCGGCCATGGCGTCCCCGTTGTCCGTCAGGCGCACGTCCCGGGTGTCCCGGGCCACCAGGACGCGCTTTGCGGCGGCCTCGAGCTTGCGCACGTGCTGGCTGACCGTCGGCTGCGCCAGGCCCAGCCGTTCGGCTGCCTTGGTGAAGCTCAGTGTTTCGGCCACGGCAAGGAAGGACCGCAGCTGGGCCGGTTCGAACATGCGGGCTCCTGACCTGCGGCGCACTGGGGCCGCATTGCGTTTCGTAATGCTAGTTATGTGGTGAATAATCTTCCACAATCTGCTGCGGCCAGCTTAGCGTTAAGGCATCCCAGCTCATCCGCTCCTTTGAGGACTTTCCGTGGCACCCCCTCCGCCTTTAGAGGCCAACGTAACTGCACTGCCGGACACCATTACCCAGCCCATCGCCGTCGTCAATGCGCCGCTGCCGTGGCGCCACACCTTTATCTCGCTGAAGGTCCGCAATTTCCGCATCTTCGCGATCGGCCACTTCATCGCCGTGATCGCGTTGTGGATGCAGCGCATCGCCCAGGACTGGCTGGTGCTCCAGCTCTCCGGGTCCGTCACCGCCGTCGGGATCACCGTGGCGCTGCAGTTCCTGCCCTCGCTGTTCCTCGGCCCGTGGGCCGGCATGATGGCGGACCGCTTCGCGAAGCGCAAGATCCTGATGCTGTGCCAGTCGGTGGCCGCCGTGCTGGCGGCCATCCTCGCGGTGCTGGCGCTGACCCAGCGGATCGAGGTCTGGCACGTCTATGTGATCGCCCTGGCCCTTGGCCTGGTCACCGTGCTGGACCAGCCCGCGCGCCAGGTCTTCGTCAACGAGCTCGTGGGCCCGGCCTACCTCCGGAACGCCATCAGCGTGAACTCCACGACGTTCCAGCTGGGCGGCCTGATCGGACCGGCGCTCGCCGGGCTGCTGCTCACGGCCGTCGGCGCCGGGTGGGCGTTCGCCGCGAACGCCGTCGCCTGCTGCTTTACGGTGGCGATGCTGCTCACCCTGCGGAAGGACCAGCTGCACCTCAGCGCCCCGGTGCCCAAGCGCAAGGGGATGCTGCGGGAAGGGCTGAATTATGCGCTGGGCAAGCCCACCATCTACTGGCCCTGGCTGATGGCTGGCTTCATCGCCGTGTTCGCGATGAGCCTGCCGGTGCTGCTGGCCGCCTTCGCGGACCACGTGTACGACGTCGGCGCCGGCGGCTACGGCCTGCTGAACGCGCTCGTGGCCCTCGGAGCGCTGGCCGGGGCAATTACCTCCGCCCGCCGGCGCGAACTGCGGCTGCGCTCGGTGATGCTGGGCGCCGGAATGTACGGGCTGATGCTGTGCCTGGCCTCGCTGGCGCCGTCCATGGCATGGTTCGGGGCGGCCATGGTGCTGGCCGGGTTCTGGTGCCTGATGTTCCTGACCGCTGCCAACCAGCTGGTCCAGATCAGCTCCAACATGGCCATCCGCGGCCGCGTCATGAGCCTGTACATCATGGTGCTGATCGGCGGGCAGGCGATCGGCGGTCCGATGATCGGCTGGCTGGCCGAGCACGTGGATCCGCACACGGCCATCCTGGTTTCCGGCGGGGTGCCGGCGCTGGCGGCGGCGACGGTCGCCGTCGTGCTGGCACGCCGGGACCAGCTGATGCTCAAGGTGGACCTGAAGGACCGGCGCAGGCTCCTGAAAATTGTCCGGAACCAGGGCCGGCCTTAGCTTTCTGCACCGGTTTCGGACAGCCGCTGCGTGGATCCACGCGGCGGCTGTCCTCATTCGTCGCGGAAAACCCAAACTAGTCCGCCAGCGGCAGGTGCGGGTACTCCCGCCTGCGCTGCTGGAACTGCAGCACATTCGGGTTGAGGACCACGCCGTCGCGGATTTCGATCGCTCGGCGGATGGTCTCGTTCGCGGTCCAGGCCTCGGGGCCGGTGATCACCGTTTCCAGGAACGGCAGCAGCGCCTCGCTGATTTCCCAGCTGGCCGAGTTCCACAGGTAGGACGGGCTGTGGTCCACCGCGTAGTAGTCGATGTGGTCCCCGACCTGGAACATCGGCTCCGCGAACGTGGTGGTTTTCGCCCAGCTGAAGCCCATGCCCTCGTCGCAGGAAACGTCCACAATCAGGCTGCCGGGCCGGAACGCGTCCAGGTCCTCGGTGCGCAGGTACGTCAGCGGCGCGTTCGGGTCCTGCAGCGTGCAGTTGACCACGATGTCGCTCTCGGCGAGGAACGGTGCCAGCGGCACGCGGCCGCGCTCGGTGATGACCTCGCTGTGGAACGGCGCCTCGTGGTCGTGGTCGAACTGCGCGATCCGCACGGAATGGATGGGGGAGCCCACTGCGGCGACGCCGCGGTTGGTCAGCACCTGGACGTCGTGGACGCCGTGGGCGTTCAGGGCCGTCACCGCGCCGCGGGCCGTGGCCCCGAAGCCGATGACGACGGCGCTCAGGCGCCGGCCGTAGTCGCCGGTGGAACCGGTCAGCGCCAGGGCGTGCAGCACGGAGCAGTAGCCGGCCAGCTCGTTGTTTTTGTGGAACACGTGGAGGCCGAAGCCGCCGTCGCTGGCCCAGTGGTTCATCGCCTCGAAGGCGATCAGCGTGAGCTTCTTGTCGATCGCCAGCTGCGTGATGGCCCGGTCCTGGACGCAGTGCGGCCAGCCCCAGAGGACCTGCCCGTCGCGCAGTTCGGCCAGGTCCTCGGGCTGCGGCTTGGGCAGGAGGACGACGTCGGCCTCGGCCAGCACCTGCGCGCGGGGGGCGATGCGCCCCACGAGCGGCGCCAGGTGGGCGTCAGAGACGCCGAAACGCTCGCCGTAGCCCTCCTCCAGGATGAGCTGCTGCCGGAGTTCCGGGGCGATGCGGTCCAGATGGAGGGGATGGATCGGGAGGCGCCGCTCGTCAGGCTTCCGCGTGGTGGCAAGGACTCCGAGGGTGAGGTGGCTCATGGTGCCGCTCACTTCTTTTTGGCACTCGCCGGCTTGGAGCTGGTCGCCTTGTCCAAGGAGCTGGGCGGCGCTGCGGCGTCCCTCTTCTCGGCGCGTTTTTCCTTGATGGACTTGGTGGATTTCTTGGATGCTGCTTGACGGGGGGACTTGTCAGCCATGATCGCTCCTGTAGCGGAACCGAAGAGGTTCCTGACTTCGAACGATACAGGTAGCGACCTAACGGCCCCGGGCCGTGCGCTGGTGAGGGTTCCGGGCTGCGGATTCCGGCCGAGGCCGTATGGTGAGTTGGAGCGGCTGACGGGAATCGAACCCGCGTATCAAGCTTGGGAAGCTAGCGCTCTACCATTGAGCTACAGCCGCAGTGGGACGGTCCAGAAAGCTGGACCGGGTCCCGGGGAACAACGAGATTTACCTTACCCCAGCCGCGGGCGTTCTCCGAACAGCTCACGCGGTGGAAACCCTGGACCGCGCATTCCACCGTTTGCCACATATGGCCGCTATGCCGTCCGGCTGAGCGGCCACCTTTGGCGAACGGGCGGGGCAGGCCTGGCTTTCACAGAATCTGACCCGATTCGCCACCTCGACCTGGCTCCAATCGTTCCCGTACCCATCCGAGGCATGCTGCCCCTTCCGCGTGCTGGAAAGCGCGCAAGGTGGGAAGCCCCGGTGGCGAAGGCTTGCGGGCGCTGTCAAGGAAATATCCGGCCAGTGCCGCGAGCACAGAATCCACCTGCTGTGGCTCGGCGGACGCGAACACGGCATGCTTCCGGAGGGCCGTTTCCGTATCGCACGCCGGATCGTTGACCCGCGCATCAACAAGGAGGGTGAGGGCGTCGAACCACGACGCCCCGTGCGCCGCCCACGGCCAGTCCACTATGACAGCCCGCCCGTCGCCCTCGATGAGAACGTTGTCGGCCCGAAGGTCAACGTGCGCGAGCCGGTCACCGCCCACGGCATCCGCGGCGGTGGCGGCCAAGGACTCCAGCAGGGCGTGGTGCTCTGCCGCCCACGGGTACGGTCGATCAACTGGTCGGGGATCACCAGGTGGAGGGGCTTGATCTTCTTTCGCAGGCTGCCGACCGCACTGACGGAGATGATCGCTGATGCTCCCATCGACTTCAACGCCCAGATGTTCGCTTTCGAAGGAAGCTCGGTTGGGAGAATCTGATGCGACGAGCCGTGCCGCGACAAGAAGCAGACCCGCTTGCCATGCAGCGTCCCGGCCACGATGGGACTGCTGGCCTGCCCGTTCTGCCGCGAGATGTTCGAAGAGGGCGAGGCCAAGACCTGCCCCGTGTGCGGGATGGCGCTGACCGAATTCGCCAAGCTGCCCCCTTCGATCGAGGCGATGCACGACGAGGTCAAGGCCCGCACCCTGTTCGCGACCCATTATCACGAGCTCACCCGCCTCGCCGGCCGGCTCGACCGCCTCTCGCTCCACCACGTCCGCGCGCGCGAGTGGAAGGGCGACCTCGTCCTCCTCCACGAAGTCGCCAACGGCGCCGCCGACCGCAGCTACGGCATCGCGGTGGCCAAGCTCGCCGGCCTTCCCCCCACGGTGGTCGCACGGGCCAAGTCGGTGCTTGCCAAGCTCGAGGCCGGGCGCGACGCGACCGGCGGCATTGAAAACGTGGTTCTCCCGCGACGGGATTCGGCCGCCTGCAAGGTCCGGGTCGGGCGATCCGGGAGCCGTCTGGCGCCTTCGCGACCCAAGGCTTGACTGTCGAGAACAAAAGGGGAATAAGAACGAACGAGGAACGCGCCCACAGGTTCTCCACAGGCGCCGCACAGAAGGATGCGCAAGATGGTTCGTCTGGCCCGGGAATCGCTGGCCTTTGCGTCGGTGGCGAGCTTTGTCTGGCTGGTCTGCTCGGTGGCCGGCCTGGTGAGCTGACCGCCGTGCGAATGGGGGAGGCGGCTTTGGCGGAGGGCAGTTCGGACGGGTTCGTCCACC
>CALMVY010000239.1 GCA_937873245.1 uncultured Arthrobacter sp. | reverse complement strand
GAGCTTGCCAGCAACCAAAAAACAACGGGGGGAGAGGGGAAGCTGACCGGTCACCTGAGCCGCCCCACCCACCGGAATCCTCTGCAAAAGGAGCAACACCATGAACACCACACCCACCCTCGAAATGCTCGACCCGGCCACCCTGACCGTGGACATCAACGTCCGCAAAGACGCGGCCCTGACCCCGGACTTCATTGCCAGCATCAAAGAGCACGGCGTGATGGAACCCGTCATCGCCCACCGCAAGGACGACGGCGTGGTGCACGTCCTGATGGGACAGCGCCGCACCCGCGCCGCAGTCGAAGCCGAACGCCCCGAGATCCCGGTCATGGTCACCGAAAGCCCCGAGGAAGCCGAACGCATCCTCACCCAGGTGGTCGAGAACATCCAACGCTCCGCGCTGAGCGAGGCGGACGAGGCCGAGGCCTACCACCAGCTCTCCCTGATCGGCGTGTCAGCGGCACAGATCGCCAAGAAGACAGGGCGGACCAAGATCACCGTCGAGGACGCACTGAAAGCCAAGTCCACCACCGCCGGGGACGCCGCCCTGGGCCGAGGATGCACCATCGAAGAAGCCCTGATTCTGGCCGAATTTGAAGACGACCCCGACGCGACCGAGGAACTTGAATCAGTCCTCGCCGACGAACCCGACATGCTCCTGCACGTCACCCAGCGCCTGCGGGACAAGCGCGACATCGCCGCCGCCCGTGCCGCGCTCATCGCGGAACTTGAAGGCCAGGGCAAGACCATCGTGGAGGACGCGGGCCACTACGCCGACGAAGAAGCCCTGTACGTCTCGGCCGCGAACCGGGCCGACGGCGAACCCGCCACCGAGGACGACGCCAACGCCTACGTCATCCAGCGCAACTGGCAAGGCCACCACTCCGCCAAACCAGTCATCAACGGGTGGAAAGAACTCGGCTTCACCCCGCGCCACGAACGCTACGACGGCGGCCGCCAAGCACAATCCGGTCCCATGACCGAGGAACAGAAAGCCGAACGGAAGACCCTGATCGCCAACAACAAGGCCATGGAATCCGTCCTGTTAACTGAACTTCGTCGTAGAGTCTGGATCAGGGTTCTCCGGAGAGGTGGTTCTCGTGGACGAAGTGCGGCTCAAACTGCTCGAGGGACAGATTGGCCTAATGGCGATAGGCGCGGTGGTCCCCAGAACGGAGGGCCTCTTGCCCTACGTCGTCATCGACGACAAGGGGCAAGAGATCGAGGACTTCTCAGTGTTCCTCCGTGATCTCGTTCTGAGCGATATGAGCCCTTTGACCGTCCGCTCTTACGGCAACGATCTGCTCAGGTGGTGGCGCATCCTTGGTGTGCTCGGCAGTGGATGGGAGCAGGCGACTCGTGCGGAGGTCGAAATCCTCGTGGGGTGGATGCGGTCCGCGGTAAACCCTCAACGGCGGGGGACCGGTAACCGGGGCAGGAATTCGCGCACGGGTAAGCGTCCCTTGGCCGGGGGCTACGCACCGGCAACGATCAATCACGCACTTTCGGTGATTTCGTCGTTTTACTCCTACCATGCACGATTCGGTCGTGGTCCGCTGATAGACCCGGTTCCTGAGGCTGCCGGGCGGAGACGCCTCGTTCATCGAGGCCGGACCGAAACAGCGCCACGAGCAAACCGGGCTCCTTTGCGGCAGAAGAAGTCCGAATGGCTGCCCCGTTCCATCCCGGATGACCTTTTCGACGATTTGATGGAGGCTCTGCGGACCAACCGTGATCGTGCCCTGGTGAGTATGTATGTGTCCTCCGGGGCCCGCGCGAGTGAGCTGCTCGGCGTCCACGGTGATCAGGTCGACTGGGCCGGGCAGCGTGTATGGGTCGTATCAAAAGGCTCCCGTGTCCTGGAACCGGTGCCTGTCTCACCGGAATCGCTGCAGTATCTGACCATGTACTTCCATGAGCACGGAATTCCCAGGCCAGATGAATTGATCTGGCGGGCACTCCACGGCAAACCGCGGCCGTTGACATATCACGCTGCCCGGCGAATGCTGCAACGGGTGAATGCCGTGCTGGGCACGGACTGGTCACTGCACGACTTCAGACACACGACCATCAACCGCATGGTCTCGGACCCGAACCTGACCTTGCCTGAAATCATGGCCGTGAGCCGGCACCGGCAAGTCTCGTCGATGGCTCCCTATCTGCGGCCCCGCGTCGATGAGGTCTTCCAAAAAGTACAAGAGCACATGGCATCGCCACGGCCCCAGCCAACGCTGACCCCGGGCTACGATCCCGACGACTTCTCAGTGGTGTTCGGTGCCTAAGGCTGTTAAACGACCACAACAGCGGCCGATAAACGCAGCTGTTCCCGGGAGAACCCGGAACCAAACCGTCATCATCGCTGCTCCGGCGCCCAGACCGGAAATTCCGCCATGGCCTCGCGGTGACTT
Organism: uncultured Arthrobacter sp.; assembly: GCA_937873245.1. Classification (GTDB taxonomy): domain Bacteria; phylum Actinomycetota; class Actinomycetes; order Actinomycetales; family Micrococcaceae; genus Arthrobacter. Next base: position 636 of record CALMVY010000239.1, on the reverse strand, counting down.
GGACACTGCAAGCCCCGAGAGTCTCATCGCCTTGACCGACGCGATATGGCCCCGCACCCAGCCGCGTGAATCACTGCGCCATCACGGGCTGAAATGGCTGCTGTCTTATCTCGTGAGGCATACCGGACGGACCTGGCAGGAGAAATGGATTTCGTCGGGGTTCAATGATGGTCACCGCAAAATACGCGAGCTGACCACGGGAAACTTCCGCCTTGACGGTGAACTCGGGCATTCACTGATGCTCCTATGCTGTCTGCGTGTCATTCGCCCTTCGTTGGAAGCCTTCAAAATCAACTCGTTCTACCGCTACCACGAGCATTTCGAGCAAGCACAAAACGATCACGATCTGGACCGCTTCCTGGCCCTCGTGGAACAACAGGACACCTCGAATCACTTCAAACGCTGCGCGCGGATGGACGTGGCTGCGGCATTGACCACCCAGGGAATCCGGTTCGCTGACCTGAGCGCGGAAGCGTTACTGCACTACGCCATAGCCACGCGCGAAGGCGGATGGGGACGAGGCTACGAGACGCACGTCGGGTACCTTGCCTGGCGGGTGATGTCCGAATCCGGGCACTTTCCCGCCCAGGTCCCGCCAACTCTCCGCGGGGCTATGCGTCCCCCCGCTCAGACGCC
>CALMVY010000238.1 GCA_937873245.1 uncultured Arthrobacter sp. | reverse complement strand
ACGGCGAATAGGGGTGTCCGGAGCGCCCGCTCCCGCGCCCCACAGGGCGTTCACCCGAGTGACAGGGCGTTGACCCGGGCGAGGCACCAGTGCCTCTTGCCCGCAGCGGCCGTTCCGAACCAGCGACCGGCCACAGACCAACAGCTATTTCCCGGAAACATCTGTGGGCAAGTAGTAGAAGCCGCGCTGGCAACAAGGGAAGGCAGGTCGGGGCGGCCTGTTTGCGGGCCCGCTACTTGTAGGCAACCCGCTGGATCTGCAGGACCTCCCAGTTGGAGACGACGTTGACCCTCACGTATTCATCCACGTAGGTTTCGCCCTCGATTGAGACCCTGGTGAGGTTGGACGCCGCGCCGGAAATCCCGTAGAAAGACAGCCACTTCTCGTTGTTGAGCGGCTTGTCCTTGGCGTACAAATGAGTGTCGCCGTTGAAAAGGAACACCGGCTTCTTGAATGCCTTGCTTTCGCTGGCGATCGCCCGCACGATGCTCTGGTAGGCGTTGCGGTAGCCCGAGTACTGGGTGCCGGGAGCAAACATGTCCGCCTGGGTCATCAGCACCACGGCCCTGCTGTTTTTGGCCTTCGCCGTTGCGAAGGCGCTTTGGATCTGCGCGATGGCGGCCTTCTCCCGGGCCTTCACCTCGGCCACTTGAGCAGTGGTGGCCTTCGTGTAGCCAAGGCCGGTCCACGGCCGGAGGTCATTCTCCGAACCAACGATGTGCAGGGTCGCGATGGTCAGCCCGCCGGTGGTGAACTTCACGTTCTCCTTGTAACCGGACTGGGCCGTGACGGAGATCGGGTTCTGGCCCAGCGTCCGGCCGGCTCTGGGGAAGAAGACCGAGCGGATGGCAGCCAGCCGCTGCAGCGGGTTGGCTTTGCCTATGCTGGCGCTGTGGCAGTCCGCCCATTCGTTGTCACCGGGGGTGTACACCAGCGGGTCGACAAACTTGTCGAAGCTTGCCTTGATCTTCTGGTAGTAGGCGTTGGAGCAGACACCCGTGCCGATATCGCCGAGATGCCCGACCATGCGCACTTTCGGATCCGCATTTATCTGCGCAATGCGTTTCGGAAAAAGGCTCACTTGGGTGCTGCCGTAGGGCGTGTCGCCGATGACGGCGAAGCTGTAACTCGTGGCGGCTCCTGCAGGGCCGGCTACGCTTCCAGCGATTCCCATTGCCAGAGCCAGACCCGCACCCGCCACCCGCACAATGCTTTTCATCTGTTCCCCCCATAAACATCGGATATGCATCGGATGCGCCCGCGCGACGATAGTTTCTGGTGCCGTTGGCGATCAGATTAGACGAAGCGGACATGAAATGAACGAGTAGTCTTACTTGGCCCCCGGTCAAGTAACCCCTCTACAGCTCGCGGTACGCTACTTGAGCAGGTCACTCATTTGCGGCGTGTCCCACGCATGCCCGTCAGGGCTGTAGTCCCCAGGCGTTTCCGGATGGTGCTGAATGCCGGGCTATAGGCTGGTGCCGTGACCCCGACCGCAGATCCCGTCGACGTCTTCGTCCATACCGGGCCCGCCGAATGGTGGCAGGTTCTTGCCGCCCTGGGCCCGCTGGCAGTGCTGCTCGCGGCAGCCATCGGCGCCGTCATCAGCCTGCGCACGCTGAGGCAGCGGACCCTCGCTGACACCGCCGCCCTGGCCCAAAAGCGCGAGGCGGACAACCGGGGCGAGTGGTGGAACCGCACGCAGTGGGCACTGGACAGTGCCCTCTCCGCTGACCCGCGCCGGGCCGAACTGGGCCTGGGTGTCCTGGCGGTCCTTGCCGAAAGCGGACTGGCCAGCCCTGAGGAGCTTGAGATCATCACCGTGGCGTGGGAGGACCCGCTGACGCGCGCGCCGGCGCCGGCGGGAACTGCCCGGGCGCCGGAAGGTTTCCGCCCTGGACGCGAGGCTGCCTCCCGCGACCGCGGCGTACAAACCGCCGCCGCGAAGCTCCGCCTCGTCACCGACCGGCGCCTCGGCCGGGCCAGTCCGTTCTGGGTCAGGGAACTTGCCGCCGGGAAGCATCACCGCATCCCCTAGGAGGCCCACCGTCCGGCCAGCCCCGAGGCGTGGACACGGGGTGCGGGCGATTCTATCCTTGTGCCCTGAGGGGGAAGCTCACCGAGCGCGTCGGAACCGGCAGCACCTGTGGTCTCACTAGTTACCTAGGAGTACCCCATGTCCCGTCGCCCAGCCGCAGCGTCCGCGCTGCTCGCCTCGCTCTTGCTTTGTATCTCGTGCAGTTCCACACCCGGTGGCCAAGGGGGCGAATCGACGGCGCCCACAAGCGCCTCCCCCGGCGGCACGCCCACCGCAACACCCTCCCCCGTGGAGACGGACGCCACCCTCGCTCCCAGGCCGGCTCCCGCCGGGCTGGAGGCTGCCACCCCGGTGCCCTCCCATGAGTTGGACGCGAGCAGGGGCCGGCTCTACTGCCCGAAGGGGACCCACGAGGGCTGCCACGGCCCTGCCGACATGCCGAGCTACCTCGGACACGCGGTCGCAGTGACAGCGCCGCTCTTCGATGCGAACTACGGAGTGGAGAACCGGCCGGCGGCGTCCTTCTTTGTGCCGGCCGGTGTGACCGGCCCTACGGCCTGCGTCAAAGACGACGGCACCCCGGAGGAGTACACCAGCCAGGACTACTCGTACTGTACGGAGGACAAGGCAATCTACGTCGGCCAGGACGCCTTGTGGATGCTCTACAACGGTGTCGGAGGTGCCGCGCCGGCCGTCGGCTACGCCCACGAATGGGGGCACCACATCCAGAACATCAAGGGCGTTCCGGCTCCGGAGACCGAAGAGGAGAACATGCTGCTCGAGAACCAGGCGGACTGCATTTCCGGCGCCTGGGCGGCCCACGCGGAGCAGGCCGGCAACTTGGCGTATCCCGGCGACCTGGGCGACATCAATGCCATGCTGGCGGGTATTGCACCGCCGGGCGAGGGTGAAACGGGGAGCCCGATCGAGGACCGGGCCAACGCTTTTATGCAGGGCTACACGAACGGACTCCCCGGCTGCAACTCGTACTTCCCGGAGACGCCCATTTACGCAGGGTGACCGGTTGGGCAGCTCGGCCGCGGCCTCCCGGCCGTGGAACGTCGACGGCTCCAGGCTCCCGCTTCAGGCCCGGGGCGGCCGCTCCTGCGCCTTCGGGTGCAGCGCGGACCGGATGGTGCGCACCAGTGAGCGGAACCCTTGATCTGCCGGCAGCGCGTCGAGCAGGACAGGCCCCCGTGGGCCGGCGAGCGGTATGCGCCAGTTGGGGTACTCCGTGCTGGTTCCGGGCTGGTTCTGGGTCCGGGTCTCGCCCACCGCATCAACCAGCGCGACGCCGAGGAGGGACGAAGGGGTCAGGGTGGTGAAGGCGTACAGCGCCTCGACGGTGCCCTGCACACTTTCGTGCCCCGGCTCCGGCAGGAGGCCGCGTTCCCGCAGCATTCCGAGCACCGCCTCCTGCTCCGCCTCCGCCTCGGCGCGTTCCTCGTCCACCGGACGCCGCAGCAGGCCCAGGGATTCGCGGAGGGTCACGTGCTCACCGGCCAGATAGCCGGCTGTCGGGGGAAGATCGTGGGTATTAACGCTGGTCAGGCACTGCTGCCGATAACGCTCCGGCGGGACCGGGCCGTCCGCGTCGTGTTCGAACCAGAGGATCGAGGTGCCGAAAATCCCGCGCTCGGCGAGGTAATCCCGGACCCACGGCTCGAACACCCCCAGATCCTCGCCGATCACGATCGCCCCGGCACGCTGCGCTTCCAGCGCCAGGATGCCGATGAGCGCCTCATGGTCGTAATAAACGTAGGTGCCCTCCCCCGGCCCTGCCCCTTCCGGGATCCACCACAGCCGGAACAGTCCCAGGATGTGGTCCACCCGGATCCCGCCGGCATGGCGCAGCACGGTCCGGAGCATGTCCCGGTACGCGGCGTATCCTGACTCGGCGAGCCGGACGGGGTGCCAGGGCGGCTGGGTCCAGTTCTGGCCCTGCTGGTTGAACATGTCCGGTGGCGCGCCGACCGTGACGTCGCGGGCCAGCACCCCGGCAAGGGACCAGGCGTCGGCACCGCCCGGTTTCACGCCGACCGCAAGATCGTGGATGACGCCGATCTCCATGCCCGAGCGCCGGGCCGATCGTTGGGCGGCTTCAAGCTGCTGGTCGCAGAGCCACTGCAGCCACCGGTGGAATTCGATCCGTCCCGCCAGCAGGGCGCGTTGCTCCTTGCAGTAGGCCGTGTCCGGGGTGGACGCCTCCGCGGCCCATTGCGGGGCTTCCGGGCCAAGCTTCTCGGCCAGTGCGCACCAGAGGGCGAAGTCGTCGAGCCCTTGCCCCTGTTCGCGGCTGAAGTGCGCAAACGCGAGGGAGCGGGCGGGGTCGCGAGGGACTGCGAACACGAGTTCGAGCGCGGCCAGTTTTGCCCCGTAGCTGGAGTTCCGGTCCAGCAGCCCGGTGGAGTGGTTGGCGGAGTGCTGTTGGTTGGCCAGCCGCTCCACTTCGGCGCGGCCGACGGGGCCGAGGTAGCCGTATTCGGGGATCTCCTCCACCCGGAGGTACAGGGGGTTGAAGAACCGCCTGGTCGTGGGGAGGTAAGGCGAGTCTTCAACCGGCGGCCTGGGCTCGGCGGCGTGCAACGGGTTGACCAGCAGGAAACCGGCGCCCTCCCGTCCGGTGATCGTGGCGAGGTCCGCGAGGTCGGCGAAGTCACCGATGCCCCAGGACCGGGATGACCGGACGGAGTAGAGCTGCGCGGTCAGGCCCCAGTTCCGCCGTCCGGCCCTGCCCGATGAGATGAGCGCTTCGGTGGTGTGGAGCCTTAGGGGTGTGACGATGAACGGGCATTGGGACACCCTGCCGTCGTTGTCCGCCAGCAGGGTGTGCCAGCCGAGCGGCACGGTGTCCGGCAGCGCGAAGGTGGCCCGGCCGGTGAGGACGCCGTCGACGTCGACCGGCGCGTCCCAGTTGTCCCGCTGGATTGCCTCGTGCCGGCTGCCGTCCTCTGCGGCGATCCACACGCTGACGGCGCTTCCGTGCGGCACATGGACGTCAATGAGGAGTTCCTGGCCCTCACGGGCGACGGCGACCGGCGGCAGCAGCCGCCGCCACGGCGCCAGCCGCGCCTCGTCCAGGGACCGCTCAACCGCATCCGTGTCCGAGGCCGGGATACCCAGCGCGGCGAGAACCGCGCGCAAGGTGCTCTCCGGGACGGAGCGTTCGACGCCGTCCCAGCCCCAGTAGGAGGTACCCACGCCGTGGGCCGCCGCGAGTTCGCGCAACAAGGCGCTTGTGCCCGGAGCGCTGTCGTGGTGCATGCCATCCGCCATGGGGCAACTCTAAACGCTGCCCCCGTGCCCCGTCCCGTGTTGATGGACGTGGGTTTCGCCGACCAGTTCCTGCAGTCCCTCGACGGCGCGGGCCAGCGAGAGCTCCGGGGAGGCGACGATGAACGGCATCAGGAGCGTGTTCTCCTTGTCCAGGTGGAGGGCGAAGATGTTCCGGATGGAGCCGGCAGCCACGGCCGCGTCCACCCCGGCGGATCCGCGCAGTTTCTCGACCAGCCCCACGATCACCTGGTGTTCGGCCAGCATCCCGTCCACCAGCAGTGTGCCTTCCGGTATGTTCCGGGCTCCGCCGTACAGGGGCCCTTCCTCGGCGAGCGCGTGCGGGACGAGCTCGGTCTCGCACCATTCCACCAACACCTCGTGGGCGTCGTGCTCCGCCACGGTGTCGCGGGTCGTCACGGCGTGGATGAGTGCGGACGCCAAGGCGTCGAGCCGCTTGAGCATGCCCGCATGGTGTTGTTCCACCGCAGCCAGGGCCAGGGCTTCCTCCCCGGCGTTCTTGGTGAGGTTGTTGGCCGCGTGCTCATCCATGACGTCTCCCGGTTTTTCTGGCCGAAGTCTTCTGGCCACAGTCTCCTCTCCCCACTGTACGGCGGAGACTCCCCCGGGCACCGGGGACTTTCGACCCGGCCCGGATGCCGCCGGGTGCTTTTTCGACGGCGCTTTCGACGGCGCATCCAGACGCCGGCTTTCGACGCCGGCGGCCCGGCCGCGCTAGCCTTGCAGCCTATGGTCGACGTCGAACGGTTCCGCATTCTCCTCCAGGAGGAGCGCCACCGAAAACTTGCACTCCTGCCCGCGCTTCGCCGGGACATTACCGCGGTGAATGCCGCCCGGCAGGACTCCAATGTCGACGACGAACACGATCCCGAGGGCGCGACCATCGCGTTTGAACTCTCCCAGGCCTCGGCCCTGCTGGACCAAAGCCGGGAGGGCCTGGCCCAGATCGAGGCTGCCCTGGCACGGATCGATGCCGGCACCTACGGCATCTGCGCCGTGTGCAGGGACGAGATCGCCGAGGGCCGGCTGGAGGCCAGGCCGTGGACCCCCTATTGCATCCGGCACAGTGCCGGTCCCGCAGGATCACCTGCGCGGAGCAGGGCATGACGAACGCTGCCGAGACCTGGTGGAACCGGATCGCCGCCGGATTCACCCAGTCCCCGGTCCCGCTCGTCACCGGCACCGAACTCGCCCTGGTGATCCTCCTCGCCGTCGCGCTCGCCCTGCCGCGGGTGACTTGGCGGTACTTCGGACTTCTGGCTACCGTGACCCACGAACTCGGCCACGCCTTCGCCGCGCTCATGACCGGACAGCGCGTCGGCGGTATCCGCCTGGGCCTGGACCACTCGGGCACCACCACCACTTACAGCAGGCGCCCCCTGGCTGCCGTCTGGTCCACGTTCTGGGGCTATCCGGTGCCGGCTGTCGTCGGCGCCGCCATGGTCTGGAGCGGCTTCAACGGTTGGGGCCCGGCGGCGATGTCGCTCGGGACCCTTATCCTGCTTGCCTCGTTTCTGTTCATCCGCAACGGCATCGGGCTGCTCATCACCGCGGCCGCGGTCCTGGCCGCCGTCCTGCTCGTGCTGTTCGTCCCGCCGGAATTCAACGGCCATGTCATGATCGTGCTCGGCCTGGCGCTCCTGGTGGCCGCTGTACGGGACCTCGGCAAGCTTGCCACCGTGCACCTGCGGCGCCGGGACCGGCTGGCGACGTCGGACGCCTACCTGCTGTCCCGGGCCACCCGCATCCCCGCTGCAGTGTGGATCGTCCTGTTCGCCGCCGTCGTCGGTGCCGCCTGGTGGTTCGCCTGGCAACCGTTGTCGCAGGTCTTCGCGACACTGCAGCAGCCACAGTGGCAGGTCCCCGGCGGCACCCCGGCATAGGCTGGGACCATGAGCCAAACACACACGGACGACCCCGGATTCAGCACGAAGGGTGCCTATGTCACCGGCGGCGAGGAGTTCACCCGGGACACCAACTACATCGAGGACCGGATCACCCGCGACGGCGCCCCCGGCCGGAACGGTGAGCCCGGCTGGCCGGTCGAGCCGGGACGCTACCGGCTGATCGCGGCCCGCGCCTGCCCGTGGGCCAACCGGACCGTGATCGTGCGGCGGCTGCTGGGCCTCGAGGACGTCATCTCCCTTGGCCAGCCCGGACCCACCCACGATGCACGTTCCTGGACTTTTGACCTGGATCCCGGCGGCAAGGACCCAGTGCTCGGGATCGAGCGGATCCAGGAGGCATACTTCCGCCGGTTCCCGGACTATCCGCGCGGCATCACCGTTCCGGCGATCGTCGACGTCGCCAGCGGCCAGGTGGTGACCAACAACTTCCCGCAGATCACCCTGGACTTCTCCACCGAGTGGACCGAATACCACCGTCCGGGCGCGCCGGAGCTGTACCCCGAGGCGCTGCGCGGGGAGATCGACGCGGTCAACAAGCGGGTCTTCACCGAGGTGAACAACGGCGTGTACCGCTGCGGTTTCGCCGGATCCCAGGACGCCTATGATGCCGCCTACAGCAGGCTCTGGACCGCCCTGGACTGGCTGGAGGAGCGCCTCACCGGCCAGCGGTACCTCGTGGGAGATTCCATCACGGAGGCCGACGTCCGGCTCTTCACGACGCTGGCACGGTTCGACACGGTCTACCACGGGCACTTCAAGTGCAACCGGCAGAAACTCAGTGAGATGCCCGCGCTCTGGGCCTACGCCCGCGACCTGTTCCAGACCCCCGGGTTCGGCGACACCACCGACTTCGTGCAGATCAAGCAGCACTATTACATCGTCCACGAGGACATCAACCCCACCGGGATCGTTCCCGCGGGGCCGGAGCTGGGCAACTGGCTGAGCGCGCACGGCCGGGAAGCGCTGGGAGGCCGCCCCTTCGGCGACGGAACCCCGCCGGGCCCCGTCCGGGCCGGGGAAGAAGTCGCTCCCGGGCACGGGGCGGACTAAACCGCAGGGGGCCGGGCCGCGGGTTCGTCCAGTTGTCGCAGCAACGTCCCCGCCCTAGGGTGAACCGGGTGACAACTACAGACGAGGCCACGCACACCGGCGGCCCTTCCCTGCCCCGGCGGCTCTGGCGGATCGCGGCCGGCAACGTCCGCTCGGCGCTGCTGTGGCCCCGGCTGCAGCTGGCCCTGAAAGCAGGGCTGGCCGCGGGCATTTCCTTCGCAATCGCACCGTTCATGCCCGGCTCCGCGGCCGACTACCCCTACTACGCCCCGCTGGGCGCCCTTGTGGCGATGTACGAGAACGTCGCCGGCTCCATGAAGCAGGGGGTGCAGACGCTCGCGGGGCTCGCCATCGGGGTGGGGCTGGCTTTTGTGCTGTTCGTTCTCGGCAGCCCGACACCGCTGACGGTCGGCGTCGTGATGGCTTTCGGCGTCATCCTCGCCGGACTCCCCAAGATCGGCGCGGGCCGCGACTGGATCCCGACGGCGGCCCTCCTGGTCCTGCTGGTCGGCGGCCACAACCCGGACCAGTTCTCCTTCGGCTACCTCCTTCAAATGGCGGCCGGGGTCACGGTGGGAATCCTCGTGAACCTGCTGGTGTTCCCGCCGCTGCACTTCCGCGCCGCCGAGCTCAGCATCGCCGAACTGCGCCTCGCGCTCGCCCAGCAACTATGGGACATGGCCAAGGCGCTGAAGGAGAGCTGGCCGCCGGAACACGAAGACTGGTCCAAGCGGTCCGGCGCCCTCGAAGCGTCAGCGCGTTCCGTCCGCCTGGCGGTGGAGAAGGCGGACGCCAGCCGGCAGGCCAACCCCAGACGCCGGCTCCATCCGCGGGACGTCGAGCTGGACTACCGCAACCTCCGGGACCTGGAACGGATAACCTTCCACGTCCAGGACGTCACGCAGGTGCTCTCGGACGTCATCTGGGCCAAGGACATTCCTTTTGTGGTGCCGGATGATTACGCTGTGCCGCTCGCTGACGCCATGGCCGCGGTCGGCGACGTCCTGGAGGCGGTCGAGACGGAGAGCGCGGAGCGGCAGTCGGAGCTGAGCGGGGAGGCCGACGCCACCGTCAAGGCCCTGACGGCACGCGTTGGCGCCGAGGAAGCGGCTACTGATGCCCCCAGCGCCGTCGAATCGATCCTGTTGAGCCTGCACCGGATGCTGCGGGTGGTGAAGTCCTCGGCGGACAGCAGCAAGTAGCGACCGGACGCGCCCGGCTGCGGCCCCAGGCACTCACGCGGAACACGCACAGACTACGACGGCGGTGTCCGCCCCATCCCGGGGCGGACACCGCCGTCGTCTGCTGCAGCCGGCAGGGCTAAAGCGCCGCCACCGATCCGCTGAAGTGCTTGCGACCGGAACGCGGGTTCCAGGCGACGTAGCCGGAGCGCTGCCAGGCACCCTCGGTGTCCTGCGTGGTGCTGATGTCCAGCGCCACGCGGGCCGGCAGGAACACCGGCGCCTCGAAGGACACATCCCAGCTGAATGCCTCGCCCTTGGCGGCGCCCACATCCGCCAGTGCCCTGGACGCCAGATACATGCCGTGCGCGATCGACCGGCGCAGCCCCAGGGCCTTGGCCGAGAGGACGCTCAGGTGGATCGGGTTGAAGTCGCCGGACACTGCGGCGTAGGCACGCCCCGTGTCCACGCCCAGCTGCCACAGCGCCGTGGGGTCCGGCGCCTTGAACCCGCCCGGCACCGAAGCAGCTGTCGGCTTGTCGATGCCGGGCAGGAACACGCCTTTGGCCAGGTAGCTTGAGACGCCGCGCCAGCGGACGGCGTCCTCCCCCGTGCGGCGAACCTCCGTGACGAGGTCCAGCTGGGTGCCGGACCGGTGCCCGCGCAGGTTCTCCGTCCACGCAAGGATGTCCAGGGCCTCCGTGAAAAGGAGGGGCGCGGACTGCACCACGTGGTTCTCCAGATGGATCATCCCCAGCAGCGGCAGGGGGAAGTCATCCCGGTTCATCACGCTCATGGCCAGCGGGAATGCCAGGGCATGGATGAAGCCCGCCGGCAGCACATCGCTCGCCGTCTCGCCGATCAGGTGCTGGTACGCCGTGAGGTTCTCCACCGCCGCCTTCACACCGCGGACCTCGTGCCGCGTTTCGGGGAGCCCGTTGCCCGCATGGGTGCCCAAAACCCGGCGGCGGGCGGCCGTGGCTGCCGCGTTGACGTACAACTTTGACAGCGACGGCATCTCGCCCAGGATGACGGGCCCGGAAAGGGTCATGCCCCCACCAGGTTCTGCCCGCAGACGCGCACTACCTCGCCGGAGATGCCGCCGGCTGCGTCGCTGGCCAGGAAGGCGATGGCTTCGGCAACGTCGCCCGGCCGACCACCCTGCTGCAGGGAGTTCAGCCTGCGCGCGATCTCGCGGGTGGCGAACGGGATCTTCGCGGTCATCTCGGTTTCGATGAAGCCGGGGGCGACGGCGTTGATGGAACCGCCGTGCCTGCCGATGAGCGGTGCCGTGGCCCGGACCATGCCCATCACACCACCCTTCGAGGCGGCATAGTTGGTCTGGCCGCGGTTGCCGGCTATGCCGCTGGTGGAGGCGACGGAGACGATCCGCGGCGAGTTCCGGAAATGCTCCGAGGCGAGCAGGGCCTCGTTGATCCGCAGCTGCGCGGCGATGTTGACCGCGATGACGGAGTCCCAGCGGCCCTGGTCCATGTTGGCCAGCAGCTTGTCCCGGGTGATGCCGGCGTTGTGGATCACGATGTCCAGGTGGCCGTGGCGTTCGACGGCGTGGTCGATGATCCGCTGCCCGGCGTCCTCACGGCTGATATCCAACTGCAGGGCCGTGCCGTGCACCTCGTTGGCCACCGTCGCAAGGTGGTCCCCGGCCGCCGGGATATCGACGACGACGACCGTGGCGCCGTCCCGGTAAAGGGTGCGTGCAATCGCGGCGCCGATTCCGCGCGCCGCACCGGTCACGACGGCGACCTTGCCCGCCAGCGGCTTCTCGGCGTCGGCAGGCAGTTGCCCATCGACGGAACTGACCGTGAGGAACTGGCCGTCAACGAACGCGGAACGGCCGGAGAGGAAGAACCGGAGCGCGCCGAGTGTGCTGGGACTGGTGGTGCCGGCGCCGCCGGCGAGCAGGATGCCGTTCGCGGTGGCACCGGCACGGAGCTCCTTGGCGAGCGAGCGGAGGAGCCCGTCCACTCCCTGGCGGGCCGCCGCGGCGGCGGGGTCTGCAGCGTCCGGGTCCTCGGCATCTGCCGCCGAGCGGGACACGGTGATGACGCGGGAGTTGGGAGCCAGGTCCCGGAGCGAGGTGGCTGCCGTGAGCACCGGCTTCGCCAGGTCCTCGGGGCGGGCCAGTTCGTCCAGCACGAGGATGATGGCGCCGAGCTTTTCCTTGGGCACCGCATGCCGGCGGACGTCGAGGTTCCAGGACAGCAGGGTCGAGGCCAGTTCATCGGCGCCGCTGCCGGTGCCCTGGACCAGGACGGGGCCGGTAATGAGCGGCTGTCCCGGGTTGTGGCGCCTCAACACCACCGGCTGGGGCAGCCCCAGTTTCCTGGCGATGTCCCGGCCCAGGCCCGTGGTCACGAGTTGGGTGTATTTGTCGGTCATGGGATTCCCCTAGTGTGCTTCGAGAATGGCGACGACGCCCTGGCCGCCGGCGGCGCAGATGGAGATGAGCCCGCGGGCCGGGCGGCCGTCGACGCGGCCCTTGGCGTGCAGCATTTTCGCGAGGGAGGCGACGATCCGTCCGCCGGTGGCCGCGAAGGGGTGGCCGGCTGCGAGGGAGGACCCGTTTACGTTGAGCCGGGACCGGTCGATGCTGCCGAAGGCTCCGTCCAGGCCCAGTCGGGTGCGGCCGAACTCCTCGTCTTCCCAGGCGGCCAGGGTGCTCAGCACCGTCCCGGCGAAGGCCTCGTGGATTTCGAAGAAGTCGATGTCGTCGAGGCTGAGCCCGTTGCGGGCCAGCAGGCGCGGCACGGCGAACGCCGGAGCCATCAGGAGGCCGTCCTTGCCGTGGACAAAGTCGACGGCCGCCGCCTCGCCGTCCACGACCGTGGCCAGCTTGGGCAGGTCGTGGGCGTCAGCCCACTCCTCCGAGGCAAGCAGCACGGTGGAAGCGCCGTCGGTCAGCGGGGTGGAGTTGCCGGCCGTCATGGTCGCCGCGGAACCCAGGCTCTTGCCGAAAACGGGCTTGAGGGTGGCCAGCTTCTCGAGGCTGGTGTCCGCGCGCAGGTTGGAATCACGCGTCAGGCCGCGGTACGGGGTGAGCAGGTCATCGAAGAAGCCGGCGTCGTAGGCGGCGGCGAGGTTGCGGTGGCTGTGGAAGGCCAGTTCATCCTGCGCCTCCCGGGTGATCTTCCACTGGGCCGTGGTGAGCGCCTGGTGCTCGCCCATGGACAGGCCGGTGCGCGGTTCGCCCGTGTTGGGGGCATCGGGCGCGAGGTCCTTGGGCCGGAGCCGGCTGAGGACCTGCAGCCGCTGCGGCAGCGTCTTGGCGCGGTTCAGGTCCAGGAGCACTTCCCGCAGGCCTTCGCTGACGGCGATCGGGGCGTCCGAGGCTGAGTCGACGCCGCCGGCGATGGCCGAATCGATCTGGCCGAGCTTGATCTTGTTGGCCAGGCCGAGGACCGTCTCCAGCCCGGTGGCACAGGCCTGCTGCAGGTCGTAGGCGGGGGTCTCTGCGGAGAGCGCGGAGCCGAGCACCGCTTCGCGCGTCAGGTTGAAGTCACGGGAGTGCTTGAGCACGGCCCCGGCGGCCACCTCGCCGATGCGCTCGTCCTGCAGCCCAAAGCGGGCAATGAGCCCGTCCAGGGCCGCGGTCAGCATGTCCTGGTTGGAGGACTTGGTGTAGGCGCCCCCGGTCCGGGCAAAGGGAATGCGGTTGCCACCCACGATGACCGCCTTGCGGAGCCGCGGTGCGGTCTGTCCTGCCGCGGGCACGTTGGCC
>CALMVY010000237.1 GCA_937873245.1 uncultured Arthrobacter sp. | reverse complement strand
CAGGAGCGGTTCTCCGAGGCGGAGGTTCACCACAGGCCGAGTCCGCGGACGGCTTCCAATACCGCTTGAGCGGAGACACCCAGCAGCGCCGGATCAGGTTCCCGGGCGAATGTGTCGCCCCGGCGCAGCTCCGGCTTGGTCAGCGCGATATGCGGCCCGGGCGGCGGACCCCATTCCTCGGGAGTGGCGGGTCCGAAGAGCACCACGGAGGGGCGGCCGAAGGCGGACGCCAGGTGGGCCGCTCCTGTGTCGGCGGTGATCACCAGGCGCGCCGCCGCTATTAGCGCCGTCAACTGCCCCAGCGATTGCCTCCCGGCGAGGACCGAACCGGCGCCGGTTCCCGACTGCCGTGCGACCTCAAGGGCGCGGCGTCGCTCTGCTGATCCGCCCGTAAAAACGATGCTGTGACCGGCCTGCCGCAGCTCAGCGGCGACGGCGGCGAAACGCTCCGAAGGCCATAACCGGCTGCCATAGGCGGCACCGACGTGGATGACGGTAGCCCCCGGCTGATGTGTTGGGATACCTGGTGGGGCGAGAAGCAAGTCCTGCGGGTCGGCGTCGATTCCGTGCCACTGTAACAGCCGCGTCCAGCGCTCCCGCTCGTGGATGCCCTCGAGCCAGGGTGGCCCCGGCACCTGGTCGGAACGGTGCGAGATGGTCCGGTTTGCCCGGAGGGCCTCGATGCGGCCCTGGCTTTCGGGTCCGCGGCCGTGAAGGTTGACGGCTACGTCCACAGTCCCGGGGCTCAGGGAAAGTGGTTCGTCCAACCCGTGGGTCGGCAGCAGTTCATAGCCGCCGACCAAAGCGAGGGCCTCGTCGAGCCAGCCCTGCGCCGCATAGAGCAGCCGGTGCTCCGGGTAGGCGCGGCGCAGCGCGTGGAGTGCCGGCACAGCCACGAGGAGGTCGCCGAGCTTGAGCGCCCGCAGGACCAGCAGTACCGGCCTGCCGTCGTCCTGAAAACCGCCCATCGCGGCCGCCTTTCCTTTGCTCTGATTTCGGAGTTTAGTCCCGCGGCGAACCCGTGGGGGTGTTTAGCCGGGGCGTCATCGGGGAACGGGGCAGTTATGGAACCTTGCGATGGACTGTCCCTGAAGGCAGTCCTCTTCGACCGGGACGGGACCCTTATCCGTGACGTGCCCTACAACGGCGATCCTGCCCGTGTCCGCCCTATGCCGCACGCCAGGGAGGTGCTGGAGCGCCTCAGATCCCGCGGCATAGCCACAGGGGTGGTGAGCAACCAGTCCGGGCTTGGCCGGGGCTTGCTGACGTACGGGCAGGTGAGGGCTGTGAACTCCCGGGTTGAGCAGCTACTGGGACCGTTCAATGTGTGGGAAATTTGTCCGCACAGCCCCGAGGACGGCTGCTGCTGCCGGAAGCCGGCGCCAGGGTTGATCCACCGGGCCTGCAGGCGGCTGGGGATTTCCCCGGCCGAAGCCGCCTACGTCGGTGACATTGGCAGCGACGTTGAGGCCGCCCAGGCGGCAGGAGCCCGGGGCGTCATGGTTCCCACGCCCCTGACCCTGCCTGCAGAAGTCGAAGCTGCGCCGGAGGTGGCTGCTGACCTTCTTTCCGCGGTAGGCCTCCTGTTGGCGGCGCCCTCCGGAAGGAACATCCCGTGAGCCGCGTCCTGGTTGCGAGGCTGGACGGAATGGGTGATGTCCTCCTGGCGGGCCCGGCGGTCCGCGCCGTGGCGTTCGGGCGACGGCACGACGGCGGTGCCCCCAACGAGGTCATCCTGTTGTGCGGGCCGGAGGGGGAGGCTGCCGCTTCCCTTTTGCCTGGCACAGCGGAGGTCTATAGCTGGAGCTGTCCGTGGATCGTAAAGCCGGCCCCCCACGTCCAACAGGCCCACTTGGAGGTCCTTACTGACTTTGTCAGGCACTCGCGGGTTGACGAGGCAGTCATCCTGACGTCCTTTCACCAATCCCCGTTGCCCCTGGCGCTGCTGCTGCGGCTGGCTGGTGTGGACCGCATCACCGGGGCCTCCACGGACTACGCCGGGAGCCTGTTGGACGTGCGGCTGCGTCCCGGAGAGGATTTTGCCGAGGACCAGCCAGAAGCGGAGCGGGCGCTGGGCATTGCTGAGGCGGCTGGCTACCGTCTGCCCCCGGGAGATGACGGCAGGCTTCGGGTGCAGGGGTATCCCGATGTGCGCCCCCTGGTTGGCGAGGAACCCTATGTCGTGGTCCACCCGGGGGCCGCTGCGCCGTCACGGGCCTGGCCACCCCTGCACCATGCCGCGGCGGTGGAGCTGTTGGAAGGAGCCGGACACCGCGTTGTGGTCACCGGCGGCCGGGGCGAGACCCGCTTGACGGCCACGGTCGCCGGGCCCTCGGCACTGGACCTCGGGGGACGTACGGACCTGAAGACCCTGGCCGGTGTGCTGGGCGGGGCCCAGGCCCTGGTCACGGGAAACACCGGCCCGGCGCACCTGGCGGCCGCGGTGGGGACACCGGTGGCGTGCCTGTTCTCCCCGGTTGTACCGGCGGTCCGATGGGCACCCTACGGCGTCCCACTGGAACTCCTGGGCGACCAGACGGCGCCCTGCCGGCTCAGCCGCGCAACCGAGTGCCCTGTCGCCGGGCACCCCTGCCTGTCTTCCGTGGCTCCCGAACAACTCCTGGACGCGGTGGAACGACTCATCCGCGGGGTGTCCTCGCTGTCCACCCGCAGAAAGGTCCGGCACCCATGAGGATCCTTCTCTGGCACGTCCACGGCTCGTGGACCGATGCGTTCATCCGTGGCAGCCATGAGTACCTCCTGCCGGTGCTCCCCGGGGGCGGGCCCTGGGGTTTGGGCCGCGCGGGCCGTCCCTGGCCCTCCTCCGTTCGCGAAGTCCCGCTCGATGCGCTCGACGCGGAGAGCGTGGATGCCGTCATCCTGCAACGGCCGGAGGAACTGGCGGAGGTGACCCGGGCTCTGGGCCGGACGCCCGGCAAGGACCTGCCGGCCGCGTATGTGGAACACAACTGTCCCCGGGGCGACGTGCCGAACTCGGTCCACCCGCTGGCCGACCAGCAGTCCATTCCGGTTGTCCACGTGACGCATTTCAACGAGTTGTTCTGGGATAACGGCACCGCCCCGACGCTGGTGATCGAACACGGCATTCCCGATCCCGGGCACGCCTACACCGGCGAGGTCCCGGAACTTGCCGCCGTCGTCAACGAGCCGGTGCGGCGGGGCCGGGTCGCCGGAACGGACCTCCTGGGCCGCTTTGCCGCGGCAGCCCCGTTGCGGATATTTGGCATGGGCGGTGACGGGCTGTCAGATGCCGCGGGCATCCCGGCCGCGAGCCTGACGGTCCGTGGGGACCTGCCGACGGATGAGCTGCACCGTGACATGTCCCGCTGCCGGGTCTACCTCCATCCCTTCCGCTGGACCTCCCTCGGCCTGGCACTTCTCGAGGCGATGCACCTTGGCATGCCCGTCGTGGTCCTGGCTACCACGGAGGCGGCACGCGCGGTCCCGCCGGACGCCGGGGCGATTTCAACCAGTGTGGACGAACTGGTGCGTGCCGCGCGGTTACTCATCGACCACCCCCAGGAGGCGCGCCGGCGCGGCGGTATCGCCCGCGAAGCTGCTCTGGACCGCTACGGACTGCCCGTGTTCCTGGCGGCCTGGGACGCCCTGCTGGAGGACCTGACCGCCCCTCGGTTCAGGACCGGGCGGCTTCTCATGCCAACCCAAGAGAGGAAGAGCCAGTGAAAATTTCGATGGTTTCCGAGCACGCCAGCCCGCTGGCGGCCCTCGGCGGAGTGGACGCCGGCGGCCAGAACGTTCATGTGGCGGCGCTGTCCGCCGCGTTGGCGAGACGGGGGCACCACGTCACGGTGTACACAAGGCGGGACGCGGACGACCTCCCCCGCAGGGTAGGGATCTTTCCGCGGGTTGAAGTTGTCCACATCGAGGCCGGGCCGGCGCGCCACGTCCCCAAAGACGAACTTCTTCCCTACATGGAAGAGCTGGCCAGCGGAATGTCACGCGACTGGGAGCGCCAGCGACCAGACGTGGTCCACGGCCACTTCTGGATGTCCGGGCTGGCAGCGCTCGCGGCGACCCGCCTCGGGCCGGCCGGCGTTGACATCCCCGGCGCCCACATCCCCGTGGTCCAGACCTTCCACGCGCTGGGGACGGTGAAGCGCCGCCATCAAGGCAGCGCGGACACCAGCCCGTTCGAGAGACGGTGGCTGGAGCCCGCCGTCGGGCGCAGGGCCGACCGGATCATCGCCACCTGCTCCGACGAAGTCTTCGAGCTGAAGGCGATGGGTATCCCGCCCGGCCGGATCTCGATCGCCCCGTGCGGAGTGGATCTGGACCTCTTCCCGGGTTCCGGACCGGCCGACCGGCGCGACGGGACCCACCGGATCCTCTCTGTCGGGCGCCTCGTGCCCCGGAAGGGCGTCGACGTGGTCATCCGGGCCCTGCCGCTGCTCCGGGACGCAGGCTTTCCCGACGTCGAACTCCTCGTCGTCGGCGGCGGCGGGGACGCCACAGAAACGGAAGCAGACTCCGAGGCCCGCCGCCTGCTGGCCATCGCCTCAGAACTCGGCGTCCGGCAGCAGGTGACCTTCCGGGGACAGGTGCCCCGCGAGGCCATGCCGGGCATCTTCCGCAGCGCTGATGCCGTCGTCTGCACCCCCTGGTACGAGCCCTTCGGCATCGTCCCCCTCGAAGCCATGGCGTGCGGCATCCCGGTTGTGGCCGCAGCGGTCGGCGGCCTGCGGGACACGGTGGTGGATGAGGGAACCGGGCTGCACGTTCCTCCCCGGGACCCGGAAGCAACGGCCGCGGCCCTTGCCCGGCTGCTGGCCGACCAGGGGCTGCGCCAGACTCTGGGCCGCGCAGGCCAGCAGCGCGCCCGGTCGCGCTACAGCTGGGACAGGGTGGCCGTCGAGACCGAGAAGGCGTATCTGCAGGCACTCACCGGAACCGCCGCCGGGCGGCGTGAAGCCCGGCTTCACCCCGTGGAAGGAGCAGCGCTGTGAGCGCCGAATTGCCCCTTGCCGATGTACAACTCCCGGCCCCCTTCGCGCCGTTGTCCGGGAAGGGTGCCGGCGTTGGCGAAAGCGTCGTCGACCGGTCCGCTCCGGGCCCCGCAGCGGCCGTCGAGGCCCACCTCCGCAATGTCGTGCCGGCCCTGGACTCGCTGCGCGCACAGTCCCCACGACTGGCTGCCTGGGGCGAGGAACTCGCCCGGCGGCTGCTGGCCGGTAACCGCCTGCTCGCGGCCGGCAACGGGGGTTCCGCGGCAGAGGCTCAACACCTCACGGCCGAGCTCGTAGGGCGCTTCGACGGCGA
>CALMVY010000236.1 GCA_937873245.1 uncultured Arthrobacter sp. | reverse complement strand
AGCAGCTGCCGGCCGCGTGCCGGGATTTCATGGCGGTCGACGGCGACCACGGCACCACCACCGGCCAGGTCCGGCTCGGCCGGCACACGTTCCCGGTCTCCTGCGAAAGCCTCGACGCCGGACTCGCCGCCCAGCTGGCCCGGATGCTCACGCCGGTGGTCGACGTCGGCAAGCCCCTGGAGGACGACTCCGACCTGCCGCGCGCCGTCTCCTACGCGGCCCTGATCGGCAAGGACTTCCTGGACAACCCGGCGGCCGTGGCCGAACGCTGGACCGAAAACAACTCGGTCCGGGCCTCCGCCGTGCCCAACCGGAAGGACAACGGCACGCTCCGGGCCCTGGTGGGCTCCAAGGGCATCGAACCGCTCTACCTCGACCTCAAGAACGAGGGCCCGCACGCCCTCGTCGGCGGGACCACCGGCGCCGGGAAGTCCGAGTTCCTGCAGTCCTGGGTGATGGGCATGGCCGCGGCCTACAGCCCGGACCGGGTCAGTTTCCTCTTCGTGGACTACAAGGGCGGCGCGGCGTTCGCGGACTGCCTGCACCTGCCGCACACCGTGGGCCTGGTCACCGACCTCTCCCCGCACCTTGTCCGCCGCGCGCTGACCTCGCTGCGCGCCGAGCTGCACCACCGGGAACGGCTGCTGAACCGGAAAAAGGCCAAGGACCTGCTGGAACTCCAGCGCGAAGCGGACCCGGACGCGCCGCCCTACCTGATCATCATCGTGGACGAGTTCGCGGCCCTCGCCACCGAAGTGCCGGAGTTCGTCGACGGCGTGGTGGACGTCGCCGCCCGCGGCCGGTCCCTGGGCCTGCACCTGATCCTGGCCACCCAGCGCCCGGCCGGCGTGATCAAGGAAAGCCTGCGCGCCAACACCAACCTGCGGGTGGCGCTGCGGATGGCCGACGAGGACGACGCCGTCGACATCCTGGGCGTGCCCACCGCGGCGTACTTCGACCCCTCCATTCCTGGACGCGGCGCCGCCAAGACCGGCCCCGGAAGGATCCAGGGTTTCCAGACCGGTTACGCCGGCGGCTGGACCACGGAGAAGCCGCAGCGTCCGCAGATCGAGATCGTCGAGATGGCGTTCGGCTCCGGCCCGGCCTGGGCCGCCCCGGCGCCCGAGAGCCCGGTCAAGGAAGAAGCTGCCGGTCCCAACGACATCGCCCGGATGACGGCCAACATCGTCAAGGCCGCCGACGTGCTCTCCATCGAGCCGCCGCGCAAACCCTGGCTGGACGAACTCGCCACGACCTACGACTTCTCCAAGCTGCCGAACCCCCGCACCGACGAGCGGCTGCTCCTGGGTGTGGCGGATGACCCGGCGCACCAGGACCAGCCCACCGTGTTCTACGAGCCGGACCAGGACGGCAACATGGCCATCTACGGGACCGGCGGCTCCGGCAAATCCGCGGCCCTGCGCGGCATCGCGATCGCCGCCGCGGTCACCCCGCGCGGCGGGCCGGTCAACGTCTACGGCATCGACTGCGGCTCCTCGGGGCTGAAAATGCTCGATGAGCTGCCGCACGTCGGCGAGATCATCAACGGCGACGACGTCGAACGCGTCGGCCGTCTGCTGCGCTGGCTCCGGGACCTCGCGGACGACCGCGCGGCCCGCTATTCGGAGGTCCGCGCGTCGACCATCGTGGAGTACCGGAAGCTCGCGAACCTGCCGGACGAGAAGCGGATCTTCGTGCTGGTGGACGGCATGTCCTCCTTCCGCGAGGCCTACGAATACAGCAAGCTCTCGGCGCTGTGGGACATCTTCCTGCAGCTCGCCACCGACGGCCGTCCGCTGGGCATCCACCTCGTGGTCAGCGGGGACCGGCCCAACTCGGTGCCGGCGTCGCTGCTGGCCTCGATCCAGCGCCGGCTGGTGCTGCGGCTTTCCTCCGAGGACGACTACCTGTCCATGGACGTGCCCAGGGACGTCCTGGGCCCGGCCTCGCCTCCGGGCCGCGGCCTGCTGGGCAACCTTGAGGTGCAGCTCGCGGTGCTGGGCGGCAACTCCAACCTGGCCCTGCAGGCCCGCGAGGTGCACAAACTCAGCGAAGCGATGCTGCGCCAGGGCGTGGAGCGCGCCCCGCAGATCGAGCGCCTGCCGGACCAGGTGGACCTCGAGATCCTGCCCGCCGGCAGTCCGGACCTGCCGGTGATCGGCGTCGACGACGAGACGCTCCAGCCAGCCGAGATCCTGGCCAAGGGGCCGCTGCTGCTGGCCGGCCCTCCCGGCTCCGGCCGCACCGTGGCCCTGGTGACCCTGGCCTACGCGCTGCGCCGCTCCAACCCCGGCGTCGAACTGATCTACGTCGGCTCCCGGCGCTCCGCGGCGGCGTCGCTGAAGCTCTGGGACCGCTCCGTGGTGGGCGCGGACGACGTCGAGGAAGCCCTCGATGAGCTGGTGGACTACTCCACCGGCACGCCGGGCAAACTGGCGATCTTCATCGAGGGGCTGACCGACTTCACCGACACGGGGGCGGAACCCGGGATCGAACGGCTCGTCACGGCGTCGATCAAGGCCGAACAGTGGGTGGTGGGCGAATCCGAGACCTCCACCTGGTCCTCGGCGTGGTCCCTCGCGCAGCCGTTCAAGTCCGGCCGCCGCGGCCTGCTGCTCAACCCGGGCGACATTGACGGCGACAGCCTGCTCAGCACCTCGCTGGGCCGGATCAGCACGGACTTCATCCCGGGCCGCGGCTACATCGTGGGCCGCGGCAAGGTCCGCAAGCTCCAGGTCGCGCTGCCCCCCGAGAACCGGAACTGACCCGTTGAGCTATCAGTTGTGGTTGCTTCCGGGCATGGATAGGGACAACAACTGACAGGGCATCGGGATGGGGAGGGCTGCCCATCGACACTTTTTCGGCGGGCAGGGTAGCTTTTAGGCAATGGACTTCCGGAACAGCCGGGGGCCTTTGGGGGACGCCGACATGATTCGGGTCCGTTTCTATGAATTTTAGGAGAGATAACGCATGGCTATTTGGGGTGCAGACATTGCTCAGCTCAAGACTCTTGGAACGAAGCTGCAGGCCGGTTCGTCCGAGATCGACAAGCAGAAGTCGCTGCTGACCAAGGTGCTCGAGGGCACCGACTGGAAGGGTCCGGACGCCGACAAGTTCCGCAGCGAGTGGAACGGCCAGCACGTTGCCGCCCTGGCAAAGGTCTCCCAGGCGCTGCAGGAGGCCGGCAAGCAGGCC
>CALMVY010000235.1 GCA_937873245.1 uncultured Arthrobacter sp. | reverse complement strand
TCTTCGACCGCGGCATCCGCGTCCGGCGCCATTTCGACTGCTCCGGCGGCCAGGGCCTTGTCCAGGAACCCCGGGTTGAGTTCTTCCAGCACACCCGCCAGCAGGGCCCGGCTTAAGTGGCGGTGGCAGGCAAGGCAAACCACCTGGTCAAAGCGTCCATGCAGGTCAACAACGTTGACACTTCCGGCGTCCTCGTGGAGACGGTCCACGTTCTGCGTGATGAGGCCTGTGAGCAGCCCGCGGCGCTCCAGCCGGGCGACGGCGGCGTGGCCGTCGTTGGGATCGGCCCGGCGGAGGTGGGACCAGCCGATGTGGTTGCGGGCCCAGTAGCGGCGCCGGTTGTCCGCGGCGCCGATGAATTCCTGGTACGTCATGGGCGCCCGGGGCGCAGCGCCCGGTCCGCGGTAGTCCGGGATGCCGGAATCGGTACTCAGGCCGGCACCGGTCAGCAGCGCGAAGCGCTCCCCCGCGAGAATGCCGTGGATGTCCTGCAGGACCTCAAGTTCGTCCCGGGCGGGTTCGCCGGCGGTCACCGGGGGCAGGCTGGCGAACCCAGTCATGCCGGTCCCGGGCCGCCGCGTCTTCACCGCGTCAGTTCCTGCCAAGTCCCGCCAGGGCGGCGCGGTACTCAGTGAAGTCCCTGGCCTTGCCGCGGGGATTCACCACGACGTAGCGCACCGCTCCGCCCGCGTCGATGATGAAGGTTCCCCGCCTCGCCATCCCGCTCTCGGCGTCGAACACTCCGTACTGCTCAGCGACGGCGCCATGCGGCCAGAAGTCGGCCAGCAGGTCAAAGGCATAGCCTTCCTTCTCCGCGTAGGCCCGCTGGGCGAACTTGCTGTCCACCGAGATCCCCAACACGACGGCGTCGGCATCCTCGAACAGTGCAAGGTTGTCCCGGATTTCGCACAACTCCCCAGTGCAGATGCCGGAGAAGGCGAACGGGAAGAACACCAGAACGACGTTCCGGCCCCGGAGTTCCGAGAGCCTCACGGGTTCGCCGAACTGGTTCAGCAGTTCGAAGTCGGGAGCGGCCTCGCCGACGGCCGGCACGGCCCGTGCCTCAACCAGCTGATCCCCGATGACGCCGGCAGCTCCCGCTGGGGTCACTTGTTCTTCCGCGTGACCAGACGGGTGGCGCTCCAGTCCTTGGAGACGCCTGCTGACGTGGTGTAGTGCAGGCCTGCCGTGGGTGCAGCGTCCTGGATGTCAGCCGGCGAAACATAGCCAACCCGGCCGGACTTCGGGGTCAACACCCACACGACGCCGCCCTCGGTCAGGGTGGTCCGCGAGCCGACCAGGGTATCAACGAGGTCGCCGTCGTCGGACCGCCACCAAAGAATCACGGCGTCGACGACCTCGTGGTCGTCCTCATCGAAGAGTTCCGAGCCCGTGAGATCTTCGATGTCGTCGCGCAAGTCGAAGTCGACGTCGTCGTCATAACCGAATTCCTGAATCAGGTCCCCGGTTTTGAAACCCAGTTTTTCCGCCACATTTACCGAAGTGGCGGCGTCGGCCTCGCTCACGTGTTGCTCCTATGCTTAGTGTTTTCAACAGCTCTAGTGATTTCCATTACTCCAAGCCAACACCCTTTGCGCCTGCGCTTCAAGCTGTTGGCCCCGCGATCCGCCATATTCTGCGTCACACACGGCGATCCGAGCACCGCCAGGCGGCACTTCGTCACACAACCAGTATGCCGGTCAAATACGACGGCGCCCCCACACGACAGCTACGCATCCCCGAGCTGTCAGAGCTAGAGTGGCTGGTGACGACTACGCCCGCGAGGGCGAACGCCCCGCCGACGCAGGCGGGAATAGTTGTGATTGGACCTTGCCCGGCGCACATGACCGGGCAGTTGTAACCGATATGTCGCACACGTCGCGTTCACGCCAGGCAGTTACCCTGCCGGAGCTGAGGGTGCCGATGAATGCGCTCAAAGAGAGGTTGGACGTGGCTGCAGGAGAAGAGACCTCCCATATCCTCAGCGGGTTGACTAACCAGCTGCCTGATCGTGATCCGGAAGAGACCGCCGAATGGCTGGAGTCCCTGGATACCCTGATTCAGGAACAGGGCACCGAGCGTGCCCAGTACATAATGCGCAGCCTGCTCCAGCGGGCCGGCGCGCAGAGCGTGGGCGTACCGATGGTCACCACCACGGACTACGTCAACACGATCCCGGTGGACCAGGAAGCGGAGTTCCCCGGGGACGAGGAGATCGAGCGGAAGTACCGGGCGCGGCTGCGCTGGAACGCGGCCGTTATGGTCCACCGGGCGC
>CALMVY010000234.1 GCA_937873245.1 uncultured Arthrobacter sp. | reverse complement strand
AAGGTTTGCTGACAATCCTCAAATGGATCGCCTGGATCGTCTTCGGTTTGGCAGTTGCGGGCATCCTGATCACAGCCGGAACGATGATGATCAACAACCGACGCGGAGAGGGCGGCGAGCATGCCGGCCGTCTGGCATGGGTCCTCGGCGGGTGCATCCTGGCAGCCTCCGCAGGCGGCGTCGTAGGCGCCCTGGTCTAAGGAGCTTCAGCCATGACTGAACCGACAGTGAACGAAGACCAGAATCCGCTGACCAAACCTAAGTTCATCATCTCGGCCGTTGTCGTGGCGATCATTGTCGCGCTCGGGGTAATCCTGGCCCTGGTTCCCAGAGTCGGCGGAACGGCATCCCCTGAACCGAGCACCACCAGCACGAGTACCAGCAGCGGCCAACCCACGGCGACGTCGGCAGCCAGCGTGTGCGGCCTGCCATCGGGTGACCAGGCCAAGCCGGCCACTACGCCCGCCGACACCAAATGGGAATTGGTCGGCAAGATCGCCGCACCAACATCGCCCACGCAGTTCGGCCCCGGCAAGACCGAAGCCAATGGCCTTCGTTCCTGCTTCGCACACTCACCGACCGGTGCGTTGTATGCAGCGGCAAACATGACTGCGTTGTCCGCAGCTGGAAAAGCGGACCTCGTTTATCAGCAGTTGGCTGTACCAAGCCCGGAGCGAGATGCGGTGCTGAAGTCATCCCCAACAGCCGCCCCAAACTCCGTGACCGCCCAGTTGGCCGGCTTCACATTTCGTTCTTATGAGGCTGACCGAGCAGTTATTGATCTTGCATTCAAGGGTGCAAACGGAACCTTCGTCTCCATTCCCGTTCCGCTCCAGTGGTACGAGGGCGACTGGAAGTTCGTTGTGCCGGCTACAGGGGACACAGGTGCGCGACAGATCGGTGACCTCAGTGGATACGTTGAGTGGGCCGGTGTCTAATGGCCGACTGCTCCGGGTTGAATGCAATAAATCCCTTTTGCCAGGCAGGGGCGGCCATCGAAGATGTCGCCAATGATGCCGTCAAGAACATGGCGAAAGCTATTGCCGATGCAGTTGGACAAACGGTCCAAACACTCGGGACCTTTTGGGTGAACGTGGGAACTCCCGCTCTAACCGCGGCCCCGGGAGGGTCTACCGCGAGTGACCCGGTGTTGTTCCTGCAGAACAGTCTCTACTTCTGGACGGCTTCCCTGGCTGTGATGTCTGTCCTCGTGGGTGCAGCCAAAATGACTATTGAGCGCAGGGGCGCACCCTTGCGCGATCTAGTGCGTTCCCTGATGACCCTAATCGTCGTCTCCGGCGCCGGTGTGGCAGCAGTGGGACTGCTAACAGTCGCGGCGGATCAGTTCTCAGCCTGGATCATCACTAACTCCACGAACGGGACCTCATTCAACGAAAACATCACGGCCCTATTGGCGCTTTCGGCCACCAGCCCGATCGGGTCGATCATGATCATTCTCCTGGGGCTCATCGCGATTCTGGCCTCCGTAATGCAGATCGTGCTCATGATCATCCGCGGCGGCCTGCTCGTCATCCTGACAGGGATCTTCCCTACGGCTGCAGCTTTCAGCAACACCGAGGCAGGCAGGGGTTGGTTCCAGAAGTGCACAGCTTGGCTGATCGCTTTCATCCTCTACAAGCCCGCGGCCGCCATTATCTACGCGACGGCCTTCCAGCTCAGCGGCACCAAGATTTTCGGAAACGTTGGTGACAGCAAAGACTTCGGCTCCGCGCTTCTGGCAACGGTCACCGGACTTGCTCTGATGATCATTGCCTTGTTCGCCATGCCAGCCCTTATGCGGTTCGTCACCCCGATGGTTGGTGCTGTCGCTGGCGGCGGTGGCGCTCTGGCAGCAGGGACGGTCGGCGCACTTGCGTCCGGCGCCATCAGCATGGGCAGCGCCGGACGCGGCGGCGGATCATCCACCAGCTCGACGACAACCAGCAGCACCTCGAGCCAGAACCCTGGATCGCAGGGCCCCTCGGGCACCGGCAGCCAGGGAACGGCAGGAACGTCCGGCACAGCAGGCAAAAGCGGCACCCGGGGCGCCGGAGCCACAGGCGCGGCAGCATCTACCGGTACCGGCAGTGCTGCTGCAGGCAGCGGAGCAGCCGCCAGCGGTGGCGCTGTGGCCGCGGGCGCGGGCGGTGTCGCCATATTGGCAGCACAGAAGGGCGTTGAAGCAGGCCAGGCCGCTTCCGGGGCCATCAAAGACATGAGCGAAGAATCCACGGGGGGTGCCTGAAATGGCCGCTATCGAGAACACATACAGGGAACCGACCTATGGCAACTGGCGGCGTCCGCGCAAAGCGGGCATCGGCACCCTTGGTGGGCTGGCAACAGCCGGTTTGTTTGTTGGCCTGATCATCACGGTGATCTGTCTCTTTGTCGGCGGCTGGTTCGCCGGGCTCATTGCTCTGTTCATTCTTGGGGTGGCGTTGGCGGTCGTCTCGGTGACCGACAAGCACAACAAGTCCGTGGGGGAGCGGGTCTTCGCCCGGCTGGCGTTCCGCTCAGCACGGCGCAGACGCGCCAACATCTACCGCTCCGGTCCGCTGGGGCTGACGCCTTGGGGCGAGTTCCAGCTGCCTGGGATCTCTGCCGGTTCCAAGCTGTACGAGTTCACCGACTCCTATGGCCGCCCCTTCGCGCTGATCCACCTTCCCTCCACCGCGCATTACACCGTTGTCTTCGGCACCCAGCCCGACGGTGCGTCCTTGGTCGATCCTGAGCAGATTGATGCTTGGGTGGCTAACTGGGGCGGCTGGCTGGCCTCGTTGTCGAATGAACCTGCCGTCGTGGCTGCATCCGTCACGGTCGAAACCGCACCCGATTCCGGGGCACGGCTGCGCCGGGAAGTTGAATCGAACATCCATGACGACGCCCCTGACATTGCCAAGGCCATGCTCCGGGAGGCGTTGGAGACCTACCCGCAGGGATCGGCCACGATCCGCGCGTGGGTCGCGCTGACGTTCAGCGCCGCTGCCCGGGCAGGCGGCAAGCGACGCACCGCCGAAGAGATCGCAAAAGATCTCGCTTCACGGCTTCCCAGCCTGACCGAGCGTCTGGAATCCACCGGCGCCGGTGCGTGCGCGCCGTTGAACGCTCAGGAACTGTGTGAGGTCGTTCGGGTCGCTTACGACCCTGCAGCGGCCCGGCTCATTGACGAAGCCCACTACCAGGGCACACCCGTTGACCTGGACTGGGGTGATGTCGGACCGTCCGCCCACCAAGCCGACTGGGGCGGGTACCGGCACGATTCCGGGCACTCGGTGTCCTGGACGATGACCGGCGCACCCCGCGGCCACATCCTCGCCTCGGCCCTGGCCCGCTTGGTCGCCCCGCATGGGGAGATAGCCCGCAAGCGCGTCACGCTGCTGTACCGGCCGATCGAAGCAGGCCGCGCGGCCACCATCGTGGAATCTGACCAGACCAGCGCCCTGACCCGGGCCTCCTCGACCAACCGGCCCACAGCCCGCGCCCTGGTCGATGCCCGTGCGGCGCAGGCCACCGCAGCGGAGGAAGCCAAGGGGGCCGGGCTGGTCAACTTCGGCATGGTGGTCACGGCCACGGTGCTGTCCTCCCGTGACCTTGAGGACGCCGTCGCCGTGGTGGAGGGCAACCTCGGCCCGTCGGCACGTCTGCTGCTCCGCCGCGCTTACGGCTCACAGGATTCTGCCTTTGCCGCGTCCCTGCCAATGGGGCTGGTCCTGCCCAAGCACCTGAAGGTTCCCGAAGAGATCCGCGAGGCCATGTGATGTTCAAAAGCCGTACCAAGCACCAGCGCGTGAAGGCTCCTGCCACGAAGCTCGCGGCCGCGGTCGCCCGCCGCCCGGGCCTTCGGGGCTGGCGCGGCCGCGGCCAGGGCGAAGCCGTCTACGTCACGGCAGCG
>CALMVY010000233.1 GCA_937873245.1 uncultured Arthrobacter sp. | reverse complement strand
CAACATGATGACCGGTTTCTTGGACCTGCGGAGCATCTTGACCACGGCTTCGTCCGTGGCGGTGGCACCGACGGCGGAGTCGACGACGAACAGCACGGCGTCGGCGAGTTCCACGGCCATCTCGGCCTGTTCGGCTACGCGGGCGTGGATGCCGCGGGCATCGTGCTCCCAGCCGCCGGTGTCGACCACCGTGAAGTTCCGGCCGTTCCAGGTGGCCGAGTACATGACGCGGTCACGCGTGACGCCGGGGGTGTCTTCCACCACGGCTTCGCGGCGGCCGAGGATACGGTTCACCAGGGTTGACTTGCCCACGTTGGGCCGCCCGATGATGGCCAGGACCGGGTCAAGCTTGACCGGGCCGTCGAAGTCCTCGTCGTCATACTCGCCGCTCAGGAGGGCGGCGTCGTCTTCGTCCAGTTCGTAGTCGTCCAGGCCGGCCCGGAGGGAGGCCGCACGGAGCTCTGCTTCCTCGTCGTCCAGGGCGGCGAGGTGCTCGGCCACCTGGTCCGTGCCGGTGGGCGTGTATTCGTCTTCGCCGGCGCCGAAGGGGCCGGAGGTTTGAGTCGTATCGCTCATTGCACTTTCCTTATGGGGTGATCTGCCGGCGTCCCGGCTACTGCTTTATGACGTTCTTGCGGGGAATCCGCGTCGGGCAAGGGCTGCCCGGTTCTTTGGATCGAGTCCTGGACATGGCGGGCCAACGCGGCGCGGATCTCGGTTCCGGCCCTGTCCATTGAAACACGGCCGGTCTCGCCGGGCCTGCGGCTGACGTTGAGGGCTCCGCCGAAGCTGACGTGCAGCCGGCGGCGCAGCCGTGGAACGGCGTCGAGGTGTTCGCTGCCGGTCCGGGTACCGAGGATGGCCACGGGGACCACGGTCGCACCGGAGTTCAGTGCGAGCCACGCGACGCCGTTGTTGATGGCGGAGGCTTCGCCGCTCCCCCGCGTCCCTTCGGGCAGGATGCCGACGCACCGTCCGGCGTCGAGCACGCTCTTGGCCGTGAGGAGGGCCGCCCGGTCGCCCGGGCGGTCCACCGCCAGCTGGCCGGAGGCCCGGAGCACCCGGCCGAGGAAGCCGGTGAACATTTCCTTCTTGACCAGGATGTGCATGGCGCGCGGGGATGCCCCGAACATCACGGGTCCGTCCAGGAAGCTGATGTGGTTGCCGGCGAAGATCACCGGACCGGTCGCCGGGACGTTGGAGCGTCCGGTGACCGAGGTCCGGTAGAGGACGTGGTCCAGGGCCCAGCCCACGGGCCGGCTCCAGACGGTGGTCCACGGGGCCGGCACCATGGCCCGGGCCGAAGCCTGCGCCGGAGACTGGGCCGGCGTCTGCCGGGCGTCAGTCACGGTTGAGTCCGTGGTGGTTGACGATGCGGTTCACGATGCTGAGCGCGGCGTCGACCGTTTCGGCGAAGTCGAGCTCCGAGGAGTCCAGCGTCACCACGCCGTCGGCGGCCCGGGTGAAGTTCACCACGGTCGAGTCCTTCGCGTCGCGCTGGGTGACCTGCGCCGCGAGCTGTTCGGCGTTCTGGCTGCCGCCGAGCTGGATGCCCCGGCGGCGCAGGCGCGCCTCTTCGCTCGCGGTGAGCAGCATCCGCACTTCGGCATGCGGCGCGACGACGGTGGTGATGTCCCGGCCTTCGACCACCATGCGGCGGTGGTGCTTTTCGATCTGCTCGCGCTGCCGGCGGATCAGTTCGGTGCGCGCGCCGAGGGTGGTGGCGACGGCGCTGACGGCGGCGGAGATCGACGGCTCGCGGATCGCGAGGGTGACGTCGGCGCCGCCGACGCGTACGTATTCCTCCAGCGGGCTCGTGCTGATTTCCAGCGGAAGGCTTTCGGCGGCGGCCTCGACGGCGGCGCCGTCGTCCAGGTCCGTGCCGCTGTCCAGGCAGTACCAGGTCAGGGCCCGGTACATGGCGCCGGTGTCGAGGTAGGCCAGCCTGAGCCGGCGTGCCACCTCTTTGCTGACGCTGGACTTGCCCGATCCGGACGGCCCGTCGATGGCGACGACAAGGCTTTTTCCGGGGCGGAGAATGTCTACGGTTTCAATAAGTTCCTGGGTCATTACTGGAGTACCCGCCATCCGCGGTCATTGAGGGCTTCGATTAACAGTTCGTGCTTGTTGGGCAGCACGGAGATTTCCACCATGCCCACGTTCTGTCCTGAGGAGTGGTCCAGCCTGAGGTCTTCGAGGTTGACGCCGATCTCGCCGATCTCCGTGAGGAGCCTGGCAATCTGCCCCGGCGTGTCGTCCACCAGGACGGTCAGCCAGGAGTACGCCTGCGGGGGTCCGCCGTGCTTGCCGGGGATCCGGGACTGCCCGGCGTTGCCTTCGCTGATCAGCTGGGCAAGATCGAGCCGGGCACCGGGCGCCGTCGGGTCCTCGAGCGTGCCGATGAGCCGGTTGAGGTCCTCGCGGACGCCGTGCAGGATGTCCACGACCTTGTCCGCGTTGGCGCCAAGGATCTGCACCCACAGGGTGGGGTCGCTCGCCGCGATCCTGGTGACGTCCCGCAGTCCGTTGCCGGCGAGGGACAGCGCGTGCAGGGGTGTGCCCTGCAGCCTGCTGGCCACGAGTGAGGAGACCACCTGGGGCAGGTGCGAGACGAGCGCCACCGCCTCGTCGTGTTCCTCGGCCCCGAATTCGGAGACGACCGCGCCGAGGTCACCGGCCAGCGCACGCGCCACCTGTTGGGCCTGGGGCAGGGTCTCCTCCGAGGGGCAAAGGACCCACGGCATGGAGGTGAAGAGCTCGCCGCGGGCAGCGACGGGACCGGACTTTTCGCGGCCGGCCATCGGGTGGGTGCCCACGTAGCGGCCGAGGTCGGCGCCGCGGGTGCGGAGCTCGGCCTGGATGCCGGCCTTGACGCTGGCGATGTCGACGACGGTTGCCTCGGGGTAGTCCGCGAGGGCGCGTTCCACAACGTCCGCGGTGACATCCGGCGGTGCGGCGACCACCACGAGTTCCGGCTGCTCGCCGTCAAGGCGCGCCAAAGGCAGGCCTGCGCCGATGTCGACGGCGACGGCCTGGTTGGTGGGCGAAGGGTCGGAGAGGAAGACTGCCACTCCGCGGCCCCGCAGCCCCAGCCCGATGCTGGTGCCAAGGAGCCCGGTTCCCACGACCACCACCGGACCGTTGAGGTGGCCGCGGCCGTGGGTGCGAAAGGCGGACATGCCTACAGCCCTACGGATGCCAGCAGGTGGCCGACTTCCTGCTTGCCGAGGTTGCGGATGCTGCCCTGGCGCTGGTCGCCCAGGCCGATGGGGCCGACCTTCACGCGGACCAGGCGAAGCACCGGGAAGCCGACGGCGTCGAAGAGACGGCGGACGATCCGGTTCTTGCCCGAGTGCAGCACGACCTCGATCAGGACGTGGCCGGGGGTGGAGTCAACGAGCTTGAAGGAGTCGACCGAGGCGATGCCGTCTTCGAGTTCGATGCCGGCTTTGAGCTCCGCGCCGATGCCCTGCGGGAACGGCCCGCGGACCTGCACAAGGTAGGTCTTGGGCACTTCGTAGGAGGGGTGCGTCAGGCGGTTGGCGAGTTCGCCGTCGTTCGTCAGCAGCAGCAGGCCCTCGGTGGCGACGTCGAGGCGTCCGACGTGGAACAGGCGTTCGCCGTGGTGGTTGCGGACGAAATCGCTGACGCACGGCCGGCCGTCAGGGTCTTCCATGGTGGAAACAACGCCCTTGGGCTTGTTGAACACCATGTAGACCATGTTCTCGTCGAGCTGGATGCGCAGACCGTCCACGTGGATCACGGCGGTCTTCGGGTCGACGCGGACGCCGAGTTCGGTGACGACCTGGCCGTCGACCTCAACACGGCCCTCGGCGATCATTTCTTCGCAGACACGCCGTGAGGCGACGCCGGCCGACGCCATGACCTTCTGGAGGCGGATGCCGTCCTGGTCGTGCAGGTCAGACTGGGGCACCTCGGCGCGGGGTCCGCGCTTGCGGCCCGGCTTGCGCACGGGCCCGAGGCTCTGGCCGAAGCGTTCGCTGCCGAAGGCGCGGGAACCGGTGGCCTTGGCCGCTCCGGCGCCGATGCGCGGCTTGGGCTTGAGGGCCCCGGGCGTGCCGGGGGCCTTGCCGAAGCCAGGCTTGCGGGCGGCAGCCTTGCGGGCCGCTTCCTTGCCGGAGGGCGCCGTGGACTTCCAGTCTCCCGAGGCCGGACGGCTTGCCGGCGGCGCGCCGTCGGGTCCCTGCAGGTCCGGATCGATGAAGGCCTCTTCGCGGGGCTTGGCGTGCTTGAAGGGGCGGTCGCCGCCGCCCTTGTAGCCTGCTCCCCCGCTGCGGCTTCCGCCCTTGTATTCGGCTCCGCCACTGCGGCCTGAGCCGCCCTTGTAGTCGGCTCCGCCCCTGCGGCTTCCGCCCTGCGCCGGGTTTTGTCCGGCCCTGCTTTGTCCGGCACTGTTGCGTCCCGAACTGTTACGTGGTGAACCCTGGCGTCCCGCCTGTGTCATGACCCGTCCTTCGTTTGTTGGCCGCGGCCGCTGTCTCCCGACAGCACCCGCCGGCTGGGGCAAATAGCTTCCGCCCCGGTGGATACTCGTGCGCAGGCCGTTGTGCCTGCACTAATACTCTCTACATTCTTCCTGAGTCGTAGAACTCTTCGATGCCTTCGAGCCCCGGAAGATGGGGTGAAAGCTGCGGCAATTCCGCCACCGAGCCGATTCCCATTCGCTCCAGGAAATACGACGTCGTGCGGTACAGGATGGCCCCGGATTCAGGATCTGTTCCTGAGTCCTCGATCAGCCCCCGCTGCGTCAGCGTCCGCACGACAGAGTCAACATTGACTCCTCGAATTGCAGACACCCGCGCCCTTGATACGGGCTGGCGGTAAGCGATGACGGCGAGCGTTTCGAGCGCCGCCTGCGTCAGCCTGGCTGTCTGTCCTTCAAGCACGAACCCGCCGACAATGTCGGCGAACTCAGCGCGCGAATAGATCCGCCAGCCTCCGGCGATATTCCGCAATTCAAAACCCCGGGCGGTGGCACTGAAGCCAGCAGTATTGATAGCGAAACTGGCATCGTCCACATCCGGGGCATTAACAGTATAGCCGTTATACTCCCGCTGCAGTTCCGCGAGGTGACCCTCGACGACGTCGACGGTCAGGTTCAGCCCGGCAGCGAGCTCCACCGCCGTCGCCGGCTGGTCGATCACCATCAGGACGGCCTCGAGGGCGGCCCGGGGGCCGCCGGGAAGGCTGCCGACGTCGGGTCCGGCGACGTCGGGACCGGTGTCGGGTGCTTCGTTCACGGCTGCTCCTCGTATTCTTCACTCAGGTTCTCGCTGCTCCAGGCGTCCCCGTCGGCGGTCCAGCGGACCGTCAGGTCCCCCAGCGGGAGCAGCTGTTCGAAGGCCACGGCCTTGTCCCGGAACAGCTCCAGGAGCGCCAGGAAGCGTGCCACGACGACGAGGGTGGATTCGGCGTCGGCGATCAGCGCCCGGAAAGTCAGTGGGGTGCCGGGCTGGAGCCGGTGGCCCAGGAGCTCGGCCTGCTCCTTGACGCTGACCGGGGTGCCGTGAAGGTGGGCGAGGCCGACCTCGGTTGGTGCGGCTTCCTTGGGCTTGAGCGCGGCCGCGGCGAGGGCCGCGAACTGCTGCGGGGTGTGCCGCCAGAGGAGTTCGGGCAGCAGCGCCGCGAAGTGGCCTTCCAGGGCGACCTGCCGCGGATACCGGCCGGCCTCAAGCTCGAGGGTGGACCCCATCATGCCCGCCACCTGCTTGAACGCCTTGTACTGCAGGAGCCGGGCGAAGAGCAGGTCACGGGCCTCCAACAGGGCGATGTCTTCCTCGTCCTCAACCTCGCCGGCAGGCAACAACCGGGCCGCCTTGAGGTCCAGCAAGGTGGCGGCAATGACGAGGAATTCGCTGGCCTCATCAAGGGCCCACTCCTCGCCCAGTTGCTGCAGGCCCTTGATGTACTTGATGAATTCGTCCGTGACGGTGGACAGCGCCACCTCGGTGATGTCCAGCTGGTGCTTGGAAATCAGGCCAAGCAGCAGATCGAAGGGGCCGGTGAAGTTGGCAAGCCGGACCTCGAAGCCGGGCTTCTTCCCGGCGGGGGCTTCCGGCTCCACCGTGGGCGGGCCTGTTTGCGCCACGATCCTGCTAGGGCGCGCCGCCGCGCGAAATGAGCTCTTTGGCGAGGTTGCGGTAGGCGTCCGCGCCGATGTGGTTGCCGGCGTAGCTGGTGATCGGCTCGGCGGCGACGGTGGCGTCCGCAAACTTGATGGACCGCTTGATGACGGTCTCGAAGACCTTGTCCCCGAAGGCCTCCACCAGGCGGGAGATCACCTCGCGGCTGTGCAGCGTACGGGCGTCGTACATGGTGGCGAGCACGCCGTCGACCTGCAGCCGGGGATTCAGGCGGTCCTGGACCTTGTCGATGGTCTCCACGAGCAGCGCGACGGCGCGAAGGGCGAAGAACTCGCAGATGAGCGGGATGATCACGCCGTGGGCGGCGGTCAGCGCGTTGACGGTGAGCAGGCCGAGTGAGGGCTGGCAGTCGATCAGGACGACGTCATAATCGTCCTCGACCTTCTTGAGGGCCCGGTCCAGCACCTGTTCGCGGGCAACTTCGTTGACGAGCTGGACTTCCGCGGCGGAGAGGTCGATGTTGGCCGGGAGCAGGTCAACGTTCTCGACGCCGGTCTTGTGGATGGCGTCGCGGATGTCGACCTTGCGGTCCATCAGAACGTTGTAGACCGTGAGATCCAGTTCGTGGGGGTTGATGCCGAGGCCGGCGGAGAGGGCGCCCTGCGGGTCGAAATCGACGAGGAGCACGCGGCGGCCGTATTCGGCAAGCGCGGCGGCAAGGTTGATGGTGGAGGTGGTCTTACCCACCCCGCCCTTCTGGTTGACCATGGCGATGACCCGCGCGGGGCCGTGGGATGACAGCGGCGCGGGCTCCGGAAAGTCGCGTTGAGGGCGCCCGGTGGGGCCCATGACGGCGTCTTCCAGATCGAGTTCGGTGCCTTCCAGAGTTGCTGAACCCTGTTCGCTGCTCACGTATCTATCCACACTTTCGATGACGGTGATGGTCGTGCTTCATATTGCCTGCTTGATCTCTTCCGTTGGAGTTGCCGTGGAGATCAAGCCGAGCTTATTCCTCCCAAGGTTACAGCGCCCGACACGGTATTCCACGGACCTTGACAGCGGGCAATATTTGAGCCTCAACCTTCTGGTAGAAGTCGAAGGTTGCTCTTCCGGCGCAAGAACCG
This sequence comes from uncultured Arthrobacter sp., assembly GCA_937873245.1. Classification (GTDB taxonomy): domain Bacteria; phylum Actinomycetota; class Actinomycetes; order Actinomycetales; family Micrococcaceae; genus Arthrobacter. The sequence continues at coordinate 4,600 of CALMVY010000233.1, read as the reverse complement.
GTGCAAGAAACCGCCCGGACGCTTGGAGGCGTCCGGGCGGTTTCTCGTCAGTGGTGCTGTGAATCAGGCGTTCGCCAGAACCGGGCGGGCGGGCTCGGAGGCCGCTTCCGGGGCAGCATCATGAGCACCGTGGCCGGCGATCATGGTCTGCTCGTCGAAGGGTTCGCTGCCGGCGAGGACACGCTCGACCTGTCCGCCGTCGATCTCCTTGACCCAGGTGCCGATCAGCACGGTGGCAACGGCGTTGCCGGTGAAGTTGGTCAGGGCGCGGGCCTCGGACATGAACCGGTCGATTCCGACGATCATGCCGACGCCGCCGAGCAGTTCCGGCTTGTGGGCCTGGAGGCCGGCAGCCAGGGTGGCCAGGCCGGCGCCGGTGACACCGGCGGCGCCCTTGGAGGCGATGATCATGAAGATCAGCAGGGACACCTGGGCGCCGAGGTCCAGCGGGGTGCCCATGGCGTTGGCGACGAACAGGGACGCCATGGTCAGGTAGATGGCGGTGCCGTCGAGGTTGAACGAGTAGCCGGTGGGGACCGTGACGCCGACGACCGGCTTGGACACGCCCAGGTGTTCCATCTTCGCGATCAGGCGCGGCAGGGCGGCTTCGGAGGATGAGGTGGAGAAGATCAGCAGGTATTCGCGGCCGAGGTACTTCATCAGGCGGAAGATGTTGAGGCCGGCGACGACCTTGAGCAGGCCGCCGAGGATCACCACGATGAACAGGGCGCAGGTGACGTAGAACGCGCCCATCAGGGTCGCCATGCTGAGGATGGCCTGCATGCCGGTGGCACCGACGACGGCGGCGATCGCACCGAACGCGCCGACCGGGGCCAGCCACATGATCATGACCAGGATGCGGAACACCAGAGCCTGGCCGTAGCCGACAGCCTTGAGGATCGGGGCGCCCTGCGGGCCCATCTGCTGGAGGGCGAAGCCAACCAGGAGCGCGGCGAGCAGGGTCGGCAGGACCGGGATGTCGCCGGGGATGATGCCGAGCAGGAAGTCGACGGTGCTGTCCGTGGCGGCCTTCTTGCTCGGATCGTAGGGGGCCAGCTTAAGGCCCTCGCCCGGGTGGATCAGGTTGCCGACCACAAGGCCGATGGCCAGCGCGAAGGTGGACATCACCATGAAGTAGCCCAGCGCCAGTCCGCCGACCTTGCCGACCGTGGCCGCCTTGGCGATCGAACCGATGCCCAGCACGATGGTGCAGAAGATGACCGGGCCGATCATCATCTTGATGAGTTTGATGAACCCGTCGCCGAGGGGCTTCAGGGATTTGGCGAACTCGGGGAAAAGCAGCCCGACGAGGGCGCCGAGGATAACGGCGGCGATGACCGCGATGTAAAGATAATGGGACTTGTCGAGCCCCTTGCGCTTCTTGACCGGCGCCGCGGCCAATGCCGCCGACTCTCCTCGTTGAGAGGCCATGGTGTTCTCCTTGGATAGGCTGGATGTCGGTGGTGCCCAGCCTGTGGGCCCATCGCGTCCGTTCTGCGTGTTCCACCATCATTGGGGATGGCGTGACGCGCATCACCCTTGCGTTCATATTGGTCATGGAAGGTGTTGATGATCCACCGCTGGAGCATCGCCCGACGGCTGTTCGTGGCCCACCTGCTGTTCATGCTGTCCCTGACGGCCGTCGTCGGCACGGCCACGTTCGTCGATGCCCGGGACCAGGCCTATGACGAGGCGGGCCGGCGGATGGCCGCCGTCGCGACCACCATGGCGGACAACCCCCTCGTGCTGGACGCGGCGGGCACCGCGGATCCTACGTCCCTGCTGCAGCCGTACGCCCTGAAGGTCATGGCGGACGCGGACGCGGATTTCATCACGATCATGGCGCCGGACCGCACCCGCTGGACCCATCCCCGGCAGGAGGAACTCGGCAAGCCCTATATCGGTTCCATCGATGCTGCCCTGAACGGCCAGGTCTTCACCGAGATCACGTCCGGCACCCTGGGCCCCTCCGTGCGCACCATCGCCCCGGTCAAGGACGCGGACGGCACGGTGCGGGCGCTCGTCGCGGCCGGGGTGACCGTCCGCACCGTGGACATCGCCGTCTCCGGCAGGCTGCCGGCGCTGTTGGCCATCGGCCTGGCCCTGCTGGCGGGCGGATCAGCGGCATCGTGGCTGCTGGGCCGGTACCTGCGCCAGGTCACCCGCGGCTGGGGTCCCGAACAGCTCGCGCAGCTCTTCGCCTACTACGAATCGGTCCTCCACTCGGTCCGCGAAGGCGTCATCCTGATCGATCCCAAGGGCAAAGTGGTGATGTACAACGACCAGGCCGCCGAACTGCTGGGCCTCGCGCCCCGCACGGCCGACGTCGAAGATTCGGCCGACGGCGACGGAGCAGCGGCCGACGGCGGGCGCCGGGAGGCGCCGTCGCTCGCGGAACTCCCCCTGGCTCCCAGCCTCCGCGAACTGTTCGAATCGGGCCGTACCGCGCTCGACGAGATCCACCTGACCGGCTCGCGGATTCTCGTGGTGAACCAGGGTCCGGCCGTCGGGCCCGGCTCCGCCGCGGGACGCTCGGGCGCCGTGTACGGGACCGTGGCAACGATCCGCGACCGCACCGAAATCGAGTCCCTCGGCAGCGAGCTGGAAACCATGCGCACGCTCTCCGATGCCCTCCGCGCCCAGACGCATGAGCACGCCAACCGGCTGCACACGATCGTCTCCCTCATGGAACTGGGACGCGGCGCCGAAGCCCTGGCTTTCGCCACCCAGGACCTTGAGCTCAGCCAGCGGCTCACCGACGACCTCGTGAGCTCCATCGAAGAGCCCGTCCTGGGCGCGCTCATCATGGGCAAGGCCGCCGAGGCCCACGAGCGGGGCGTCGAACTGAGCCTGAACACCGGCGGGAAGGGGCATGGGCCCGCTCCTGTGACCGGGCTGGCGGTGCAGGACCTCGTCGCGATCCTGGGCAACCTGCTGGACAACGCCATCGACGCCGCGGCCGAGGCCCCGGCGCCGAGGCTCGTGGAGCTCACGGTGGAGGCGTCCGCCGGCGCCCTGGAGATCTCGGTGGAGGACAGCGGGCCGGGGATCGATCCGCAGGCCGTGGACGACATCTTCCGGCACGGCTTCAGCACCAAATCGCCGGGGCCGTTCGGGCGGGGCCTCGGTCTGGCGCTGGTCCGCCAGGCCGTGCAGCGGCTCGGCGGTACCATGACAATCACGAGCCCGGCCGGGGCGCTGTTCCGGGTCACGCTGCCAACGTCGCCCGCGGCATTGGCGCCGACATCGCCGGCCGCCGAACTGCCGCCAGCGCGGACATCGCCGGCGGCATCACTGACCACTGAGGGACAGCAATGAGCGATATCCGTGTACTCGTCGTCGAGGACGAGCCCATCGCCGCGGCAGCCCACGCCGCCTACGTCGGCAGGCTGGAGGGGTTCACGCTGGCCGGTTCCGCCCCGGACGGACAGTCCGCGCTCCGGCTGATGACGGACTTCGCGGCGGCGGGCACGCCCGTGGAGCTGGTGCTGCTGGACATGAACCTGCCGGACCTGCACGGCCTGGACATCGCACGGCGCATGCGTGCCGCCGGGTTGTTCGCGGACATCATCGCCATCACGGCCGTCCGGGAGCTGAACATTGTGCGCAGCGCGGTGGCCACCGGGGTGGTCCAGTACCTGATCAAGCCCTTCACCTTCGCCACGTTCGCGGACAAGCTCACCAGCTACCGGCTTTTCCGGGAGCAACTGGCCTCCCCCGCCGCCGGCCAGGCCGGTCCCGGAGCCTCGCAGAGCGACGTGGACCAGGCCTTCGCGAGCCTGCGGGCCCCCTCCGAGCTGCCGTTGCCCAAGGGCCTGGCAGCGTCCACCCTGGACTCTGTGCAGGACTTCATGAAGCAGCAATCCGGTGCCGTGTCGGCCAGCGAGGTCATGAATGCCCTGGGCATGTCCCGGGTGACTGCTCGGCGGTACCTGGAATACCTCGCCGACGCCGGCACGGTCACCCGGACGGCCCGTTACGGCGCACCGGGCCGGCCGGAGAACGAATACCGCTGGAGGCAAAACTAAGCCGACGCACCTTCCTCAGTGTCGACGGATACCGCCACAATAACTTCCTGGCATTTTCAGTAATCCCCTGCACTGCGTCCCGCGTGTTTCCACGGTTGTGCAGGCCAGTATTGAGCGCTAAATTTTCAGTACTGCCCTGCACGCTCCGCAGCTCTCGCTCAGCACTCCTATCCACAATGATTCTTAGGGGCGTTTTGGTTCGGCCGTCCTGCGTTGCCCGCGTTCAATTGCCCGGTAGACCGTGGAGCGACCGACGCCAAACAGCTCGGCCAGCTCTGCCTTGCTGTATCCCCCCGCTGCGTGTAGCTCGAGTAGATGGTTTTCCTGTTTGACGGTGAGTTTCGGCTGTTTCCCTCGTAGCCGGCCCTTGGCCTTGGCAACCTTCATTCCTTCACGGGTGCGCATGCGGATGAGGTCGGCTTCGAACTCGGAGATCATCGCCAACACGTTGAACAGCAGCTTGCCCATCGGGTCAACGGGGTCATGGACGGAGCCCCCGATGCTGAGTTTGATTCCGCGGTTAGCGAGGTCATCTGCAATTTCGTGGGCATCCCGGACGGAACGGGCCAGGC